>NZ_JAVAJK010000002.1:0-431079 GCF_052112325.1 Pseudomonas sp. Yb2C2 | reverse complement strand
ATGTAGCGAGGGGAGGGGCCGCGAGAAATACAACTTTTACGACAATGCCGAGGGGGCCTGAAAGTCAATCGGGTCCATGTCGGAATAGATGCGAGATCATGTAGGAAAATTGGTTTTTCGTAGTTGTTGCATCGTCTTAGAAGTGGTCATGAAGATATTTTAGTCTGGCGATGACGGTCATATGAGTGTGCTTAGGCGCATCTCTGACTCTTGCGCCAGCGCCAACCGGGCGCTGGCGAACCGATCGCAACACTGAGGTGACCATGGAGACTGGCGTATCGTTGAGCGCAGTGCTTTCCCGTGAATTGACTCCCTCGACCGCGCTGCCACCACACTGGCAGCATTTGAAGGTGCTGGTGGTGGAAGACCACTCCGCCTACCGCGCCTTGATGGGGTGGTTTCTGCATAAACTGGGGCTTGGCCATCAGCTGGCCGTCGATGGGCTGGACGGCCTCGCGGCGCTCGCCGAATACCCCTACGATCTGGTGATCAGCGACTGCCAGATGCCCGTCATGGACGGCTACAGCATGAGCCGGGCGATTCGACGGCGCGAATGCGCGAATGCGTCGGCACGCGTACCGATCATTGCCTTGACCGGCAACTTGGTAGACGACGATCCGCAACGTTGCCGCGAAGCAGGCATGGACGCCTGGCTGCTCAAACCATTGACCTTCGATCAACTGCGTGAGGTGCTGGCACTGTGGCTTCCCGGCCCGCCTGTTGCTGCACCGGTTTATCGGCTGTCAGCGCGTTGGCCAACCCGCGCCGGCCTGATTGATACCTTTGGAGATGCCCAAGTCGTGAGCCAGATGCTGGCCAGCCTGCTCTGTGAAGTCCAGGAGGACAGCGCTGCCCTGTTTCAAGCCCGGCTGGCCTTGGATGTCCCTTCGACTGTCGAACGCCTGCATCGCCTGGTGGGAAGCCTGGCGTTTCTCGGCATGGCTGAATTGGAGGTGCGAGGCATGAGCTTGATCGATCAAGTCCATGCTCAGGGCATCAGGCCGAGCACGCCTGCGTTGGAAGCCTTTGAGCGGGAGCTGCGTGACTACCTCACGTACTTGGGTTCCCTGTGAAGCCATTGCTGTTTGTAGGAAAAATAAAGCCTGAATTGCAGTCTATGGATGTAGGGTTTTTCTTTTTATTTTGTAGGCCTGCATAGAGCAGCTACGAAACGTTGATCGCAACGCAAACGCCTGGATTTAGACGGTTGTTGAGGGCCGCGGGCGAGGGTATTTTGCGCTGAATCAAGTTGCCATCATCTGTGGGTGTTTATGCTTCGCGTGATTATTGCTGACGACCATCCCATCGTGCGTATCGGGCAGCGAGTGGTGGTCGAGGCCAATGGCAGGTGCAAAGTGGTCGGCGAGGCCGATGGGCCTGACCAACTGCTGCGTTTGCTGGAAACGACCCCCTGTGACGTGCTGGTGACCGATTTCGCCATGCCGGGTGGCCAGCAGGCCGACGGGTATGGCTTGTTGAGCCTGTTGCACCGCCAGTACCCGACGTTGCCGGTGATTCTGGTCACGATGTTCGCCAACGTCGCCACGTTGCGCGCCTCTTTTGCCCATGGGGCCCAGGCGATTGTGGCCAAAAGTGCCTCGGCCAAAGAGTTGCCGCTGGCGATCAATTCGGTCAGCGCAGGCCAGACCTTTGTCAGTGAGTGCTTGCGGGTGCAATTGATACAGGCTGGAACCGGCGACCAGTCGCAACAGCCACAGTTGTCGGGCAAGGAACGGGAGGTGGTGCGCATGCTGGCCAGTGGGCTGACGGTCAGCCAGATCGCCGCTCGGGTCAATCGCAGCATCTCGACCATCAGCAAGCAGAAAAGTACGGCGATGCAGCGTCTGTGCATCTCTACCGATGTCGACTTGTTCGCCTATGCCCGCAGTTGCGGCATGGTGCCGTAGGTGCACCGGCATTCGCCGGATAAATGCCGATAGTGTTCAACCGCGCCAGGGCTTATCGTACCGAGCCCTGAACCTGATGGATGGAAGCTGCCCATGAGTGACGCCCACACCGCGCTGATCACCACGTTCTACAGTGCGTTTCAACGGCTGGATGCCGAGGCCATGAGTGCCTGCTACACCGAGGATGTACTGTTCAGCGACCCGGCTTTCGGCGAGTTGCGCGGGCGCGATGCCGGCGACATGTGGCGCATGCTGACCACGCGGGCCAAGGATTTTTCGCTGACGTTCGACCAGGTTCGCAGCGATGACACCACGGGCAGTGCCCATTGGGTGGCGACTTACCTGTTCAGCCAGACCGGCAATGTTGTGGTCAACGATATCCAGGCGCGTTTTGTGTTTCGTGACGGCAAGATCTGCGAGCACCACGATCACTTCGACCTGTGGCGTTGGTCGCGCCAGGCATTGGGCACCAAGGGCCTGCTGCTGGGCTGGACGCCGCTGGTGAAAAACGCCGTGCGCGCCCAGGCGAACAAAGGCTTGAAGGCATTCCAGGCCAGTCGTTGATAAGCTTGGTGCTCCTCTGGTGTGTTGAAGCTTGCCGTGACTGATCCCGCTGAACCCAAACCCTGGTACGTCTACCTGGTGCGCGCCGCCAACGGCGCGCTGTATTGCGGCATCAGCAATGACCCGCTGCGCCGGTTCGCCTCGCACCAGAGCGGCAAAGGCGCGCGGTTTTTCCTGAGCAGCCCGGCGGTGGCGCTGGTGTATACGGAGCAATGCGCGAGCAAGGGCGAGGCGCTGCGCCAGGAGCGGTTGATCAAGAAACTGAAGAAGAGCGCCAAGGAATGTCTGGCGGCGCAGGGCTCATTGATCTGACTGATAGGCTCCCATCACGCCACCAGAGCCGGTTGCACGCTAAGCTGCGGGTTCATTTACCCCGTGGACCCCAGCATGCCTGAGCTAATCCTGCACCACTACCCAACGTCTCCTTTCGCGGAAAAAGCTCGGCTGCTGCTGGGCTTCAAAGGTTTGTCCTGGCATTCGGTGCATATCTCGCCGGTGATGCCCAAGCCAGACCTGACAGCCCTCACCGGCGGCTACCGTAAAACCCCAGTGCTGCAAGTGGGCGCCGATATCTACTGCGACACCGCCTTGATCGCCCGCCGCCTGGAGCAGGAAAAAACCGCGCCCGCGCTGTTCCCGCTCGGCCAGGAAATGATCACCCAAACCTTTGCTACCTGGGCCGACAGCGTGGTGTTTGCCCACGCGGTGAGCCTGGTGTTTCAGCCGGAATCGGTGGCGGTGCGCTTCGGCAAACTGCCGCCGGAAGCGATCAAGGCGTTTCTCGCCGACCGCGCCGCGCTGTTCAGCGGCGGCACCGCGAGCAAGTTGCCAGCCGAACTGGCCAAGCACCAATGGCCAGCGATCATGGCGCGCCTGGAGCAGCAATTGCAGCGCGAGGCCGGGGACTTCCTGTTTGGCGAGCCGTCGATTGCCGACTTTGCCCTGGCCCACCCGTTGTGGTTCCTCAAGGCCACGCCGGTGACTGCGCCGTTGGTGGATGCTTATCCGGCTGTGTCTGCATGGCTGGGCCGCGTGCTCGGTTTCGGCCACGGCACGTCCAGCCAGATGACGGCCGAGCAGGCCTTGGAGATTGCGCGCGACGCCACACCGGCAGCGTTGCCGGACGAAGTGTTCGAGGACTTGAATGGCTTTAAGGCCGGCCAGCAGGTGAGCATCAGCGCCATCGACTACGGCGTCGACCCGGTCGCCGGCGAATTGCTGTTTGCCGGGCGCGAAGAACTGATCCTGCGCCGTACCGACCCACGCGCCGGCACCGTGCACGTGCACTTCCCGCGCTTTGGTTTTCGCCTTCAGGCGCACTAACTGAAAATATTTGCAAATAAACGTGAGGTAAACCGGCGGCCCATCCGTGTAGTGCTTGAAACTGCGATCTATTCGCATTAACTGCGTTTTCTACACGGGTTCTCACAGCATGAAGTCGACGGCGGGCGGTTTGGTTAAACAGTGGCTGGGAGCCTCGGTACTGGCGGTATCGGGGCTGGCCTTGCTGCCCCTGTGTGTGGCACAGGCGCAGGAGCAGCAAAGCGCCCAGTTCAAGTTTGCCCTGGCTGCCAAACCGCTGCCCCAGGCCCTGAGTGATTTCAGCCGGGTCACCGGTATCAGTGTGATCTACACCGATGAAGCGCCCTACGGCCTCAGCGCCCCGGCGGTCAGCGGGCAGATGAGCGCGACGCAGGCCTTGCAACGCCTGCTGGGCAACTCCGGGTTCACCTTCCGCCAGATCGACGCCCGCACCCTGGCGCTTGAGCCGCTGCCGACCGACGGCGCGGTCAACCTCGGCGCTACCACCATCAGTGGCATCGGCCAACCCCAGGACAGCACCAGCTACCAGCCGCCGCCCACCAGCTCGGTGATGCGCTCCCGTGCCTTGCTGCTGGAAACCCCGCAGACCGTCAACGTGGTCCCCGCCCAAGTGCTGCGCGACCAGACCCCGCGCAATCTGGATGACGCCCTGGGCAACATCAGCGGCATCACCCAGGCCAACACCCTGGCCAGCACCCAGGACGCGGTGATGCTGCGCGGCTTTGGCGACAACCGTAACGGCTCGATCATGCGCGACGGCATGCCGGTGGTGCAGGGCCGTGCGTTGAACGCCACGGCGGAGCGTGTCGAAGTGCTCAAGGGCCCGTCCTCGCTGCTGTATGGCATCCAGGACCCGGGCGGCGTGGTGAATATCGTCAGCAAAAAGCCCGAGCTGACCCAATCCACAGCCCTGACCGTGCGCGGCTCCACCTTCGGCAACGGCAAGAACGGCAGCGGTGGCAGCCTCGACACCACCGGGCCGATCGGTGACTCGGGCCTGGCCTATCGCCTGATCGTCGACCATGAAGACGAAGACTACTGGCGCAATTTCGGCACCCACCGCGAGTCGCTGGTGGCGCCGTCCCTGGCCTGGTACGGCGATTCAACCAAGTTGTTGTTCGCCTACGAACACCGCGAATTTCTCTCGCCGTTCGACCGCGGCACCGCCATCGACAAGTCCAACCACCCGCTGGACATCCCGGCCACTCGCCGTCTGGACGAGCCGTTCAACAACATGGAAGGGCGTTCCGACCTGTACCGCTTTGAAGCCGACCACGACTTGAACGACGACTGGAAAGCCCATTTCGGCTACAGCTGGAACCGTGAGACCTATGATGCCAGCCAGGTGCGTGTCAGCGCGGTAAATACCAACGGCACCCTGACCCGCAAGATGGACGGCACCAAAGGTGCGATCACCACCGACCGTTTCGCCACGGCCAGCCTGGAAGGCAAGGTCAATGTGCTGGGCATGCAGCATGACCTGGTGTTCGGCCTGGACGACGAGTACCGCAAGATCTACCGCGCCGACCTGATTCGCCAGAACTCGCGCGGTACGTTCAACTACAACAACCCGGTGTACGGCAACGAAGTCGCGGGCACTACCGTCAGCGCCGCCGACAGCGCCCAGACCGACCTGTTGCGCAGCGACTCGCTGTTCTTCCAGGACGCGATTCACCTGACCGACCAGTGGATCTTTGTGGCCGGTGCGCGCTATCAGATGTATGACCAGTACGCCGGCAAGGGCGTGCCGTTCAAGGCCAACACCGACGGCAACGGCCAGGCCTGGGTGCCGCGTGCCGGCCTGGTGTATCGCTACACCGATGAGTTGTCGTTCTACGGCAGCTACACCGAGTCGTTCAAACCCAACTCCACCATCGCCGCCTTGGCCGATGGCAGCACGTTGACCGGTGACCTCACGCCGGAGGAATCCAAGTCGTGGGAGCTGGGCGCCAAGCTCGACATCCCCGGGCGCATCACCGCCAGCGCAGCGTTGTTCACTATCGACAAGCGCAATGTGTTGGTGTCGGTGGGCTCCGGCGCCAACACCATCTACAGCATCGCAGGGCAGGTGCGTTCCCGTGGCCTGGAACTGGACGCCAGCGGCCAGTTGACCGACAAGTGGAGCCTGATCGGCAGCTACGCCTTCACCGACGCCGAAGACATCAAGGACAAGGACCCGACGCTGGAAGGCAACCGCCTGCAAAACGTGGCCAAGCACACCGGCTCGCTGTCGGTGGCCTACGACTTCGGTAGCATCTTCGGTGGCGACCAATTGCGCGTGGGCACCGGTGCGCGCTATGTCGGCGAGCGCGCAGGCGACGCCGCCAACGACTTCAACCTGCCGGGCTACACCGTGGCTGACGCCTTCGCCACCTACGACACCAGGATCGACGGGCAGAAGGTCAAGTTCCAGGTCAACGTGAAAAACCTGTTCGACCGCGTTTACTACACCTCGGCGGCCAGTCGCTTGTTTGTGTCCATGGGCGATGCGCGGCAGGTATCGGTGTCCAGCACCCTGGAGTTCTAAAACCTGGCGAGCTCCCTATGGCAAGTGTGCTCCTTGTTGTGGGCAGGCTTCCTCTGGTGAGCGGGCTTCTTGTGGTGAGCGGGCTTGCCCCGCGTTGGGCTGCGAAGCAGCCCCAAAACAGACTCCATGGTGTTCCTGAAAGAACGCGACGGCATCATTAAGGGCGGCTTCGCCACCCAACGCGGGGCAAGCCCGCTCGCCACAAAGGTACGGAGCTGTTAGCGTTGCGGCCATTAATGGCTTTGCGGAACACAGTACTGATGCACTTTGGACGATGGCTGCACCTGCTGTGCCTGAGCGTTTTACTGGGCGGCTGCGCGAGTGTTTCGCAGCCTTCCACGCCTTCAACCCTGGATCAGCTGTTGGCCGATCCTGTCCTCAACGGCGCCACGGTTTCTATCATGGTGCGCGACGCCCGCAGCGGCAGTACCCTCTATCAGCACAACCCGCGCACCCGTCTGATTCCGGCTTCCAACCTTAAGTTGCTCACCACCGCTGCGGCGATGGATGTGCTGGGGCCGCAATACCGTTTTTCCACCCAGCTGTTGAGCAACGGCACCCGGCAAGGCGAGCGCCTGGCCGGCAACCTGTACCTGCGCGGCCTCGGCGACCCGACCACGCAGTTCGTCGACTACCAGGCATTGGCCGCCCAGTTGGCGAGCCGGGGCGTGCGCCAGGTACAAGGCGACCTGGTTTTCGACGACACCTGGTTCGACGCCGAGCGCCTGGGCGTGGATTGGGCGCAAGACGATGAAAGCACCTACTACGGCGCGCAGATTTCGGCATTGACGGTGTCTCCCAATGCGGATTTTGACGCGGGCACCTTGCTTGTCACCGCGAAGGCGCCCGTCGCGCTCGGCCAGCCAGTAAGCGTGATGCTGAGCCCGTCCACCGACTACGTGCAACTGAGCAACCGTGCCGTCAGCGGCCCCGGCAACAGCTACGCCATTACCCGCCAGCACGGTACCAACCTGCTGCAACTCAGCGGCGCGCTCGCCCCGGGCAAGCAAAGTCGGCAGTGGGTGAGTGTGTGGGAACCGACGCAACTGGTGGCCAATCTGTTTGAGCAGGCCTTGGCGCAGCAGGGCATCCAGGTGCTGGGCCGGCGCGTGATCGGCGGCGCCAGCCCCGCGACGGCGACAGTGTTGGCGGAGCATCAATCGGCGCCGTTACAGGACTTGATCACACCGCTGCTCAAGCTCTCGAACAACAACATGTCCGAAGCGTTGCTCAAGGCCATGGGCCGCAAAACGGCCAACGCGGGTACGGCTGCGGCGGGCGTGGTAGCGGTAGCGGCGTTCATGCAGCGCCAGGGCCTGGACCCGGCGACGCTCAGCCAGGTGGATGGCTCAGGTTTGTCGCGGCGCAACCTGGTGTCGGCGCAGAACCTGACGGACCTGCTGCTGGTCACCGCCAAGCAACCCTGGTTCGACGCCTGGTACAACGCCTTGCCGATTGCCGGCAATGCCGACCGTATGACCGGCGGCAGCCTGCGTTATCGACTGCGCGGGACGGCTGCGGAAAACAACCTGCACGCCAAGACCGGCTCCATGGCCGGCGTATCATCGCTGAGCGGCTATATCACCGATGCCGAGGGACGGCGCCTGGTGTTTTCGATGATCAGTAATAACTACGTCAGCGACGCAGCCCCTGTCCGCGCCCTCGAGAACCGCATGGCGTTGGCGCTGGCCCAGTGGCACGACTAGCTCAGGGCTGGTAGCCCATCCGCCAACTCACGGCCTGGGTCGCCGCCAGCAAACGCTGCGCCGCCGGGCCATCTTCGTCGGCGTGGAACAGCGAGGTGGGGCCGACCACGGTCATCACCGCTGCCACTTGCCCGACCGCGTTGAACACCGGCGCCGACAACGCATCCACCCCCGGCATCAGCAGGCCATGCACAAAGTGCAGGCCACGGTTGCGGATTTGTTCGCAGGTGGTGGCGTAGGCCTGGTCGTCGGCGAGGGCATGGGCGGTGCCGGCCTGGATTTCACGCTCACGCAACTCGACGGTTTCCCGCGACGGCAGGAAGGCACTGAACACCAGCCCGGTGGACGAACTGAGCAGGGGCAACACCGACCCCAATTGCGTCACCACCGTCACCGCGCGTACTGCCGGTTCGATCTGCACCACCGTCGCGCCCTGGTTGCCCCATACCGCCAGGAAGCAGGTTTCATTCAACTCGTCGCGCAGCTCTGCCAGGGGCATCGCGCCGACTTTCAGCACGTCCATGCTGCCCAGTGCGGCCAGGCCCACGCGCAATGCTTCGCGCCCCAGGCCGTAATGGTTGGTGGCGGCGTTCTGTTCGGCAAAACCCGAGGCGATCAGCGCCTGTAAATAACGATGCACCTTGCTCGCCGGCATCTGCACATGATCGGCCAGCCGCGACAACGACGTGGAGGGCGACAGTTCGGCCAGGGCCTTGAGGATGTCGGTGCCCACTTCGGCCGAGCGGACTTTCTGTTTACCGGTGTCGCGGGGCTTTTCCATGGAGGGGCGAGAATCCGAGAGATGAATGGGCGTCTTTATAGCTTGACGGTCGATAGTGATCAAATTACGTTATGCGTAACTGGATTACGATAAAAACAACTTCCGCCTTGAGGATGATCCATGAACCTCGAATACCTGTCGGGCTTCGGCAATGAATTCGCCAGCGAAGCCCTGCCCGGCGCCTTGCCGGTCGGCCAGAACTCTCCGCAAAAAGCACCCTACGGGCTGTATACCGAACTGTTTTCCGGCACCGCCTTCACCATGGTGCGCAGCGAAGCCCGCCGCACCTGGCTGTACCGCATCCAGCCATCGGCCAATCACCCGGCGTTCGTCAAGCTGGAGCGGCAGCTGGCCGGCGGCCCGTTGGGGACGGTGACGCCCAATCGCCTGCGTTGGAACCCGTTGGATATTCCGAGTGAGCCGACGGACTTTATCGACGGCCTGGTCGGCATGGTGGCCAACTCAGGGGCGGAAAAACCCTCAGGCATCAGCATCTACACCTACCGCGCCAACCGCTCGATGGACCGCGTGTTCTTCAATGCCGACGGCGAACTGTTGATCGTGCCCGAGCAGGGCCGCCTGCGCATCGCCACCGAACTGGGGGTGCTGGACGTCGAGCCGCTGGACATTGTCGTGTTGCCCCGTGGCCTCAAATTTCGTGTCGAACTGCTGGATGCACAGGCGCGCGGTTACGTCGCCGAAAACCATGGCGCGCCGCTGCGCCTGCCGGACCTGGGGCCTATCGGCAGCAACGGCCTGGCCAATCCGCGTGACTTCCTCACCCCGGTGGCCCACTACGAAGACCTCAGGCAACCGACCACGCTGGTGCAGAAATTCCTCGGTGAACTGTGGGCGTGCGAGCTGGACCATTCACCACTGAACGTGGTGGCCTGGCACGGCAATAACGTGCCGTACAAATACGACCTGGGCCGCTTCAACACCCTTGGCACCGTGAGTTTCGATCATCCCGATCCGTCGATCTTCACCGTATTGACATCGCCCACCAGCGTGCACGGCCTGGCCAACCTCGACTTCGTGATCTTCCCGCCGCGCTGGATGGTGGCCGAGAACACCTTCCGTCCGCCGTGGTTCCACCGCAACCTGATGAACGAGTACATGGGCCTGATCCAGGGCGCCTACGACGCCAAGGCCGAAGGCTTCCTGCCCGGTGGCGCGTCGCTGCACAGCTGCATGAGCGCCCACGGCCCGGACGGCGAGACCTGCACCAAGGCCATCAACGTGGACCTGGCACCGCACAAGATCGATAACACCATGGCCTTCATGTTCGAGACCAGCCAAGTGCTGCGTCCCACTCAGTTCGCCCTGGAGTGCCCGCAACTGCAACCTTCCTATGACGCGTGCTGGGCCTCGTTGCCCGTCACCTTCAACCCGAACCGGAGATAACCCATGACGCAGCCAACCCCTACCCGCAGTTGGGTAGCCTCCGCCAATGGTCACCGTGATTTCCCCCTGCAAAACCTGCCGCTGGGTGTGTTCAGCATCAACGGCTCGGTGCCGCGCAGTGGCGTGGCGATTGGCGACGCGATCCTCGACCTGCACGCCGCCGTGGATGAGTTTGAAGGCGAAGCCCGCCGCGCCGTTGATGCGACTGCGGGCGGCCAGTTGAACGCCTTTTTCGAGCTGGGCCGTGGCCCGCGCGTGGCCTTGCGCGAGCGCCTCCTGGAGCTGCTCGCCGAGGGCAGCAAGCTGCAGGCCCGTGAAGCGCAGGTGCTGCACCGCGCCGCCGATTGCCAGATGCACCTGCCGGCGAAGATCAACGACTACACCGACTTCTACGTCGGCATCGAGCACGCGCAAAACGTCGGCAAACTGTTCCGCCCGGATAACCCGCTGTTGCCGAACTACAAGTACGTGCCGATCGGTTATCACGGCCGCGCCTCGACCATTCGCCCCTCGGGTGCTGACGTCCGTCGTCCCAAAGGCCAGACCTTGCCGGCCGGCCAGACCGAACCAAGCTTCGGCCCCTGCGCGCGCCTGGACTACGAACTCGAGCTGGGCATCTGGATCGGCCAGGGCAACGCCATCGGCGACTCGATTGCCATCGGCGATGCAGCCGAGCATATCGCCGGTTTCTGCCTGCTCAATGACTGGTCGGCGCGGGACATCCAGGCCTGGGAATATCAGCCGCTGGGCCCGTTCCTGTCCAAGAGCTTCATCACCAGCATTTCACCGTGGGTGGTCACGGCCGAAGCCCTGGAACCGTTCCGCAAAGCACAGCCGGCGCGGCCCGAAGGCGATCCGCAGCCACTGCCGTACCTGCTGGATAAGCGTGACCAGGCCGCTGGCGCCTTGGATATCGAACTTGAGGTGCTGTTGACCACCGCCGCCATGCGCGAACAGAACCTGCCGGCCCATCGCCTGGCCCTGAGCAACAGCCTGCATATGTACTGGACCGTCGCGCAATTGGTGGCGCACCACAGCGTCAACGGCTGCCAATTGCAGGCCGGCGACCTGTTTGGTTCGGGGACGTTGTCGGGTCCTGAGGCCGGGCAGTTCGGCAGCCTGCTGGAGATGACCGAAGGCGGCAAGAAGGTCATCGAGCTGCCTTCCGGCGAAGTGCGCCGGTTCCTGGAGGATGGCGATGAAGTCATCCTGCGCGCCCGCTGCAACCGTGAAGGCTTCGCCTCCATCGGCTTCGGCGAATGCCGTGGCACTGTGGTCTCGGCGCGCTAGGAGGGCAGGGCGATGGAACTCTATACCTACTACCGCTCTACGGCGTCCTACCGGGTGCGCATCGCCCTTGCGCTCAAGGGCCTGGTTTTCACTGCGGTGCCCGTCAACCTGCTGGTGCCGGCGGGTGGCGCCAATCGCCAGCCCGAATACCTGGCCATCAACCCCCAAGGTCGCGTTCCGGCCTTGCGCACCGATGACGGCGAGCTGCTGATTCAGTCCGCGGCGATCATTGAATACCTGGACGAACGTTATCCACAGGCGCCGCTGCTTTCCAAGGACATGGCCACCCGTGCCCATGAACGCGCAGTGGCGTCGATCATCGGCTGCGATATTCACCCGCTGCACAACTCCAGCACCCAGAACCTGTTGCGTCAGTGGGGACATGACGAGGCGCAGGTGCTGGAGTGGATCGGGCATTGGATCAGCCAGGGGCTGGGTGCGGTGGAACAGTTGATTGGCGATAAGGGCTATTGCTTCGGCGAGCAGCCGGGGATGGCCGATGCCTTCCTGATTCCCCAACTGTATGCGGCGGAGCGCTTCAAGGTGCCGTTGGGGGCGTATCCACGCATCGGCAGGGTGGCGGCGTTGGCGGCGCAGCATCCGGCATTTATCCAGGCCCATCCGGCCAATCAACCCGACACTCCTGAGTGATCGTGCCCACGCAGAGCGTGAGCACAATAATAAAAACAGGTACCTTGCGATGCACAATCAGATTGCCAGCTTTCGCGCGGCACTCGATGCCCGTCCGGTGTCGCGCTACCAGTGGTTGATTCTCCTGTTGCTGGCCTTGTTGCTGGTAACCGATGGCTACGATGCCCAGGTGCTGGGTTATGTGGTGCCGGCGCTGGCGTCGGATTGGGGGCTGGAAAAGGCCGCGTTCGGACCGGTGTTCAGTGCCAACCTGCTGGGGCTGACCGTGGGCTCGTTGCTGGTGACACCCCTGGCCGACCGCTTTGGCGTACGCCGCATCCTGCTGGGCTGCGTGCTGATCTATGCCAGCCTCACGGTGTTGATGATCTTCGCCAGCTCGCTGACAACGCTGATGGCGGCGCGCTTTATTTGCGGTATCGGCATGGGCGGCGCGATGCCCAGTGCCATGGCGTTGATGTCGGACTATTCCCCGCCACGTTTGCGCACCTTGATGGTGACGTTGGCGGCGTGCGGTTTCTCGTTCGGCGGCGCAGCCGGTGGGTTTGTGGCCGCAGGATTTATCGACGGCTTTGGCTGGCAGGCGGTGTTTCTTGCCGGCGGCGTGACGCCGTTGCTGCTGTTCCCTTTCCTGGTGTGGCTGCTGCCGGAATCCCTGCCGCGCCTGCTGCGCGATGCGCCGCCGTATGCACGCTTGCATAAGGTCACCGCGCGCATGTTGCCTGGGTGGCGTGCGCCGCTGGCGGGCGAGGAAGAAAACCGCCACGAGCAGGGCAGCCCGTTGACGGTGGTGGAGCTGTTTCGCCATGGCTATGCACGCCCGACCGTGCTGATCTGGGCGACCTTCTTTGTCAGCCTGATCCTGCTGTATTTCATGATCAGCTGGTTGCCGTCGCTGCTGCTGGAAAGTGGCCTGGCGTTGAGTGAAGCCAACCTGGTGACCTCGATGTTCCTGTTCGCCGGCACCTTGGGTGCCATCGGCATGGCCTGGTTTGCCGATCGATTGAAGCACAAGGTGCGGCTGTTGTCCGGCGTGCTGGCGGCAGCGGCGGTGTGTACCGTGCTGCTGGGGCTGAACCACGACAATCCGCGCTATCTGGTGGCCTGTGTGTTTGCCGCCGGGTTTTGCATCATCGGCGGGCAACTGACCCTTAATGCTTTCGCCAGCAATTTTTATCCGGCGCATGTACGCGCCACTGGTACGGGTTGGGCATTGGGTGTAGGGCGCTTCGGCTCGATCCTGGGCCCGTTGCTGGGCAGCATGCTGCTGGCGATGCATATTCCGGTGCAGCAGATTTTCTTCTTCTGCGCGATTCCGGCGGTGATCGCGGTGTTGTTGATCATTCAAGTGCGCTCGCCCGCGCCTGACGCGCCGAAGAGCTCTTTGCACGGCGATATCCTCAAGGTACCGGCCAATCACTGAAGATGTTGCATCTACATCGAGCAGGATCACTGTGGTGAGCGGGCTTGCCCCGCGCTGGGCTGCGTAGCGGCCCTAAAAATCGTGGGAGCGCTTCGCACTCCAGCGCGGGGCAAGCCCGCTCACCACAGAAGGCCGCTCACCACAGGGAAATAGGCGCTTGAGAGCAGTGGGTTCAATGCACCACGGAGTTGGGCGGCAGGTGCCCCAGGCGTTCAGTCAGGCGCAGGCGTTGGATTGGGTCTTCGCTGAGCATCAGCGCGTGTTCAAGGTCGAAGCGCTCGGCGTTGGGGCAGTCCAGGCGTTGATACAGGCTGGCCCGTGCGAGGTAATCGGCAGCGCTGGCATTGCCCAGTTCCAGCACGCGCTCGGCGTCGATCAGCGCGGCCAGGGGGTTGTCATTGGCCAGGTGCAACTGGCGCAGGTTGCGGGACAGCCGTTGCAGGATCGAACGGGGTTCGGCGGTGTGCAAGTGGTCGACCTGCAACTTGAGGTTGGGGCCATACTGGCGTTGCAGCAGCTCGCGGCAATCGTTGGGGTACAGGCGTCGTCCGCCGCAGGGGTCCAGCAGGTGATCGGCACCGGGCACCCGCAGCAGGAAGTGGCCGGGAAAGTTGACGCCGACCATGGGAATGCCCAGGCGTCGCGCCAGCTCCATGGCAATCAACCCCATGGCCAGGGGCTGCCCGCGTTTGCGTTGCAACACCTTGTCCAGCAGGGCGGCGGCGGGGCGCAGCGGGGTGAAGTCATCCTGGGCGAAGCCGAGGTCATTCATGCGTCGCAGCAAGGGTTGGCCCAGTTCATCCGCCGGCAGCAGGGGCATGCCCAGGCTGACCTGTTGCTCGAGCAGTTTCAGGTCCTGCATGATCAACGCCGGTTGCACCGCCGGGTCATGCTCGGCGGCGATCCACAGCGCGGCTTCAAACAGCGCGGGGGGCGAACGTTCCAGGCAGGCGAAAAAAGCGTGACGGGGATTCATTGCATTCTCCGGCGAATGCCCCCGTTTTAGCCTTGCTGGGAATTTTCGTCCAGTGGCTTAAGAAATATCCTATCCGCTTATGTCACAAGACCTACAAAACCGGACGGCTTATTCCAGCGCACTTCGGCAGTTTTCTGCCGCAAGCCTATACTTGGCGACACAAGAAGTGATTCGGGAGCTCGACGATGTTTGCTCTCATGCACAGCACCCGCCTTGAATCGCTGCACCTGAGCATCGACCCGGTGACGGGGTTGAAGGCGGTCATAGCCATCCACAACAGCCGCCTGGGCCCTGCCTTGGGCGGCTGCCGCTACCTCGCTTACCCCGACGACGAAAGCGCCGTGGCAGATGCCGCGCGCCTGGCCCAAGGCATGAGCTACAAAGCCGCCCTGGCCGGGTTGCCGGTGGGTGGCGGTACGGCAGTGATCCTGCGCCCCGCCCATGTGGAAAACCGTGCGGCGCTGTTTGAAGCCTTCGGTCGTTGCATCGAGCAACTCGACGGTCGCTACATCACCGCCACCGACAGCGGCACCTCGGTCGCCGATATGGACTGCATCGCCCAGCACACTCGCTTCGTTACCAGCACCACCGCCGCCGGCGACCCTTCGCCCCATGCCGCCATGGGCGTGTTCGCCGGTATCCGCACCACCGCCATGGCCCGCCTGGGCAGCGACAACCTCGAAGGCTTGCGCGTGGCCATCCAGGGCCTGGGCAACGTGGGCTTCGCCCTGGCCGAACAACTGCACGCCGCCGGCGCCGAGCTGCTGGTCAGCGACATCGACCACGGCAAGGTGCAGCTGGCCATGGAACAGCTCGGCGCGCATCCCATCGCCAACGACGCCTTGCTCAGCACCCCGTGCGACATCCTCGCACCCTGCGGCCTGGGCGCCGTGTTCAACCGCCAGAGCGTCGGCCAGCTCCGCTGCGCCGCCGTGGCAGGCTCCGCCAGCGCACAACTGACCAACCTGCAAGTGGCCGACCAACTCGAAGGCCGCGGCATCCTCTACGCCCCGGACTATGTGATCAATTCCGGCGGCCTGATCTACGTCGCGCTCAAGCACAGCGGCGCCGAGCTGCCTACCATCACCGCGCACCTGTCCAATATCGGCACGCGCCTGACGGAAATATTCGCCCACGCCCAGGCCGAAAAACGCTCACCCGCACGGGTCGCGGACGAACTGGCCGAGCGATTGCTCTACAAATAGACCACGCATTAAAAAGGCCCTGAATCCATGATTCAGGGCCTGTTCAATTCGGGCTTTATTCCGCCGGCGCGTTCAGCAACTCGGACAACGCGTCCGGTTGGCTCTTGAAGGCCTTGGCAAATACATCGCGATTCTTCGCCATGTAGATCCCGGCTTCCTCCACCTGCTGTTCGCTCAGGGACGGCACGGCTTTTTGCAACACTTCTGCTAGCAACTCAGCGAGTTCAAGCATCTTGTCATGACGGTCAGCTTCGGCTTTATCCATGAACAAACGCTCCAGATCTCGGCTGCTGCGGTATACCACTTCGACGGCCATTCACCACCTCACATGCCTTCACGATAGTTGTCTTTTGCGACTACTGTATTTATATACAGCTAAAAGGGTAAGCCAAACCGTGGGGTTTGGGTAGCAGTTTTTTAATGTAGCCGGGAAAGAGGGGGTTACTACAACGGAAATTTCTGACAACACGCTGAGGTTGCCGGGTAATCCTACGCCGGCTTACCTTTTCCGGGTCCTGATTGTGCAGGGCCGAGCTTGGCGGCTTGAATTTAAGGGAACCTATCCAGTTAACCAGCGGAGTTGCACCATGGGAAAAAATCCTCCCCGTGATACCGATTATTTGAGTCCTGAGCCGCCTGTCACGCTTTTCAACGTAACGCCCAACGCAGACAAAGAAACTCTACTGGCCCATGCCAGCGAAACGTTAAACAGCGTCCGTGAAATGGCCAGTACGCTGGCATTTGATCTTGATGGGCCACAGCGAAGCCTGGTTTTGGCGATTCACCAGTTGGTGGAAATGAGCGGTCTGCTGGTCGACCGGGCACTGGAGCAAGTCGCACCTGCCTGAGGACTCACCAATACCTTTGCCTAGCGAGCCTGTTGTGGCGAGCGAGCTTGCTCGCGTTGGGCTGCGCAGCAGCCCCGAGTCAGGCGAAGGTGTTCTTCCAGATAAATCTCGGTGACAGGTTGGGGGGAGCTTCGCACCCCAACGCGAGCAAGCTCGCTCGCCACAGATATAGGCGTTCATACCTTTGAAAAGTGAATTTCCTGAAATTGCGCAAGGCATTGATTCCGAAGCGTCCTACGACCTTTGGTTTCGGACCAAAGTGCAAGAAGCTTTGGATGACCCTCGCCCTGGAGTCGCTCATGAACAAGTCATGAGCGAAATGAACGCACTGATCAAGGCCAAGCTTTTAACCCCTCCCCCCCGAATAAGTGCCTCATATCAAGCGGCCACCATCTCACTTCCCGCCTCTGGCCTTTTTTCTGCATGCAGAACAACCGTCACGTCCAACCCGCATTATCCGGTCGAACCGACCTAAGGAAGCACCATCGTGAAATTTAATTGGGCCGAAAAGCTGCGCCATCAAGTCCATGGGCTGGCCGAGTCCCTGGGGAACCTGTTTGTCGAGTCGTTCCATTACCTGGCGTTGTTCGCCATCGGTGCGGTGACCGCCTGGGCAGCGGTGATGGAATTCCTGGGGATGCTGGAGAACGGGCACATCAAGATCGATGACATCCTGCTGCTGTTCATCTACCTGGAATTGGGCGCGATGGTCGGGATTTACTTCAAGACCAACCACATGCCGGTGCGTTTCCTGATCTACGTGGCGATCACCGCGCTCACGCGGCTGTTGATCTCCAATGTGTCCCACCACAACCCGCCCGACCTCGGCATCATCTACCTGTGCGGTGGGATTCTGCTGTTGGCGTTTGCGATTCTGGTGGTGCGCTACGCGTCGTCGGCGTTCCCGTCGGTGAAGGTCGAAGGCCCGCGTCGCAAGGGCGAGGCGAGCCTGGAAACCGAGAAGGGTGAGCTTTAAAGCCCGACGCTGAAGGGCAGGGGGCGGGTCGGTGGCCGCTGCAGCAGTTTGTGGCTGTCGCCGTCCGTCATCACCGCCAGGATCTCCATGGCGCTGTGGCCCTGCTCGATGGCGATGCCGAATTGAATGCTTTGCACCAGGCGTTTGAGCCGTTGCGGGTCGTTGCGTTGTTCGGCGCTGATCATGCGTTTGGCCACTACGCCCGTCTCATCCGAGAGGGTGAGCATGATGCTGCCGTCGAGCCGTTGGATGCTCAGGTTGACGCGGTATTTTGGGGTGAAGGTGTCGGTGATGATCTGAAAAGGATTGTCCATGGTGCGTTACCGCCTGATAAGAACATGCAGTCATTGACGACCGGTGTCGTGATTAGTTCGCGTTGCCTGACCACCGGCCACTCCGTCGCTGAGGTTGTACAAATTCCGTTTACCTCATGAGCTGTACAGCAAAGGGCGTGCCGTACAGCGAGCTGTCAAACAATGAGCTCCTTATGTGGGAGGGGGCTTGCTCCCGATAGCGGTGCATCAGCCAATGAATACTTGGCTGATGCACCGCTATCGGGAGCAAGCCCCCTCCCACATGGGGTCTATGTTGTTATTGAAATCGGTGATCCGTTTCAGGGCAACACGGAAAAAACGATCGCTGACAGCGCAATCAGCACTCCACCCAGCTGACCGCCAGGCCGCCCCGTGAAGTTTCTTTGTATTTGTCGTGCATGTCGGCGCCGGTATCGCGCATGGTGCGGATCACCCGGTCGAGGGAAATGAAGTGCTTGCCGTCACCGCGCAGGGCCATTTGCGTGGCGTTGATGGCCTTGACCGCGGCGATGGCATTGCGCTCGATGCACGGCACCTGCACCAGGCCGCCGACCGGGTCGCAGGTCAGGCCGAGGTTGTGTTCCAGGCCGATTTCGGCGGCGTTTTCCAGTTGCTCGGGGGTGGCGCCGAGGATGTCGGCCAAGCCGGCGGCGGCCATGGCGCAGGCTGAACCGACTTCGCCCTGGCAACCGACTTCGGCACCGGAGATCGAGGCGTTTTTCTTACACAGAATGCCGACGGCTGCGGCGGCCAGGAAGAAATTGACCACATCGTCGTCAGATGCGTCGGCATTGAACTTCATGTAGTAATGCAGCACCGCCGGGATGATCCCCGCTGCGCCATTGGTCGGCGCCGTGACCATGCGCCCGCCCGCGGCATTTTCTTCGTTGACGGCGAGGGCGAACAGGTTGACCCATTCCATGGCCGACAAGGTCGAGGTGATCACATTGGGTTTGCCGATTTCCAACAGGCTGCGGTGCAATTTCGCTGCACGCCGTGGCACGTGCAGGCCACCGGGCAGGATGCCTTCGTGGCGCAGGCCTTGTTCCACGCATTCGCGCATCACCGACCAGATATGCAGCAGGCCGCTGCGGATCTGTTCATCGCTGCGCCAGGCGCGTTCGTTGGCCATCATCAATTCGGAAACCCGCAGGCCGTGTTTGTTGCACAGGGCCAGCAGCTCGACGGCGCTGGAGAAGTCGTAGGGCAATTGCACATCGTTGGCCGGCGCGATGCCCGAAGCCGCTTCAGCGGCTTCGATGATGAAACCGCCACCCACCGAATAATAGGTCTGCTCGCTGAGCAGACCGTTGTCGCCGTAGGCGTGCAGGGACATGGCGTTGGGGTGGTAGGGCAGACTTTCGTCCAGCAGCAGGAGGTCTCTTTGCCAGTTGAAAGCAATTTCCTGTTGACCGGCCAGCAACAACCGTCCGGACTCGCGCAGCTGTTGGATTCGCGTGTTGATCGAAGTGGGATCGACCTGATCCGGCCATTCGCCCATCAGGCCCATGACGCAGGCGCGGTCGGTGGCGTGGCCGACACCAGTGGCGGACAGCGAGCCATACAGGCGCACTTCGACCCGGCGCGTTTCACTCAGCAGGTGCTGGTCGCTCAGGGCCCGGGCGAAGGTCGCCGCCGCGCGCATGGGGCCGACGGTATGGGAGCTGGAAGGGCCGATGCCCACCTTGAATAGATCGAAAACACTGATAGCCATGCTAAAGCCTTACAAGAAATGGAGTAGGAATCGCTGCCATGTTTTGTAGGACGAGCGCAATTGGCGCGATACTGAGCCTCTAGATCGGCACTGACCAACGAATTATCCTAAGACACCCTTTAGCAGGACTAAACTCTATGGCTCGCCCTCTCCATGGCCAGACTTATGTCTGGTTGCACGTGTTTTCCTGCGCTGCCCGGCATCTGTCGTTCACCCGCTGCGCCGAAGAACTGCACATCACGCCGGGGGCGGTGAGCCAGCAAATCCGCCAGTTGGAGGAGCGCCTGGGGTTTCGGCTGTTTCATCGACGGGCACGGGGGGTGGAGCTGAGTGCCGAGGGCCAGCGCCTGGCGGCAACGGTGGGGGAGGCCTACGGCAGCATCGACGCCGAGTTGCAGCGGCTGGATGCGGGGATGATCAGCGGCACGCTTCGCCTGCGCTCGATTCCATCATTTCTCGGCAAATGGCTGACCCCACGCTTACCGCGCTTGCAGCAGCGCTTCCCGGATATCCAACTGCGTATGGTTGCCGAGGACAGTAGCATCGCCCTGCACGAGGGCGACTTTGACCTGGCCATTGACCTCAACGACGGCAGCTACCCCGGCCTGTTATCCACAGCCCTGCTGGATGAGCAGATTTTCCCGGTCTGCGCCCCCAGCCTGTTGCGGGGTCGACCGCCCTTGCACGGGCCGGCCGATCTCGTGCATTTCCCGCTGCTGCATGACATTACCGCCTGGCGTGGGAGTTATGAGTATGCGGAGTGGGAGTTCTACCTGAATGCCATTGGCTACCACGACGCCGATGTTCGCCGTGGCCACACCTTCAACCGCAACCACCTGACCATCGAAGCTGCCATCGCCGGCATGGGCGTGGCGATTGCGCGACGCACCTTGCTCAACGATGAACTGGAGCGCGGCACCTTGATCGTGCCGTTTGGCCTCGCGGTGCCCAACCACAAACGCTATGTGCTGCTGTACGCGCCGGGCGCGCTGAGCCATCCGGGCGTGCGCGCGGTGCATGACTGGCTGGTAGAGGAAGCAGGGATTTTTCGCGCATTGCACCCCCTGGGAGAGGGGCAATTGTGAGGATCGCGTGGCGTAAGAAGATGTAACTAACTCCCCACCCTAACAGCGTTTCTGCTCGTCGTCAGGGTTAATTTGTAATGTGGGATTTATCTTTGCAAAGGGGTTGAAATGTTTCTCTAGCTGCTCAATTGTGTAATCAAGAGGTCATGGTTTCACCACCCCGGTGTTGCAGTTTGTGACCTCTCGCGAGCTAGCTGAAATAAGGGAAGAACTATGCAAATCCAAGTCAATAGCGATAACCATATTGAAAGCAGCATCCGACTGGAGGAGTGGGTACGTACTACCATTGAGAGCACGCTCGAACGTTATGAAGAAGACCTGACCCGAGTGGAGGTCTACCTGCGGGATGAGAACGGCGATAAGCCCGGTCCCCACGATTTAAGTTGCCGACTGGAAGCGCGGCCAAAAGGCCATCAACCGCTGTCGGTGTCCGCCAAGGGCGATACCCTGGAACAAGCGATTGACAGCGCGGCCACCAAGCTGGATCACGCATTGGAACATCTGTTTGGTCGACTGCAAGGCAAGCCCCGCGCTGCCGCGAAAAACCAGCCCATCAACAAAGTGAACGAAGACGCGCTGGAACAGGAATTCCTGGAAAACGAAAACGCGGTCATCAACGGCTGACGTTCTTTTCACCCCCTGCAAACGGGCCTGCATCTGCAGGCCCGTTTTCGTTCAGGCGCCGCGTCGGAAAAAATACCGGCTCAACAGCGCCAGCCCGCCAGCACCCAACCCGGCAAACAGCATCGCCCAACCGGCCCCGTGGCGCAGTGCCGCCTGGGTGTCGTTGACTGTCAGCCCCATCGATTCGAGTTTTCCTGCGGCAATGTTTTGACTGATAACCGGCCAATCCATTGCCGTGGTGGCGGGCAGCATCTCGGCCAGGTGATGGCTGATCCCCAGCAACAGCACCAACCCCATCAGGGCAATGTTGAGCGCCAGGGTGATCAGCCGCGCACTGAGGTCGATGCCGGAGGCCATGCCCGCGCGGTCGGCCGATACCGAGCCGGTGGTGGTATTGGTGGTGGGCGAGTTGGTCAGCGCCAGGCCTGCGCCGGCGATCACGCAACTGAGCAGCACCAGCCCGATACGTGGGTGCTCGGCGCCGTTGACGGCGGCCATGGCCAGAAAGCCCGCGCCCATCAGGCCCAGGCCGAGGGGGATGATGCGTTCGGCGCCATAGCGCAGGGCCAGGCGCTCGGCCAGTGGCGGTACCAGCAAGGTCGGCAGGGTATAGGCGAGCAGAGCGGCGCCGGTGGTCAAGGTGTCGTAACCCAGGCCTGCCTGAAAGTACAACGGCAGGTAGATCATGAACGGCCAGAAGCTGAAGTTCATGCCGATCGAACCCATCAACGCGCCGTTGAACCGCTGGATGCGGAACACCGAGAAGTCGAACATCGGGTGCGCACTGCGAAGCTCGACCGTGATGAACAGCAGCAGGCCGAGCACCGACAACGCCGCCCAACCGAGCATGGCCGGTGTGCCGAAACCGTGTTCGCTGCCTTGGGTGATGAAGTACACCAGGGCAAACACCGACAGGGTCAGGGTGAGCATGCCGGCGATGTCCAGGCGATGGGCGGCCGGGTCGCGGGATTCCTGCACGCTGATGCGCAGCAGCACCAGGGTGAACAGGGTGAGCGGCACATGTACGAGGAACACCCAGCGCCAATCCGCCACCGCCAGGATCAATGCGCCGATCATCGGCCCGAAGCCCAGGCCCACGCCGGCAATCACGCCCCATATCGCAAACGCCCGTGCCCGTGCTGCCGGTTCGCGGAACAGGTGCGAGAGGATGGCGAATTGGCAAATCATCATCGCCCCGGCACCGATGCCCTGGATAAACCGCGCCGTGATCAGCAGCGAGGCATCCTCGGCCAGCCCGCAGGCCAGTGAAGCCAGGCCAAACACCCACAGGCACAGCACCAGCATGCGACGACGGCCAAAGCGGTCGGCCAATGTGCCCGCTGCCATCAGCACGCTGGTGCAGGCCAGGGTGTAGGCGTTCATGATCCACTGGGCGTCCTGGAAGCCCGTGCCCAACTCCCGCTCGAGCGTCGGCAGGATCACCGGCACGCTGGAAATCTCCAGGCCGAACATCAGGGCGACAAGGCACACGGCCGTGAGGGCCAGCCCATTCCTGGCGGTACGCGGGGGGCTGGCGGTAGTTAAAGTGGCGGCGGGTGGCATGGGATTCTCCTGTGGATGAAGTGTCGTGTTATTTTCAGGGGAATCTGTTTC
The DNA here is from genome assembly GCF_052112325.1 of Pseudomonas sp. Yb2C2. Classification (NCBI taxonomy): domain Bacteria; kingdom Pseudomonadati; phylum Pseudomonadota; class Gammaproteobacteria; order Pseudomonadales; family Pseudomonadaceae; genus Pseudomonas; species Pseudomonas sp. Yb2C2. Next base: position 408,150 of record NZ_JAVAJK010000002.1, on the reverse strand, counting down.
GTTATTCGTGATAAGTTTTCCGCTAATAAGGGAATTCAGGGCGACAATAGAGCCATGACGACACCGCGTTTTGATGGCGTTGAGCTGTTTCTGCACATCGTCGAAAGCGGCAACCTGACCGGGGCAGCCGAACGGCTGAACCTCACCCGCTCTGCGGTCGGCAAGGGCCTGGCGCGATTGGAAGCGCGCCTGGGCACATGCCTGTTGCAGCGCTCCACCCGCCGCCAGCGTCTGACCGAGGACGGCCAGGCGTACTACGAGCATTGCCTGCGCGCGTTGGCGGAACTCGAGGCGGCCGAATCGGTGCTGGAAAGCGGCCGGCAACACCCACGCGGCCGCTTGCGGGCGAGTTTGCCACTGGCCTTCGGGCATCACTACGCGGCCCCGGCATTGTGGGGGTTGATGGCGCGCTATCCGGAACTGGAGATCGAGATCAGCTTCGCCGATCGGCTGGTGGACCTGGCACAGGAAGGCTTCGACGTCGCTGTGCGGATCGGCCCGCTGCCCGACACCGACCGCCTCAGTGCACGTCGCCTGGGCGAACAGGCCGTTGGGCTGGCGGCGTCACCGGCGTACTTGCAGCGCGTCGGGCCGATTGAATGCATCGAAGACCTTGCCGGCCATCGCGGCATTGCCTATCGCAGCACGACCTCGCAGCGCAATCCCGTGGCCTCGCCGTTGATGATGGACGACCTCCAGGCGGTGGCCGATGCCGCCATCGCGGGCGTCGGCCTGGCCTGGTTGCCGAGTTGGTTGATTGCGCACTATGTGCTGCGGGGGCAGTTGGTCGCGGTGTTGCCCGGCTATCGCGAGCAACCTGCGCCGATCCATGTGATCTGGCCGACAGCCGTGCATATGCCGGCCAAGACGCGTTGTGCAATCGACGCTCTGGTCGCCGCCACCCCCAGTTGCCTGGCGGGCAGTTAGAACGCGATAGAGGTCTGCACGTACAGCGTACGCGGCTCACCCACGTATTTGCCCTTGTTGTTGTCGTCGAACGAGCGGGTGAAGTACTGCGTGTTGAAGATGTTCTTCACGCCGACCGCCACATTCAGATCCGAAAGTTGCGGGCCGAAGTCATAGGCTGCGCGGCTGCTGAACAGCATGTAGCCGGGGATTCGACCGTTGGCGCCGTCAGCACTTTCTGCCTGAGTGTTGGCGTTGTCGGCGAACTGGCTGCTCTGATAGCTGCTGTCCACATTGAGTTTCCAGCGCCCTTCGGTGTAACCCACGCCAAGGGTGCCCTTGTGCTTGGACGAGAAGGGCACGCGGTTGCCTTTGTTCGGGCCGTCTTCGCGGATGGTGGCGTCGACGTAGGCGTAGGTAGCGTACACATCGAAACCGGCCAACGCCGGGCTCAAGCCATCGAGGGCGTAGTTGACGCTGGTTTCAATACCCTGGTGGCGCGTTTCGCCGCGGGCGATCACCGAATCGTTGGTCTGGTTGCTTTCATACTGGTTGTCGAAGTTGATCAGGAACGCGCCGATCTCTGCGCGCAAGGTGCCGTCGTCATAGCGGGTACCCAGTTCCCAGGTGCGGGCTTTTTCCGGTTTCACTTCACCGCTGGTCACACGGTTAGGCATCTGGCTGTACTGCACGCTGCCGAATGAACCTTCGGTGTTGGCGTACAGGTTCCAGTCGTCAGTCAGGTGATAGAGCACGTTCAACGCCGGCAGCGCGGTGTTGTAGTCGCCTTTGTATTTGACGTTGGTCAGGTTGTTGCTCTGCTGGGACTCGATCATCTCGTAGCGGATGCCCGGGGTGATGGTCCACTTGCCGATATCAATCCGGTCATCGACGAAGAACGCATTGGCTTCGGTGCCGCCGCGGGTGTCGCGGTCGTTGCGGCTGTCGGTGCTGGGGATTTGCTGGTTGTTGGCGGAAATCGGCGTGCGGTAGCGCAACTCGTGGCCGGCTTCGTTGATGTAGCGGTAGCCGACGCCCACTTCATGGCTGGTCGGGCCGAGGTCAAAGCCTTGGGCGAAACGGGTTTCCAAGCCGCGCACCCAATACTCACGCGGGGACAGCGACAGGAAGGTGCCCTGGTCCAGGTAGCCGCTGCGCAGGGTCTTGGTGAAGAAGCTGTTGACGGTGAATTCGCGGCGGTCCTGCTCGTAGCGATAGCCGACGTTGAACATCGTACGGCGGCCCCAGAATTTGTCGTAGGGACGGGTGGACTGATATGGATCGGCCTTGTAGTCCGCGACGTTCAAGCCCCCAGGCATATCGGCCTGGCCTTCATAGTACTGCGCCATGGCGTTGAAGCTGTTGGCGTCGTCGAGCTGGTATTTGCCTTTGAGGATCAGGTCGTCGATGCGCGTGTTGCTGTTTTCGCGCCAGTCGCCGCCACGGGTGCCGGAATACAAAATCGCGCCGCCCAGGCCATTCTCGGCAGTGCCGCCGGCCAGCAGGTTGCCGGTGGTCTTGAAGCCGTCATGGCTGGAAGACGGGCTGGTCTCGGTCTGCAAGCTACCTTTGACGGTGGGTGCATCCGGGATCGCGCGGGTCACGAAGTTGACCACGCCGCCGACGTTCTGCGGGCCGTAGCGCACCGCGCCGCCGCCACGCACCACGTCCACGGCGTCCATGTTGCCCATGCTGATCGGCGCGAAGGACAGCTGCGGCTGGCCGTACGGCGCGAAGGGCACAGGGATGCCGTCCATCAGCACCGTTGAGCGCGAGGCCAGGCGCGGGTTGAGACCGCGAATGCCGAAGTTCAGCGCCATATCGTGGCTGCCGGTGCCGTTATTGTCCGGAGCGTTGACGCCGGGTATGCGGTTGAGCACGTCCTTGGCCTGGGTGGCGCCCTGGCGTTCGAACTCTTCGCGGCGGATCACGTCACGGGCGCCGGGGTGTTCGAAGACATTGGTTTGTGCCGCATCGCCGAGCCAGTCGCCGACCACGCTGGAGGTCGCCAACTCGACAGCCGCCGGCGCCGTTGCCGGTTGCAGGCTGTAGGCGTTGTCGCCTTCGGCGCGGGCTTGCAGGCCGGTACCTTCCAGCAGCTTCTGCAGGCCTTCGGCGGCGCTGTAGCTGCCGGACAAACCACGGCTTTGCATGCCCGCCGTGACTTCGGAACCGAAGGAAATCAACACGCCGGCTTCACGGCCAAACTGGTTCAGGGCTGCTTCCAGCGAGCTTGGGGCGATGTGATACGGCTTGGTATCGGCCGCCATCACGCAGGGCAGTACGGTCAGGCTGAGGCTGGCGCCCAGCAGCAGTTGGCGCAAGGTGCGGGCGAGAAGGGTGGGTTGCTGGGGCATGGAGGGCGGTCCTGAGAAGGAAGGATCAAGGTGGCTTTCCTTCTCTGTCACGCGAGGTGCGGAAAACGGCTCACGGTGGCTGAAAATAATTTATGCACGTGCCTGGACGCTCACCCAATAGCGGGTAAAACGCCGCACCTTGACCGGCAGGCTGACCTCCAGCAGGTCGAGGATGCGTTCGCTGTCGTCCAGCGGGTAGCTGCCGGACAGCAGCAGGTTGGCGACTTGCGCATCGCAATTGAGCTGGCCACGGCGGTAGCGACCCAGTTCGGCGAGAAAGTCCTCCAGGCGCATATGCGCGGCCACCAGCATGCCGTCGGCCCAGGCGCCGCTGTTGGCGTCGGTAGGGCGCGGAGTGTCCCAGCCTTTACGGGTGAAATTGACCTGGCGCGCCGCTTCGACCGTCAGGGGCAGGCCGCTGTAGGTGTTGGGCATCACCTCGACGCGGCCGTCCAAGACCGCCAGTTGGGTGTGGTCGTTGAACTGGCGCACATTCAGGCGCGCCGCCTGGCTGCTGAGCAGGCCCTGGCCGGTCAACACCTGCAGCGGCGTGCTGCCGGCATTGCCGGTGAGCAGGATCTCGCCTTCGAGCAGGCGGATCAGCCGTTGCCGGCCGTCGAAGTGCACATCCACGGCGCTGCCGGTATTGAGTTGCAACTGGCTGCCGTCGGCCAATTGCACCTTACGCCGTTGGCCGACGGGGCTGCGATAGTCGGCGCTCAACGGCGGCAGGATATGCTGCTGGCGCAGGCTCCAGGCGGCGGCCGAACCGGCGCCGAGGATCAGCAACAACTTCAGCGCCTGGCGCCGGCTGCTGGACTTAGGTGCGTTCAACGCCGCATGGACCAGGGGCGAGGGCATGCCGCGCAGGCGCTGGTTGACGCGCTGGATATGGTCCCAGGCGCGCTGATGTTCGCTATGGGCATTCAGCCATTGTTGCCAGGCCGCCTGCTGGCGTGGGTTGAGCGCGCCTTGCTGCATTTCCATCAGCCAGTGCACGGCCTGTTCGGCAACCTGGGTCGAGACATTCATAGGGCGAAATAGCAGCGCATGGCGGCTTTATTCAGGTGGCGTTTGACGGTGGCGATGGAGATGCCCAGTTCGGCGCCGATCTGCGCATACGTCAGGCCGTCGAGCTGGGCCAGCAGGAACGTGCGTTTGACCTGGGGGGGCAAGCCATCGAGCAACTGGTCCAGCTCCAGCAGGGTTTGCAGGATGATCGCGCGCTCTTCTTCTGATGGCGCTACCTGCTCAGGCATCTGCGCCAAGGCGTCGAGGTAGGCGCGCTCCAGGTCCTGGCGGCGGTAGAAGTTGAACAACACACGCTTGGCGACCGTGGTGAGGAACGCGCGGGGCTCGACCAGCGTCGGCGCCTCCCGTGCGGTCAGGACCCGGATGAAGGTGTCCTGTGCCAGGTCTGCAGCACTTTCCGGGCAGCCGAGCTTGCCTCGCAACCAGCCGGTGAGCCAGTGGTGATGGTCGTTGTAGAGCACTTCGACAGGGTTGGACGGCTGCAACGCAAACACTCCACAAGCATGGGCATGCTTTAGAGAACAAGAATTGTTCGCATTGTAGGGCGCCGCCAACCGTTCGGCAATGCGTGAAGGCAGGTGTTTCATCCGTTCTGTTTTGCTTATGAGAATATTTATCATTAATATTGCGCGCTGATGAACCTGGCGCCTCCCGCATGAAAAGCAAAACCTCACTGCCTGCTTCCTATCGTCTCGCTGTCACATCGCGGGTGCTCGCCGCTGTGGTTGGCGGTTACCTGATGGCGTCCCTGGCCAGTATCTGCCTGGCACTGTGGATGCCTGTCTCCCGCGCCGATGCGGTGATCACCGGGATGATGAGTTCGTTCGTGTTCTACCTGTTGGCAGTGCTGTGGTGCTTCGCCTGCCGTACGGCATGGCGCGCGTGGTGCGGCATGATGCTGCCGAGCGCGGCGTTCGCCACCTTGGCAGGCCTGGGCTTGTGGATGGCACGCACATGAAAGAGGGCTTTCGTCAGGCCATGGCCTGGTTGCATACCTGGGCCGGGCTGATCTTTGGCTGGCTGCTGTTTGCGATTTTCCTGACGGGCACCCTGGCCTATTTCAAGGATGAGATCAGTCACTGGATGCAGCCCGAAGTGCAGGCCCATCCCCTGGATGATGCGCGCAGCCTGAGTGTCGCCCAGGACTACCTGCAGAAGGTCGCACCCACGGCCGCACGCTGGTTCATCACCTTGCCGGATAGCCGCGACCCTGGCCTGTCAGTGATGTGGCAAGACAAAGTCGACCCCGGCAAACGCGGCAATTTCATTCAGAAAACCCTCGACCCCGTGAGCGGGCAGGCCGTAGAGGCCCGGGAAAGCATGGGCGGGGATTTCTTCTACCGCTTCCACTTCCAGCTGCAAATGCCTTACCCGTGGGGCCGCTGGCTGTCGACCATTGCAGCGATGGTGATGTTCGTGGCGTTGATCACGGGCATCATCACCCACAAGAAAATCTTCAAGGACTTCTTCACCTTCCGCCCCCGCAAAGGCCAGCGTTCCTGGCTCGACGGGCATAACGCGGTGGGTGTGCTGGTGCTGCCGTTTCACCTGATGATCACCTACAGCAGCCTGGTGATTTTCATGAGCATGGTGATGCCGGCGCCGATCGTGGCCTCCTATGGCAACGACACCCGGGCCTTCTTCAATGACGTGTTCCCCGCCACCAACAACGCGCCGGCGCTGGGCCAGCCAGGCCAATTGCTGTCATTGCTGCCGATGTACGAGCAGGCGAGGGCGCAGTGGGCGGGTGGGCATGTCGGGCGGCTGGCGGTGAACAACCCGAGTGATGTAAACGCTTCGGTGAACCTGTTCCGTGCCAGCTCCGACCGCGTGGTGCATGACTTCGGCAGTACCGTGTCGTTCAACGGCAACACGGGTGAGTTGTTGCGGGTCAGTGCTGAACAATCGCTGCCGGCGGCGATCGGCGGCAGCTTCTATGGCCTGCACATGGGCCATTTCGCCGGTCCGGTGCTGCGCTGGTTGTACTTTATCTGCGGCCTGGCGGGCACGGCGATGATCGGCACGGGACTGGTGATCTGGCTCGGCAAGCGGCAACTCAAACATGCAAAAAGCGGCGTGATGCCGTTTGAACTGCGGCTGGTGGAAGTGCTGAACATCGCCAGCATGTCCGGGCTGTTGATCGCCATTGCAGCCTTCTTCTGGGCCAACCGTTTATTGCCGGTGGGCTTTGCCGAGCGCTCCGATTGGGAAGTGCAGGCCTTCTTTATCGCCTGGGGCCTGAGCCTGTTGCACGCGATCCTGCGCCGGGGCCGCCAGGGTTGGGTTGAGCAATTGAGCTTCGCAGCACTGCTGTTTGCCGCAATCCCGTTGCTTAATGCCCTGACCACGTCGCAGCACTTGGGCGCTTCACTGGCGACGGGCGACTGGGCCATGGCGGGCTTCGACCTGACCTGCCTGGCCAGCGGTGTGTTCCTCGCCTGGGCAGCCTGGAAGATGCAGCACCGCAAGGCCCCGCAGCCCAAGACCGAACGGGCGCGGCCGCTGCAGCTCAAGCAGGAGGCGAACTGAATGCTCCTCGCGCTGCTGATGTGTTACGCCGGGTTTACCGCCTTGTGCCTGTCCACCGACCGTCACCACGGCGAACTGCTGCACAGCAGGCCATCACCTCGGCGGCGTATTGCTTTGCGCGTCATCGGTTGGCTGCTGCTGACCGTCTCGATCTGGCCCGCCGTGGCTGTCGCCGGTTGGGGCCAGGGCCTGGTGGAGTGGTGCGCGGTGTTGATGCTCAGCGCCCTGTTGCTGGTGCTGTTGTTGCCGTATCGGCCAAGGCTGGCCTTGATCCTGGCAGGCGTCGGCCTGCTGGCCTGCCCTGTTGCCGCCTTCGCAACGTTCTGAGCCGCCGCCATGATGATCAGCACCCCACCCGATTCCCAGGACAGCCCCCAGGCTGACGCGGCGGGTGGGCGCGCGCATTTCCTGCAGGTGTTCTTGTCCCAGCGTTCGCAGATGGAAGCGTTGGTGAGCCGCCGTGTCGGGTGCCGCGCCACGGCGGCCGACCTGGTGCAGGACCTGTTCCTGCGGTTTTGGCGTCGGCCATTGGTGCAGGTCGAAGAACTCAGCACCTACCTGTTGCGCTGCGCCGGCAATATCGCCATCGACCACCTGCGCAGCGAAGGCGCGCGGGTGCGCAGCAGTGAAGGCTGGCTGCCGGAACAGCAGGATAACCAGGGCTCCGAACCCCAGGCGGCGCTCGAGGCGGGCAACGACCTGCGGCATGTCGAAGCCGCCCTGCGCAGCCTGCCGGAGCGCACCCGGCAGATCTTCCTGCTCAACCGCATTCACGGGCGCAAGTACGCGCAAATCGCCAAGGCCATGGGCCTGTCCCAAAGCGCCGTGGAAAAACATATGATGCGTGCCCTCGAAGCCTGCAAAGCCAGCCTTCGCGAACCATCGCCATCGCGCACGCCAGGGAAAGCACCGTGAATCCGACCCCCACACCTGACCAGGAACAAGCCGCACTGGCCTGGCTGAGCCTGTTGCACGACCAGCCCAGCAGTGGCGACCAGGCCACGTTCAGCCGCTGGCTAAGGGCAGATTCTGCGCACGTCGAAGCCTATGCCCAGGCCCAGGTGCTCTGGGAGTTGAGCGAAGTGCCGGCACGCCAACTGGCGGATGAAGACGCGCTGGCATTGCAGGGTTACCTCAATGCGATGAACACCCCGACGCGCTCGCGGGTGGTGCGCTGGTCCGGCGCATTAGCCATGGCGGCGTGCCTGGTGTTGATGGTGTCCATGGGCGCCGGTTGGCAGCCTTCGCGGTGGATCGATGACTTCGGCGCCGATTACGTGAGCGCACCGGGAGAAGTGAAGACCGTCACCCTGGCCGATCAATCCCGGGTCACGCTGGATGCGGACAGCGCCATTGCCGTGGACTTCAGCGACGGTGAGCGGCATATCCAATTGCGTCGCGGTGCAGGTTTTTTCAGCGTCACCCACACCGGCGAGTCCTTTGTGGTCGAGGCGGGCGGCGGCGAAGCGCGGGTGCTGGGGACGCAGTTCGAAGTGCGCCTGCAACCGGCGGGGGCCGAGGTGACGGTGTTGTCGGGACGGGTGGGCGTGACCGCGTCGAAACAGGGCCCGCAGCAAATTCTGACGGCGGGCCAGCAAGTGGCCTACGCCGATGGCAGCGCCGATCCCTTGCACGCGGTCGACAGCGAATCCCGCCTGGCCTGGCGGGATGGCTGGCTCAACTACTACAAGGCGCCGCTGGCGGAGGTGGTCAAGGACTTGGGGCGTTACTACCCTGGCCGCATCCTGCTGCTCAACGAAGAGATGGGTGCCAAGCGCGTCAGCGGCAGCTTCCCGAGCAAAGACCCGCAGGCGGTACTCAACGCCTTGCAAGCGGTATTGGGGTTCGAGCAGCACAGCCTGTTGGGGCGGGTAATCGTGGTGCGCTGATTATTTCAGCGCGGCCATGATCGCGTCAGGGTTGTAGTCGCGAATCAGCGTCCCGTTGACGTCCACAAACGGAATCCCGCCACCACCCAGCGCCTCATACGCCTTGCGCGCCTGGGCGTCCTTCTCGATATCGACGGCCTGGTACGGAATGCCCTTCTGGTCCAGGAAGCGGCGGATCTGCTTGCAGTAGCCGCACCACTCGGTGGCATACAGCACCACCCGCGCCGAGGCTCGCGTCTGCTCCGGGACCACCTGGGAGGGGTTGAACAGCCGCTCGATCTTGCCCCAGTTCTGGATAACCACCACCACCAGCAACACCAGCAGGACTTTCTTGAGGACCCCGCCGAGCATCAGTTGCGGCGCTTGAGCTGGTCGGTCAGTTGGGTCGGCAGGCCCTTGATGATCAAGGTGCCGGCGGCCTCGTCGTACTCGATCTTGTCGCCCAGCAAGTGTGCTTCAAAGCTGATGGACAAGCCCTCGGCGCGCCCGGTGAAGCGGCGGAACTGGTTGAGGGTGCGTTTATCCGCCGGGATTTCCGGCGACAGGCCGTAGTCCTTGTTGCGGATATGGTCGTAGAACGCCTTGGGCCGATCTTCATCGATCAAGCCCGACAGCTCTTCAAGGCCCATGGGCTCGCCGAGCTTGGCCTGGCTGCTGGCGTAATCGACCAGAGTCTTGGTTTTTTCGCGGGCGGATTCGTCCGGCAGGTCTTCGCTTTCGACGAAGTCGCTGAAGGCCTTGAGCAGGGTGCGCGTCTCGCCCGGGCCGTCGACGCCTTCCTGGCAGCCGATGAAGTCGCGGAAGTATTCCGAGACCTTCTTGCCGTTCTTGCCTTTGATAAACGAGATGTACTGCTTGGACTGCTTGTTGTTCTGCCACTCGGACACGTTGATACGCGCTGCCAGGTGCAACTGGCCCAGGTCCAGATGGCGCGACGGGGTGACGTCCAGCTCGTCGGTTACCGCCACGCCTTCGCTGTGGTGCAGCAGGGCGATGGCGAGGTAGTCGGTCATGCCTTGCTGGTAGTGGGCAAACAGCACGTGGCCGCCGGTGGAGAGGTTGGACTCTTCCATCAGTTTTTGCAGATGTTCGACGGCGGTGCGGCTGAACGTGGTGAAATCCTGGCCACCCTCGAAATATTCCTTCAACCAGCCGCTGAACGGGTGCGCGCCGGATTCGGCATGGAAGAAACCCCAGGCCTTGCCTTGTTTGGCGTTGTAGCTCTCGTTGAGATCGGCAAGCATGTTCTCGATGGCGGCCGACTCGGCAAGCTCGGAGTCGCGGGCGTGGAGAACTGCAGGTGTGCCGTCGGGTTTTTTGTCGATCAGGTGGACGATGCAATGACGGATCGGCATGGGCTTCTCGGCTGGTTGAAGGGGAGCGGTCGGCCTCCCCGAAAAGTCGCCCAGTGTACCGCACCCATTGGTCAAGACACGCGTCGAAGGGCATTTTGGGTGCTCTCGGACGAGGCATATGCCTTTTTTTCACGGTTTAGAGCGATAAAGCTGACCAAATGGGTAGGTAGAGGCGGATATTTCCCCGTCTCTGTGCTAGTTTTGCCCCGTCTTACGCCAAGTCTCGGCGATAAGCGTGCATTCAGCATCTGTCAGGTCGAACCAATCCCCGTTTCAAGCATCTATAACCCCGATCTCCGTGGTTATAGCCGGGGGTGCCAGGCCATGACGGTCGGGCTCGACGGCTGACACTGCACTCTGCAATCCATATGAATTTGATAGGGAAGGAACACCACAATGGCTATTACTAAAGACCAACTGATCGCTGACCTGGCTGAAGCAGTAGACGCACCGAAAACCACCGTGCGCGCTCTGCTGGACCAACTGAGCCAAGTTGTTGCTGACCAGCTGGAAAACGGCGGCGAAATCACTCTGCCAGGCGTTGGCAAACTGAAAGTGACCGAGCGTCCTGCCCGTACTGGCCGTAACCCTTCGACTGGCGCTGCCATCGAAATCGCTGCCAAGAAAGTTATCAAGCTGGTTGTGGCCAAAGGCCTGACCGACGCTGTTAACAAGTAAGACGCAGCAAAAAAAACCGTGCTCCGGAGCGATCCGGGCACGGTTTTTTGTTGCCTGGGATTTGTCTCTATCGCACCCAGCGCTGGCGCCAGATCTGCTGTTCGTTCTTGGTCTGGAAGGTCCAGGCCACGAAACGGCTCTGCTTCTGGCCCTGGGACATTTCCACCACCTGGCTTTCCAGCACGCCGGCTTTTTTCAGGGCGGTCTCGATCGCGGGCAAGTTTGACGCTTTTGACACCAGGGTGCTGAACCACAACACCTTGTGGGCAAAGTGCGCACTCTCGGCGATCAATTGCGTCACGAAGCGCGCTTCACCGCCTTCACACCACAACTCGGCCGATTGGCCTCCGAAGTTGAGCACCGGCAATTTGCGCTTGGGATCGGCCCGGCCCAGGGCGCGCCACTTGCGCTCGCTGCCCTTGGTGGCTTCGTCCATGGACGCATGGAACGGTGGGTTGCACATGGTCAGGTCAAAACGCTCACCCGGTTCCAGTAGGCCCAGCAGGATGTGCTTGGGGTTTTCCTGCTGGCGCAACTGGATGACCTTGCTCAGGTCGTTGGACTGCACGATGGCCTTGGCGGCGGCCACGGCGATAGGGTCGACCTCCGAGCCGAGGAAGTTCCAGCGGTACTCCATATAGCCAATCAGCGGGTAGACGCAGTTGGCGCCCATGCCGATGTCCAGCACCTTGACGATTGAACCGCGCGGGATCTTGCCCTCGTTGACACTGGCCAGCAGGTCGGCGAGGAAGTGCACGTAGTCGGCACGTCCCGGTACCGGCGGGCACAGGTAATCCGCCGGGATGTCCCAATGCTGGATTCCATAGAAGGCCTTGAGCAACGCCCGGTTGAACACCCGCACCGCGTCCGGGCTGGCGAAGTCGATGCTCTCTTTGCCATAGGGGTTGATGATCACGAATTGCGCCAGTTCCGGCGTGGTCTTGATCAACGCCTGGAAGTCGTAACGGCCTGTGTGGCGGTTGCGTGGGTGCAGGGTAGCCTCTTTGCGCGGCGCGACGGGTTTGGCCGTGGCTGCGGTCTTAGGCTTCTTGCGTGGAGGTTTGGGCGTAGTGGGGGCGGTCATGATGATTCTGGTGTTGGCTCAAAGTGGCGGCCATTGTCACACATTCCCGAGGATAACTCGGTCAAATGTGGGAGCAAGCCCCCTCCCACATTGACCGCAAGCACAAAAAAAGAGACCCGAAGGTCTCTTTTTTCACACGGATTGCCCCTTAGAGGCTGGAAATCCGCGCATGTTGCTCCGCCAGCTTGCCCAAAGCCTGTTCGGCCTCGGCCAGCTTGGCGCGTTCCTTATCGATCACTTCAGCCGGTGCCTTGTCGACGAATGCCGCGTTGGACAGCTTGCCGCCCACCCGCGCCACTTCACCTTGCAGGCGCAGGATTTCCTTGTCGAGACGGGCCAGTTCCGCGCCCTTGTCGATCAAGCCGGCCATCGGCACCAGCACTTCCATCTCGCCGACCAGCGCGGTCGCTGACAGTGGCGCTTCGGCGCCATCCGCCAATACGGTGATCGATTCCAGCTTCGCCAGCTTCTTGAGCAGCGCATCGTTCTCGGTGAGACGACGCTGGTCTTCGGCGCTGGCGTTCTTCACGAATACCGCCAGTGGCTTGCCCGGGCCGATGTTCATTTCGGCGCGGATGTTGCGCGTGCCGAGCATCAGGGTCTTGAGCCATTCGATGTCGCTTTCGGCCGCCTCATCGATACGTGCTTCGTTGGCCACCGGCCAAGGTTGCAGCATGATGGTCTTGCCGTCTTTGCCGGCCAGCGGCGCGAGGCGCTGCCAGATTTCTTCGGTGATGAACGGCATGAACGGATGCGCCAGGCGCAGGGCGACTTCGAGCACGCGTACCAGGGTGTGACGGGTGCCGCGCTGACGTTCGATCGGCGCGTTTTCGTCCCACAGCACGGGCTTGGACAGTTCCAGGTACCAGTCGCAATACTGGTTCCAGATAAACTCGTACAAGGCCTGTGCGGCCAGGTCGAAACGGAACTGGTCGAGTTGACGGGTCACTTCGGCCTCGGTGCGCTGCAGCTGCGAGATGATCCAGCGGTCGGCCAGGCTAAGTTCGATGGCCTCGCCGTTCTGGCCGCAGTCTTCGCCTTTGTCCAGCACGTAGCGCGCGGCGTTCCAGATCTTGTTGCAGAAGTTGCGATAGCCTTCGACGCGGCCCATGTCGAACTTGATGTCGCGACCGGTGGACGCCAGCGAGCAGAAGGTGAAGCGCAGCGCATCGGTGCCGTAGCTGGCAATGCCGTCGGCGAATTCGTCGCGGGTCTGCTTCTCGATCTTCTTCGCCAGTTTCGGCTGCATCAGCCCCGAGGTGCGTTTCTGCACCAGGGTTTCCAGGTCGATGCCGTCGATGATGTCCAGCGGGTCGAGGACGTTGCCCTTGGACTTGGACATCTTCTGGCCCTGGCCATCCCGCACCAGGCCGTGCACGTACACGGTCTTGAACGGTACCTGCGGGGTGCCGTCCTCGTTCTTCACCAAATGCATGGTGAGCATGATCATCCGGGCAACCCAGAAGAAAATGATGTCGAAGCCGGTGACCAGCACGTCGGTGGAGTGGAATTTCTTCAGGAATTCGGTCTGCTGCGGCCAGCCGAGGGTGGAGAACGTCCACAGGCCCGAGCTGAACCAGGTGTCGAGTACGTCGTTGTCCTGTTGCAACGCCACGTCCGGGCCGAGATTGTGCTTGGCACGTACTTCGGCTTCGTCGCGGCCCACGTAGACCTTGCCCGACTCGTCGTACCAGGCCGGAATACGGTGGCCCCACCACAGCTGGCGGCTGATGCACCAATCCTGGATATCGCGCATCCACGAGAAGTACATGTTTTCGTACTGCTTGGGCACGAACTGGATACGGCCGTCTTCCACGGCAGCAATCGCCGGCTCGGCCAGTGGCTTGGTGGACACGTACCACTGGTCGGTCAGCCACGGTTCGATCACGGTGCCGGAGCGGTCGCCCTTCGGCACTTTCAGGGCGTGGTCGTCGACGCTGACCAGCAGGCCTGCAGCGTCGAAGGCAGCAACGATCTGCTTGCGCGCTTCGAAACGGTCAAGGCCGGCGTATTCGGCCGGGATCTTGCCGTCGATGCTGTCGTTCAGCGTACCGTCCAGGTTGAACACCTGGCAGGCCGGCAGCACGGCGGCATTCTTGTCGAAGATATTCAACAACGGCAGGTTGTGGCGCTTGCCGACTTCGTAGTCGTTGAAATCGTGGGCCGGGGTGATTTTCACGCAGCCGGTGCCGAATTCAGGGTCGCAGTAATCGTCGGCGATGATCGGGATGCGGCGGCCTACCAGCGGCAACTCGACGAACTTGCCGATCAGTGCCTGGTAGCGCTCGTCGTTCGGGTTGACCGCGACGGCGGCGTCGCCAAGCATGGTTTCCGGACGGGTGGTGGCGACGATCAGGTAATCGTTGCCCTCAGCGGTCCTGGCGCCGTCGGCCAGCGGGTACTTGAGGTTCCACAGGAAACCTTTCTCGTCGTGGTTTTCCACTTCAAGGTCGGAAATCGCCGTGTGCAACTTGGTGTCCCAGTTGACCAGGCGCTTGCCGCGGTAGATCAGGCCGTCTTCATGCAGGCGCACGAAGGCTTCTTTCACCGATTCCGACAGGCCGTCATCCATGGTGAAGCGCTCGCGGCTCCAATCCACGGACGAGCCGAGGCGACGGATCTGACGGCTGATGTTGCCGCCGGACTGGTCTTTCCATTCCCAGATTTTTTCCAGGAATTTCTCGCGACCCAGATCGTGACGGTTCTGGCCAGTGGCTTCGAGTTGGCGCTCCACCAGCATCTGGGTGGCGATACCGGCGTGGTCGGTACCCGGCTGCCACAGGGTGTTGCGGCCCTGCATGCGGCGGAAACGGATCAACGCATCCATGATCGCATTGTTGAAGCCATGGCCCATGTGCAGGCTGCCAGTGACGTTCGGTGGCGGAATCATGATGGTGTAGGACTCGCCCGCGCCTTGCGGAGCGAAATAGTTCTCGGACTCCCAGGTGTTGTACCAGGAAGTTTCAATAGCGTGCGGCTGGTAGGTCTTATCCATGCGCGGCGGGACCCTAGTTGGCATATATTCAGGAAAGCCGGCAAGTATAACGGGGGATAGGGCGCAGGGCGAGGCGAAGGCGGGCTTAAGGTGCAGGCAATCAAATGTGGGAGGAGTTTGCCACCTCCCACAGGGGATCTATGGACGGTTTAAGACTGGTACTGGCTGAGCAGCCGCTCCATCCGCGCATCCATCCGGCGCTTGATCTCGGTTTCGATATGGGGGGCAAAGTCGTCGATCACGTCTTGCATGATCAATTGCGCAGCGGCACGCAGTTCGTTGTCCAGGTGCAGCAGCAGGGCGTCGGGGCCCTTTTCAGCCGCAGCAGGGGCAGCGTCCACCACAACGGGGGCTTCGACAACCGGTTCCGGGGCGACCTGCTTGCCGCCGACCATGTCGAACAACAGCGGAATCTGTACCTCGCCATCGGCCTGTTCGGTCAATAGCGGCGGTTGCAAGTCATCATCACCCAGCAACTGACGGATCGACTCGAGGTCGTCCAGCAGGTGGTCATCTTTTTTTGTCGGGTTGGGAGTGTCCATCATGTACTCAAAGTCGTTGTAGCCGGTGATCTTGCAAAGGATAGCCCTGTTCGCGGTAGAAACGGAAACTCTCCCGCGCGGCCTGACGAATAGCCGGATCTTCCACCACCACTTCCGCCACACGGGCGAAGGCCTTGGCAAAAGGCGGTACTTTCAGGTCAAGGTTGACCAGCAGGTCCTGGTGATTGCCGCAACTGTCCCCCAAACCCAGGACAACCTGGCCTTCGGGTTCTGATTCTGCGGGGCCATGGGGCACGAAGCTTTCGCCCTTGAAACGCCACAGGCGGGCGTCGAGCTCGTCGCGTTGGGCTGCATCGCTGCAATGCAGGTAGATGCGGTGGCCCATGCGCCAGGCTTTTTCGGTGAGTTTGCAGGCGAAGTCCAGGCGCGCGAGCGGATCGGCGCTGGGCAATATATAGAAGTCGACTTGGGTCATTGCGGTTCCTGGGCTGCCGCGCCTGCCGCCGTCATAATGTAGGAGCGAGCTTGCTCGCGAAGAACCTGAGAACAATGCGTTCATCCAAGATGAACGCGTTATCGTTGACGCTCTTCGCGAGCAAGCTCGCTCCTACAGTTGACCGCGGCAGGCAGCTGGGCAGGTGTTTAGGCTTTGGCGCGGTCCAGCAGGTATTGGGTCAGCAATGGCACCGGACGGCCGGTGGCGCCCTTGTCCTTGCCGCCGCTGGTCCAGGCCGTGCCGGCGATGTCCAGGTGCGCCCAGTTGAAGTTCTTGGCGAAGCGCGACAGGAAACACGCAGCCGTGATGGTGCCGGCTTTCGGGCCGCCGATGTTGGCGATGTCGGCGAACGGGCTGTCCAGCTGTTCCTGGTACTCATCGAACAGCGGCAGTTGCCAGGCGCGGTCGTCGGCGGCCTTGCCGGCGCTGAGCAGCTGCTCGATCAACTCGTCGTTATTGCCCAGCAGGCCCGAGGTGTGGGAACCCAGGGCAACGATGCAGGCGCCGGTCAGGGTGGCGATGTCGATCACGGCCTGTGGCTTGAAGCGCTCGGCGTAGGTCAGGGCATCGCACAGCACCAGGCGGCCTTCGGCGTCGGTGTTGAGGATTTCCACGGTCTGGCCGCTGAGGGTGGTGACGATGTCGCCCGGACGGGCCGCGCCGCCGCTCGGCATGTTTTCGGCGCAGGCCAGAATGCACACCAGGTTGATCGGCAGCTTCAGTTCCAGCACGGCGCGCAGGGTACCGAACACGCTGGCGGCGCCGCCCATGTCGTACTTCATCTCGTCCATGCCCAGGCCCGGCTTGAGGCTGATGCCGCCGGTGTCGAAGGTGATGCCTTTACCCACCAGGGCGTAAGGCTTCTCGGACTTCTTGCCGCCGTTGTATTGCATCACGATCAGGCGTGGCGGTTGGTCGCTGCCCTGGCCCACGGCATAGAACGAGCCCATGCCCAGTTCCTTGATCTTCTTCTCATCCAGGACTTCGACTTTCAGGCCCTTGAACTCTTTACCCAATGCCTTGGCCTGTTCGCCCAGGTAGGTCGGGTGGCAGATGTTCGGCGGCAGGTTGCCCAGGTCGCGGGTGAACGACATGCCATTGGCGATGGCCTGGGCGTGAGTCACGGCGCGCTCGACTTCAGCCTGGGCGGCCTTGATGGTCAGCAGGGTGATTTTCTTCAGGGCGCGGGGTTCGGTTTTCTGGCTCTTGAACTGATCAAAAATGTAGCCGCCGTCCACCAGGGTTTCGGCCAGCAGGCGGGTCTTGCCGTAGCTGTCACGGCCTTTTACGACGATTTCATCGAGTGCCAGTGCCGCATCGCTGCCGCCCAGGCCCTTGAGGGTGTTGAGGATGCCGCTGATGATCTTGCGGAACGGACGGTCGCCCAGTTCAGCGTCCTTGCCCACGCCCACCAGCAATACGCGGTCGGCTTTCAGGTTAGGCAGGCTTTGCAGCAGCAGGCTCTGGCCGACTTTGCCGGCCAGGTCGCCGCGCTTGAGAACCGCGCTGATCGCGCCGCCGCTGAGTTCGTCGAGCTGCCTGGCGGCTACGCCGAGCTTGCGGCCTTCGCCGATGGCGACCACGAGGGTGGCGGTTTTCAACGTTTCGGGGCTAACGCTTTTTACAACCAATTCCATTTTCGGGTCCCTTATATAAGGTCTGAGAGCCTGGCGTCTGTACGCAGGCTTTAAAGCGTGGCGGCTGTGTAAACCACCAGCGACAAAGGCCGCAGTTTGAACCTCGCCGACGGAGCCTGACAACCCTTTGTGCCTGCGCATGAGGTTGCGCAGTGACAGGCGCGGTCAATCACAGGATAATGCGCCATCTTTTTAGCCGGCCCGGTGCAAACGGGCTGACTCGGTATGCTTGCTTGTTTGGCCGCCTTAGCCTGACAACCCTGGAGTGTCTGGTTTGATCGTCTTCCGTTATCTGTCCCGCGAAGTCCTGTTGACCCTGAGTGCCGTGAGTGCGGTCCTGCTGGTCATCATCATGAGTGGTCGTTTCGTCAAATACCTGGCCCAGGCTGCCTCCGGCGCCCTGGACCCAGGCTCGCTGTTCCTGATCATGGGCTTTCGCCTGCCGGGATTCTTGCAACTGATCCTGCCGCTGGGCCTGTTCCTCGGCATCCTGCTGGCCTACGGCCGCTTGTACCTTGAAAGTGAAATGACCGTGCTCTCGGCCACCGGCATGAGCCAGCAGCGCCTGCTGGGCATGACCATGATTCCGGCGGCCGGCGTTGCGCTGATCGTGGCCTGGTTGAGCCTGAGCCTGGCTCCCCAGGGCGCGATGCAGTTCCAGTTGGTGCTGAACAAACAGGACGCGATGACCGAGTTCGACACCCTCGAGCCGGGCCGTTTCCAGGCACTCAATGACGGCTCGCGGGTGACTTACACGGAAACCTTGACCGACGACCGCGCCAACCTGGGCGGTGTGTTCATCTCCGAGAAACGGTTTGGCCAGGACAAGAAAGACCGGGGCATTTCCGTACTGGTGGCCGATTCGGGCCGCCAGGAAGTGCGTCCTGACGGCAGCCGCTACCTGATCCTGGAAAATGGCTATCGCTACGATGGCAGTCCAGGCATGGCCGACTATCGCGCGATCAAGTACGACACCTATGGCGTGATGCTGGCCCGCCCGGATATCAGCGACGAAGTCACCGACCGCGACGCCATCCCCACGGCGGACCTGCTCGGCAGCAAGGAACTGCGCTCCATCGCCGAGCTGCAATGGCGGATTTCCCTGCCGCTGCTGGTGTTTATCGTGACCCTGATGGCCGTGCCGCTGTCGCGCGTCAACCCGCGCCAGGGCCGTTTCCTCAAGCTGTTGCCGGCGATCCTGCTGTACATGGCTTACCTCACCATCCTGATTTCCGCCCGTGGCTCCCTGGAGAAAGGCAAGCTGTCGCCGGTCCTGGGCCTGTGGTGGGTGCACGGCATGTTCCTGTTGATCGGCCTGGGGCTGCTGTATTGGGAGCCTATTCGTTTGAAAATGATGAGCCATAGTGGCCAGAAGGAGTTGGCTCGTGGCTAAGCTCGATCGCTACATTGGTAGCAGCGTCCTGATCGCCATCCTGGCGGTACTGGGCATTATCCTGGGTCTGGCCTCGTTGTTCGCCTTCATCGATGAAGTCGGCAACGTCAGCGACACCTATACCGTATGGGACGTGCTCGGCTACGTGGCACTCACCGCGCCGCGTCGTCTCTACGACATGATGCCGATGGCCGCGCTGATCGGTTGCCTGATCGGCCTGGGCAGCCTGGCCAGCAACAGCGAACTGACCATCATGCGCGCCGCCGGTGTGTCCATCGGGCGTATCGTCTGGGCGGTCATGAAGCCTATGTTGCTGCTGATGCTGTGCAGCGTGCTGATCGGTGAGTACGTAGCGCCGCCGGCCGAAACCACCGCCCAGGCCAATCGAGCCCTGGCCCAGGGCTCGGGCGATGCACAAAGCGCCAAGCATGGCCTGTGGCACCGCCAGGGTGATGAGTTCATCCACATCAACGCCGTGCAACCGGGCGGGCTGTTGATCGGTGTGACGCGCTATACGTTCGACAAGGAACGTCACATGCTGTCGTCCAGTTTCGCCAAACGCGCGCAGTACGGCGACGAAAAATGGCAACTGACCGACGTCACCACGACTTACTTCCGCAATGTCGGCCAAGGCACCAAGGCCAGCACCGAAGTGATCAATGTGCCGAGTGAGGAGTGGGATATCGCCCTCAAGCCGGAACTGCTCAATACGGTGGTGATGATCCCCGAAAGCCTGCCGATCTCCGGGTTGTGGGGCTATATCCACTACCTGAAGGATCAAGGCTTGAATAACGGTCGTTACTGGCTGGCATTTTGGGTCAAGGTGTTGCAGCCGGTGGTGACCGCCGCACTGGTGCTGATGGCGATCTCGTTCATCTTCGGTCCGTTGCGCTCCGTGACCCTCGGCCAGCGGGTATTCACTGGCGTGCTGGTCGGTTTCACCTTCCGCATCGCCCAGGATCTGCTCGGCCCGTCGAGCCTGGTGTTCGGGTTCTCGCCGCTGTTTGCAGTGCTGGTGCCGACGGCCATCTGCGCCCTGGCCGGGTTCTGGCTGCTGCGCCGGGCCGGCTGATACCGCACCGTTGGATAAAAAATGCCCCGCTCGGATGAGTGGGGCATTTTTGTTCTGGTCAGCAAAGATGACGCCCGGCCTGAGCATCAGGTACAATTCCCGGCTATTTTTCAGCGGGCAATCTGCCTGCAGCCTTTTTGAGTGTTGATCCGTGAGTGATTTGAGTCATATCCGCAATTTCTCCATCATCGCCCACATTGACCATGGTAAGTCGACGCTGGCCGATCGATTCATCCAGATGTGCGGCGGCCTTGCCGAGCGTGAAATGGAAGCCCAGGTGCTGGACTCCATGGACCTCGAACGCGAGCGCGGGATCACCATCAAGGCCCACAGCGTTACCCTGTACTACACCGCCAAAGACGGTATCAAGTACCAGTTGAACTTCATTGACACCCCGGGCCACGTGGACTTCACCTATGAAGTCAGCCGCTCCCTGGCGGCCTGCGAAGGTGCGCTGCTGGTGGTGGACGCGGGACAGGGTGTTGAAGCCCAGTCCGTGGCCAACTGCTACACCGCCATCGAGCAAGGCCTGGAAGTCATGCCGGTGCTGAACAAGATCGACCTGCCACAGGCCGATCCGGACCGCGTAAAAGAAGAAATCGAAAAAATCATCGGCATTGACGCCACCGACGCCGTCGAGTGCAGCGCCAAGACCGGCCTGGGCGTCGACGAAGTGCTCGAGCGCCTGGTCAAGACTATCCCGGCCCCCACCGGCAACTACGAAGATCCGCTGCAGGCGTTGATCATCGACTCCTGGTTCGACAACTACCTGGGGGTTGTCTCCCTGGTACGCGTGCGCCACGGCCGTGTGAAGAAGGGCGACAAGATCCTGGTCAAGTCCACCGGCAAGATCCACCTGGTGGACAGCGTCGGTGTATTCAACCCCAAGCACACCGCGACCACTGATCTGAAAGCCGGTGAAGTAGGTTTCATCATCGCCGGCATCAAGGACATTCATGGTGCGCCGGTGGGTGACACCCTGACCTTGAGCTCCACCCCTGACGTCGACGTGCTGCCGGGCTTCAAACGCATCCAGCCGCAGGTCTACGCCGGCCTGTTCCCGGTCAGCTCCGACGACTTCGAAGACTTCCGCGAAGCCCTGCAAAAGCTGACCCTCAACGACTCGTCGTTGCAGTACACCCCGGAAAGCTCCGACGCCCTGGGCTTCGGCTTCCGCTGCGGCTTCCTCGGCATGCTGCACATGGAAATCATCCAGGAGCGCCTTGAGCGCGAGTACGACCTGGACCTGATCACCACGGCGCCGACGGTTATTTTCGAGCTGCTGCTCAAAAACGGTGAAACGATTTACGTCGACAACCCGTCCAAGCTCCCAGACCTGTCTTCCATCGAAGACATGCGCGAGCCGATCGTGCGGGCCAATATCCTTGTGCCGCAGGAACACCTGGGCAACGTCATTACCCTGTGTATCGAAAAGCGTGGCGTGCAGCACGACATGCTGTTCCTCGGTACCCAGGTGCAAGTGACCTACGATTTGCCGATGAACGAAGTGGTTCTGGACTTCTTTGACCGTCTCAAATCCACCAGTCGCGGCTATGCTTCGCTGGATTACCATTTCGACCGTTACCAATCGGCTAATCTGGTGAAACTGGATGTGCTGATCAACGGCGACAAGGTCGATGCCCTGGCACTGATCGTGCACAAGGACAACGCGCACTACAAAGGTCGCCAGTTGACCGAGAAGATGAAAGAACTGATTCCGCGCCAGATGTTCGACGTCGCGATCCAGGCCGCCATTGGCGGGCAGATCATTGCGCGAACCTCCGTCAAGGCACTCAGAAAGAACGTACTGGCCAAATGCTACGGTGGCGACGTCAGCCGTAAGCGCAAGCTGCTTGAGAAGCAAAAGGCCGGTAAAAAACGCATGAAGCAAGTGGGCAACGTGGAAATTCCACAAGAAGCCTTCCTTGCGGTGCTCAGGTTGGATAGTTAGGTCCTATGTCGCTAAATTTCCCGCTGTTGCTGGTCATCGCCGTTGCCGTTTGCGGTCTCCTGGCGTTGCTCGATCTGGTGTTCTTCGCCCCGCGTCGGCGGGCGGCTATCGCGTCCTATCAGGGCAGCGTCAGCCAGCCCGATGGCATGGTGATCGAGAAGCTGAACAAAGAGCCCTTGCTGGTTGAATACGGCAAGTCGTTCTTCCCGGTGTTGTTCATCGTGCTGGTGCTGCGCTCGTTCCTGGTGGAACCGTTTCAGATCCCGTCGGGCTCGATGAAACCTACCCTGGACGTGGGCGATTTCATCCTGGTGAACAAGTTCTCCTACGGGATTCGCCTGCCGGTGATCGACAAGAAGGTCATCGAAGTCGGTGATCCGCAGCGCGGCGACGTGATGGTGTTCCGCTACCCGAGCGACCCGAACGTCAACTACATCAAGCGTGTGGTAGGCCTGCCGGGCGACGTGATTCGCTACACCAGCGACAAGCGTCTGTTCATCAACGGCGAGTCGGTGGCCGAGAAGCTGATCGGTTCCGAACCGAACAGCCTGGGCAGTGCCGAGCTGTACCAGGAAAAACTCGGTGCGGTAGAGCACGAAATCCGCAAGGAAATGAGCCGCTACCGTGCCATGCCTGATGGTGAGTGGAAAGTGCCGGCCGGGCACTACTTCATGATGGGCGACAACCGCGACAACTCCAATGACAGCCGTTACTGGGATGACCCCAGCATTCCCAAGGACCTGCTGGGCATGGTTCCCGACCAGAATATCGTCGGCAAGGCCTTTGCGGTCTGGATGAGCTGGCCGGAACCCAAGCTCAGCCACCTGCCGAACTTCTCGCGGGTCGGGCTGATCAAGTAATACAAGCGGCGCTGTGCACACAGCGCCGAATGCTTTTCTGGGGCCTGGACATTTCCCGTCCCCGTGCAATACCAACCAGGATTTGAATTTGAACACTGCGTCAATCGTCGATGGCCGCCGGTGCCACCACACAGATATGGGTAAACCGTGACCGTTTCTCTAAGTCGTCTCGAGCGCCAGCTCGGCTACACCTTCAAGGATCAGGAATTGATGGTCCTTGCCCTCACACACCGCAGCTTTGCAGGGCGTAACAACGAACGCCTGGAATTCCTCGGTGATGCCATCCTCAATTTCGTCGCCGGTGAAGCTCTGTTCGAGCGCTTTCCCCAAGCCCGTGAAGGCCAGCTGTCGCGTTTACGCGCACGCCTGGTAAAGGGCGAGACCCTGGCCGTACTGGCCCGTGGTTTTGGCCTGGGTGAGTACCTGCGCCTCGGCTCCGGTGAGTTGAAGAGCGGCGGGTTCCGCCGTGAGTCGATCCTGGCCGATGCGCTTGAGGCATTGATCGGCGCGATCTACCTCGATGCAGGCATGGAAGCGGCCAAGGAGCGCGTCACCGCGTGGCTGACCTCCGAGATCGAAAGCCTCACGCTGGTCGACACCAACAAGGATCCGAAGACCCGACTGCAGGAATTCCTGCAATCGCGCGGTTGCGACCTGCCACGCTACGAAGTGGTGGATATCCAGGGTGAGCCCCATTGCCGCGTGTTCTTCGTGGAATGTGAAATCACCTTACTGAATGAAAAAAGCCGAGGTCAGGGTGTGAGCCGTCGCATTGCCGAACAGGTAGCGGCCGCTGCAGCACTGATTGCCCTGGGCGTGGAGAATGGCCATGACTGATTCAACCGCAACACGCTGTGGCTATGTTGCCATCGTCGGCCGCCCGAACGTGGGCAAGTCCACGCTGCTGAACCATATCCTCGGCCAGAAGCTTGCAATCACCTCGCGCAAGCCGCAAACCACCCGCCACAACATGCTGGGCATCAAGACCGAAGGCAGCGTGCAAGCGGTCTACGTCGACACCCCGGGCATGCACAAGGGCGGCGAGAAAGCCCTTAATCGCTACATGAACAAGACGGCCTCGGCGGCGTTGAAAGACGTGGACGTGGTGATCTTCGTGGTCGACCGCACCAAGTGGACCGACGAAGACCAGATGGTTCTCGAGCGTGTGCAGTACGTCACCGGCCCTTTGATCGTCGCGTTGAACAAGACCGACCGCATCGAAGACAAAGCCGAGCTGATGCCGCACCTGAGCTGGCTGCAGGAGCAACTGCCGAACGCCCAGATCATGCCGATCTCGGCCCAGCACGGCCACAACCTCGAAGCCCTGGAGCGCGTGATCGCCGGCTACCTGCCGGAGAACGAGCACTTCTTCCCGGAAGACCAGATCACCGACCGCAGCAGCCGTTTCCTCGCCGCCGAACTGGTGCGTGAGAAAATCATGCGCCAGATGGGCGCCGAGCTGCCGTACCAGATCACCGTTGAAATCGAAGAGTTCAAGCAGCAGGGCAAGACCCTGCATATCCATGCGCTGATCCTCGTCGAACGTGACGGCCAGAAGAAAATCATCATCGGCGACAAGGGCGAGCGCATCAAACGCATCGGCACCGAAGCGCGCAAGGACATGGAATTGCTGTTCGATTCCAAGATCATGCTTAACCTGTGGGTGAAGGTTAAGGGTGGTTGGTCCGATGATGAGCGTGCGTTACGCTCCCTTGGCTACGGCGACCTGTAAGGACACCGCAGGGCAAAAAATGTGGGAGGGGGCTTGCCCCCGATAGCCATGGATATCTACACAATTTTCCGTGGTCTGTGGCGAGGGAGCTTGGGCCCGTGGCGGCCTTCGGGCCGACCGCTTTTTGGGGTTTGGGGGAGTACATATCCGTTGCTGCGGTCACGGCGACTTAGGGTTCCGCCCTTACGGCGGGTCACTTTTGGAAGAGCCCAAAAGTAACCAAAAGGCTCTCGCCCCACCACTCGGTACCTCGCCTAGGCTCGGTATGCCCGAACGCAGGCTTGAATCCGTGGGCCGCCGTCATGGGCCATCCCTGGCCCAGGACGGCTAACCCGGCGTCCTGCCGGGTTACCCACGGATTCAAGCCTGCGTTCGGCCCGCGTGGTTAACGGGGCGCCTGAGATCAAGATCAAGATCAAAAGCCAGAGCCAGAGCAGATCAAAAGATGGCTGACTTCGTCAGCGGTTAAGGAAGTAGAAGCCACACCGCGTACGCTTCAAAGATCAGGTCGGCTTTAAGGCCGCCTCGTCTTGTTTTTGATTTGGGATCGCCCCGTCAAACACGCTGGCCGAACGCAGGCTTGAATCCGTGGGTAACCCGGCAGGACGCCGGGTTAGCCGCGCTGGGCCATGGATGGCCCATCGCGGCGGCCCACGCTCCAAAGCCTGCGTTCGGGCACACCGAGCCTAAGCGAGGTGCCGAGTGTTGGGGCGAAGGCCTTTTGGTTACTTTTGTGCCTTTACAAAAGTGACACGCCGTAAGGGCGTAACCCTAAGTGGCCGTTACCGCAGCAACGGATATGTACTCGGTCAAATCCAACGACATGGTCGGCCCGAAGGCCGCCACGGGCCCAAGCTCCCTCGCCACAGGCCGCTGAAAAAAGTTGTGTAGATACTTATGCCCCGATAGCGGTGGGTCAGTTAACCAATAAATGACTGACACACTGCCATCGGGGGCAAGCCCCCTCCCACATTAGGTTTGTGTTGTTTTCAAGATAGAGAACCCATGTCCCAATCCCAACCCACCAGCCAACTCGCCTACGTCCTGCACAGCCGCGCCTACCGCGAGACCAGCGCCCTGGTGGATTTCCTTACGCCCCAAGGCCGCCTGCGCGCGGTGTTGCGTAGCGCGCGGGGCAAGGCGGGGACATTGGCGCGACCTTTCGTGGCGTTGGACGTGGAGTTTCGCGGCAAGGGCGAGTTGAAGAACGTCGGCCGCCTGGAAAGCGTCGGCACGTCCGCCTGGCTCAATGGCGATGCACTGTTCAGCGGCCTCTACCTTAATGAACTACTGATCCGCCTGTTGCCCGCCGAAGACCCGCACCCGGCGGTCTTCGATCACTACGCCGCCACCTTGCTGGCCCTGGCCGAGGGCCGCCCCCTGGAGCCGCTGTTGCGCGCCTTCGAATGGCGCCTGCTCGACGACCTGGGCTACGGCTTCGAACTGCACAACGACCTGCACGGCGACCCCGTCGCCGCCGACGGCATGTATCGCCTGCAGGTGGATGCGGGCCTGGAGCGTGTGTACCTGCTGCAACCGGGACTGTTCCAGGGCACCGAGCTGCTGGCCATGAGCGAGGCCGACTGGAGCGCCCCCGGTGCCTTGTCCGCCGCCAAGCGCTTGATGCGCCAGGCCCTGGCCGTGCACTTAGGCGGACGGCCGCTGGTCAGTCGCGAGTTGTTTCGAAAGCCCTGACATCCCCGTGTATGCTGTGCAGCGTTTCTTCCCCTTTTCAGGAGCGCTTCCGTGACCACCAGCAATCGCATTCTTCTTGGCGTCAACATCGACCACGTCGCTACCCTGCGCCAGGCCCGGGGCACCCGTTACCCTGACCCGGTCAAGGCCGCGCTGGACGCCGAAGAAGCGGGTGCCGACGGCATCACCGTGCACCTGCGCGAAGACCGCCGCCACATCCAGGAGCGCGATGTGCTGCTGCTCAAGGACGTGCTGCAAACCCGCATGAACTTCGAGATGGGCGTCACCGAAGAAATGATGGCCTTCGCCGAGCGCATTCGCCCGGCGCACATCTGCCTGGTCCCGGAAACCCGCCAGGAACTGACCACCGAAGGCGGCCTCGACGTGGCCGGCCAGGAAGCGCGGATCAAGGCCGCGGTGGAGCGCCTGTCGAAGATCGGCAGCGAAGTGTCACTGTTCATCGACGCCGACGAACGTCAGATCGAAGCGTCCCGCCGTGTCGGCGCGCCGGCCATCGAACTGCACACCGGCCGTTACGCCGACGCCACCACACCGACCGAAGTGGCGGATGAACTGCAGCGCATCATTGACGGTGTGAACTGCGGCCTCAATGAAGGCCTGATCGTCAACGCCGGCCACGGCCTGCACTACCACAACGTCGAAGCAGTGGCTGCGATCAAGGGCATCAACGAGCTGAACATCGGCCACGCGCTGGTAGCCCACGCGCTGTTCGTCGGTTTCAAAGGCGCGGTTGCCGAGATGAAGGCCCTGATCCTGGCCGCCGCCAAGCCCTAAAAAACACTGAAAATCCAATGTGGGAGGGGGCTCGCCCCCGATAGCGGTGTATCAGCCATAAAGGTAGTGGCTGACACACTGCTATCGGGGCATAGGTATCTACACAACTCTTAGAGGCAGGCACAAAACCCTGTGGTGAGCGGGGCAAGCCCGCTCACCACAAGGGCCTCGTTCGCTAAGGGTAGGTTTTCACCAAAGATGTGTAGATACCTATGGCTATCGGGGGCAAGCCCCCTCTCACATGCGAAGCCTTACTGTTTAGCCAATGCAGGTGTATCGTATCTGCCCTTTGCAGGCCCTGTGCCTGCGGCAGATACGTGAGGTTGTTGTGTCCCGATCCTTTTCCCGTCGACAAATCCTGGGTGGTCTTGCAGGCCTGGCCGTAGTGGGCGTCGGTGCCGGTGGCGCCTACCGCTACTGGCTGGGGAAAGTCGCTGAAGCCGAGGCGGGGCATGATTACGAACTGATCGCCGCGCCGCTCGACGTAGAACTGGTGCCGGGGCACAAGACCCAGGCCTGGGCCTTCGGCCCTTCGGCACCGGGCACCGAGTTGCGGGTGCGCCAGGGTGAGTGGCTGCGGGTGCGCTTTATCAACCACCTGCCGGTCGCCACCACGATCCACTGGCACGGCATCCGCCTGCCGCTGGAAATGGACGGCGTGCCCTACGTCTCGCAATTGCCGGTGCTGCCCGGCGAATACTTCGACTACACATTCCGCGTGCCCGACGCCGGCAGCTACTGGTACCACCCCCATGTGAACAGCAGCGAAGAACTCGGCCGCGGCCTGGTCGGCCCGCTGATTATCGAAGAACGCGAACCCACCGGGTTCAAGCACGAACGCACCCTGAGCCTGAAGAGCTGGCATGTGGACGAAGAGGGCGCCTTTGTCGCCTTCAGCATTCCCCGTGAGGCCGCGCGCGGGGGCACGGCCGGGCGGTTGTCGACGATCAATGGCGTATCCCAGGCGGTGATCGACCTGCCTGCCGGGCAGATCACCCGTGTGCGCCTGCTCAACCTCGACAACACCCTGACCTATCGCATCAACATCCCCGACGTCGAAGCGCAGATCTACGCGCTGGACGGCAACCCTGTCGAACCGCGCCCGCTGGGCAAGGAATACTGGCTGGGTCCGGGCATGCGCATCTGCCTCGCGATCAAGGCGCCGCCGGCGGGCGAAGAACTGTCGATCCGTAACGGCCCGGTGCGCCTGGGCACTTTCCGCTCAGTCGTCAACGCCGATGCACCGACCGAATGGCCCCCGGCATTGCCCGCCAACCCGATTGCCGAGCCGGACCTGGCCAATGCGGAGAAACTCAACTTCAATTTCGAGTGGGTCGGTTCAGTGTCGGTGAATGTCGATAATGGCAAGCCGCCGAGCCTCTGGCAGATCAACGGCCAGGCCTGGGACATCACCGACAAGACCTGCGCCGACCGCCCGATTGCCAAGCTGGAAAAAGGCAAGAGCTACATTTTCGAATTGAAGAACATGACCCAGTACCAGCACCCCATCCACCTGCACGGCATGAGCTTCAAGGTGATCGCCTCGAACCGCCACAAGGTGATCCCGTATTTCACCGACACTTACCTGCTGGGCAAGAACGAACGCGCCCGCGTGGCCTTGGTGGCGGATAACCCCGGGGTGTGGATGTTCCACTGCCACGTGATCGACCATATGGAAACCGGCCTGATGGCCGCCATCGAGGTGGCGTAATGCGCCAGTTTCGCCCCACGGCGATCATCGACCGCAGCCGCGACCAGGATTTCATGCGCGAAGCCCTGGCCCTTGCCGCCCAAGGCGCGGCGCTGGGCGAAGTGCCGGTGGGCGCGGTGCTGGTGCAGGACGGTGAAATCATCGGCCGCGGCTTCAACTGCCCGATCAGCGGCAATGACCCCAGCGCCCATGCCGAAATGGTCGCCATTCGCGCCGCTGCGCACGCTGTCAGCAACTACCGACTGCCGGGCAGTACGCTGTACGTGACCCTGGAACCGTGCAGCATGTGCGCCGGGCTGATCGTGCATTCACGCATCGCGCGGGTGGTGTATGGCGCGTTGGAGCCGAAAGCGGGGATCGTGCAAAGCCAGGGGCAGTTTTTTACCCAAGGGTTTCTTAACCATCGGGTGTTGTTTGAAGGCGGGGTGCTGGCCGAGGAGTGCGGCACGGTGTTGAGCGAATTCTTCAAGGCCCGCCGAGCCAAGCCCCCGCTCTAAAGAACACTTCATTTTTTCAGGGAGTTTGGGGGCTTACTTTTTAGCGATGATCACCGCCCGCATCGGCGCCGGCAGCCCTTCAATCGTCTTGCTGTGATCCTGTGGATCGAGGAAGTCGCTGAGGGACTGATACTTCATCCACGCCGTCCCGCGCTGTTCCTCCACCGTGGTCACGCTCACATCCACGCACCTCACATCACTGAACCCGGCACGCCGCAGCCACAGCATCAACGCCGGCACTGAGGGCAGGAACCACACGTTACGCATCTGCGCATAACGGTCTTCCGGAACCAGCACCTGTTGCTGGTCGCCTTCCACCACCAAGGTTTCCAGGACCAGTTCGCCGCCCTTGACCAAGGTGTCCTTCAGCGCCAGCAAATGCTCGATCGGCGAGCGGCGGTGATAGAACACCCCCATGGAAAACACCGTGTCGAAGCCTTCCAGGTTCGCCGGCAGGTCTTCAAACGGGAACGGTAGGTGCCAGGCCTTGGGTTCGGACAGGTAACGCTGTACGGCCTGGAACTGGCAGAAGAACAGCCAGTTCGGGTCGACGCCAATCACGCTGTCGGCCCCGGCGCCGAGCATGCGCCACATGTAGTAACCGTTGCCGCAACCGACATCGAGAATACGCTTGCCCTTCAGGTCCAGGTGCGGGGCCACACGCGACCACTTCCAGTCCGAGCGCCATTCGGTGTCCACATGCACGCCGAACAGGTGGAACGGGCCCTTGCGCCACGGGCTCAAGCCCATCAGCGCGGTGTGCATCTGCGCGCGGGTGGCGTCGTCGCAATCGGTGTCCAGCACCAGGCCATTGAGCAAGTCGACTTCACTGGGCTGGATCTTGGGCAGCGCGTCCAGGGCACTCTGCCAACGCTCCAGGTCGCCATGACCCTTTTCCATCTTGCTATCGAGCTGCGCTTGCAGGCCTTGGGCCCATACAGCCAGGGGGGTACCGACCAGATGGCGGGCGAGGGGGGACAGATCAATCATGGCAAGGCAATCAACGAGGCAAAGTTAAGACACTGGAACCACGGCACGACTTTCGAAAACCCGGCCGCCAGCAGGCGTTCGCGGTGTTCTTCGAGGCTGTCGGGCTTCATGACGTTTTCGATGGCGCTGCGCTTCTGGGCGATTTCCAGTTCGCTGTAGCCGTTGGCGCGTTTGAACGCGATATGCAGGTCGGTGAGCAGCGCATGTTCTTCCAGGTCGTTGAAGCGCAGCTTTTCCGAAAGGATCAGTGCGCCGCCGGGCAATAACGACTGGCGGATACGCCCGAGCAACGCCAGGCGCTCATCCGGGGCGATAAATTGCAGGGTGAAGTTCAACGCCACCACCGAGGCCGGTTGGAACTGCAGCGCGAGGATGTCGCCGTCGATCACCTCGACCGGCAGCAGCTCCTGGAACATCGAGTCCTGGCCATTGAGGTATTCGCGGCAGCGCTCGACCATGGCCGCCGAGTTATCCACCGCGATCACGCGGCAACCGTCGGTGCGCACATGACGGCGCAAGGCCTGGGTCACCGCTCCCAGGGACGAGCCCAGGTCGTAGAGCACGCTGTGTGGTTGGGCAAACTGCGCTGCAAGCACGCCGAGGTTTTCGACAATCGTCGGGTAACCGGGCACCGAACGCTTGATCATGTCCGGGAACACCCGCACCACGTCCTCGTTAAAGGCGAAGTCCGGCACCTGGGGCAGGGGCTGGGCGAATAGGCGATCGGGTTCTTTGCTCACGGTTGTTCCGGCGACGAAGGGGAAAGGCCGGCATTTTAGCCAAGTTGGCCCTCGTGTGCGCGGGTTGTCTGATGGAAAGCCGAGGCGGTGATGCCCCACTGTCCGAGCCAGTAGGTGACGATCAACAAATACGGCGCGGCGTCGAATGACAGCACAAACCGATTGATGCCGATCAGCGTGTCGGAAAACACAAACGACACCGCGCCAGCCGCCGCCAGCAGCGCCGAGCGTTTCGGTACATCGCTGCCCACACGTGCCAGCGCGCGCCAGAGCATGGCGCTGATCACCAGTGCGTAAATCACCACCGGTACCAGCAGTTCGCCAAGACCGTGGGAGATCAGGATGCCCAGCAGGATCGCGCCCACGCCCAGCGCCAACGCCAACGGCAGCAGCGCCAGACGGCGGCAGTCGCTGAAATAGGCTCTGAGATAGGCCAGGTGGGCACACAGGAAAGCGCCGAGGCCGAAGATAAACAGGTCGCCCGGCCAGGCCAGCAATACATCGCCGGCCAGGGAAAAAATCAGCCCGAGGCTGATCCAGCGTCGATAGTCGGTCGGCGGCGCATCATGCAGCCAACCCAGCAGCGCCAGCACCGGCAGCGGCTTGACCAGCAGGCACAGCAACGTGGCATGGGTGCTCAGGCCGTAGATAAAGGTGCCTGCGCCCATCAACGCAAGAATCAGCCATGGCATATCAGTTCACCGTAATGGCGCAATCGAAGGTCTCTGCGGGCTCGGCTTCCGGTTCCCAGGGTTGCTGGGAGGTCAGGCGCAAACGACCCTGGCCGGCCGTGAATGCCTGGAAGCGCCAGGTGGACTGGCCGCCGCCGCCGATTACACCGGATTCCGAGCTGCTGTACACCTCGGGGCCCAGGGCCCGCAATACGCCGCCGGCGGAATCCTGGATGGCCCAGCGGTAGCCGGTGGTGGGGTTGCTCGGCAGGGTGAGGATCAGGTTTTGCCCGGTCTTGAGTTGCAGCGGGCAGGCGCTCTGGTTGTCCACGGTGACGTTTTGCTTCGGCGCACTGGCGCAGGCGGCGAGCAGGCAAAGGCTCAGGGGGAGAAGCAGGCGGGCGGCGATCATGGGGGCTCCGTTGTTTGGCGACGAAGACCGAGCATAACCGAAGATGAGACAAGGTGTGACAAGAGGGCTGCCGGGTGCCGTTTGTGGCGAGCAGGCTTGCCCTGCGTTGGGCTGCGAAGCAGCCCCTCTTAAAAAGACCCCCATTCTTTCTGAAAGAACAGGGTCGTCAGTTTCGGGGCTGCTGCGCAGCCCAACGCAGGGCAAGCCTGCTCACCACAGGGGCCCACTCGGGCTAATGAGGTATCAGAAGAGCACCTTCGCCACATCCGCAAAGCGCTTGGCAAAGTGCACGGTCATGCCTTCCTTCAGGTACTCCGGCAACTCTTCAAAACTGCCGCGATTGGGCTCCGGCAAAATCAGCTCGTGAATCTTCTGGCGGCGCGCCGCAATCACCTTCTCGCGTACCCCGCCAATCGGCAGCACATGCCCGGTCAACGTCAGTTCGCCGGTCATGGCCACGCCTTTTTTCGGCGCTTGATTGCGCGCCAGGGACAGCAGCGCGCTGGCCATGGTCACCCCGGCGCTCGGGCCGTCCTTCGGCGTGGCGCCTTCCGGTACGTGCAAGTGCACGAAGGCTTCGTCGAAGAACTTCGGATCGCCGCCAAACGACTTCAGGTTGGAGCTGATGTAGCTGTAGGCGATTTCGGCGGACTCTTTCATCACCTCACCCAGCTGCCCGGTGAGCTTGAAGCCGCGATTGAGGGTGTGGATACGGGTCGCCTCGATCGGCAGGGTCGCGCCACCCATGCTGGTCCAGGCCAGGCCGGTGATCACGCCGGTACCCGACAGCACCTGTTCGTTGCGGAACACCGGCATGCCGAGGGAGCTTTCCAGGTCCTTGTTGCCGATCTTGATCACCGAGTTCGGTTCGTCCAGCAGCTTGACCACCGCCTTGCGCACCAGTTTGCCCAGTTGTTTCTCCAGCTGGCGCACCCCGGCTTCACGGGCGTACCCGTCGATCAGTGCGCGCAGGGCGCCGTCACTGATGCTCAGGCTGTTTTTCGAAACGCCGGCTTTTTCCAGCTGTTTTGGCCACAGGTGGCGTTTGGCGATGGCGACTTTTTCTTCGGTGATATAGCCCGACAGGCGAATCACTTCCATACGGTCCAGCAGCGGGCCGGGAATCGAGTCCAGGGTGTTGGCGGTGCACACGAACAGCACCTTGGACAGGTCCAGGCGCAGGTCCAGGTAGTGGTCGAGGAATTCGACGTTCTGCTCCGGGTCGAGGGTTTCCAGGAGTGCCGAAGCCGGATCGCCCTGGAAGCTCTGGCCCATCTTGTCGATCTCGTCGAGCATGATCACCGGGTTCATCACTTCCACATCCTTGAGCGCCTGCACCAGCTTGCCCGGCAGGGCGCCGATGTAGGTGCGGCGATGGCCCTTGATCTCGGCCTCGTCGCGCATGCCGCCGACGCTGAAGCGATAGAACGGCCGCCCGAGGGACTCGGCGATGGACTTGCCCACGCTGGTCTTGCCCACGCCCGGCGGGCCCACCAGCAGCACGATGGAGCCAGCGACCTCGCCTTTATAGGCGCCCACCGCGAGGAACTCGAGGATGCGGCTCTTGATGTCATCCAGGCCGGCATGGTGCTTGTCCAGCACCTTGCGTGCGTGCTTGAGGTCGAGTTTGTCCTCGCCATACACGCCCCAGGGCACCGAGGTGGCCCAGTCCAGGTAATTGCGCGTGACGGCGTATTCCGGCGAGCCGGTTTCGAGGATCGACAGTTTGTTCAGTTCTTCATCGATACGTTTTTTCGCCTGGGCCGGCAGCACCTTGCCTTCCAGGCGTTGCTCGAACTGTTCGACGTCGGCGCTGCGGTCGTCCTTGGTCAGGCCCAGTTCCTGCTGGATGACCTTGAGCTGTTCCTTGAGGAAGAACTCGCGCTGGTGTTCGCCGATCTTGCGGTTCACCTCGGCGGAGAGTTCTTTTTGCAGGCGCGCGACTTCCACCTCCTTGCGCAGCATCGGCAGGACTTTTTCCATGCGCTTGAGCATCGGCACGCAGTCCAGCACTTCCTGCAGCTCATTGCCTGTGGCCGAGGTCAGCGCGGCGGCGAAGTCGGTGAGGGGCGACGGGTCGTTGGGGCTGAAGCGGTTGAGGTAGTTCTTCAGCTCTTCGCTGTACAGCGGGTTGAGCGGCAGCAGTTCCTTGATCGCATTGATCAGCGCCATGCCGTAGGCCTTGACCTCGTCGGTCGGCTCGCTCGGCTGGTGCGGGTATTCCACTTCCACCAGGTACGGTGGGCGGTGGTGCTTGAGCCAGGTCTTGATCCGCACGCGGGTCAGGCCCTGGGCGACGAATTGCAGCTTGCCGTTCTCGCGGCTGGCGTGGTGCACCTTCACCAGGGTGCCGTACAGCGGCAGGGCGGAGGTGTCGAAATGGCGTGGATCTTCCGGCGGCGTGTCCATGAAGAACAGGGCCAGGGAGTGATGGTCGGATTTGCTCACCAGCTCCAGGGTCTCGGCCCACGGCTCTTCGTTGACGATCACCGGCAGCACTTGCGCCGGGAAGAACGGCCGATTGTGGATCGGGATGATGTAGACCTTGTCCGGCAGGTTTTGCCCAGGCAGGGCCAGGCCGGTATTGGACGAAGGGGTTTCAGCGTTTTCGGGGTCGGCGTAATCGTTGAGGTCGTAATCAGGGAATTCTTGCTGGTCGCTCATGGGGCACCTGCATAAGGAAGTATGCAGCTTAGATGGGGCGGGGTAGCAGTGGTTTCAATGGTGGGGGTGAGATAGCAACATATTGCAGGAAATTACTGCGGCGACATTGGTCAATATGGGTCAGCTGATTTTGTGGAGGTAGGCGGGGAGTGGCTGTTCTGGCAGCACCGAGAGCACTTTCAGGCGCTGCAACATCCGCTGCCGCGCCCGCTGCAAATGCTCGCGCAGGTTCAACGCCGCCGCATCGAATGCGCCATGCAGCAGCAGCTCCAGAATCAATCGATGTTCGGCAAGCATCGCCGGATCAGCGCCGATCCCCAGCAATCGGTAAAAAATCCGGCTGATGATCATCGGGCTCTGGCCCTGGCGAATCAGCGCGGCAATCTTGCGGTTTTGCAGGCCGGCCAGGCAGCGCTGGTGCAGGTCCTCTTCGATCTGCTCGATGGCTTCCAGGCTGCACTGGGGGCTGTCCTGGGCATCCAGCACGCGCTGCAGCATGGCTTCCAGCATGTCGCGGTCGAGGTTCGGGGCACTCTGGCGCAGGGCTTCGGGTTCCAGGCAGGCGCGCAGTTCGTAATCTTCGGTGACTTCCCGCGCGGTCAAGGGCCCCGCCAGCCATTGGGAATAGGGCTCTTTTTCCACCAGGCCGCGGTCGCGCAGGCGCATCAGCGCTTCACGCACCACCGCGCGGCTGACGCCGTAGTGGTCGGCGGCGGCTTGCTCATCCAGGCGGTAATGGCCAAAGGCGATACAGGTGGACAGCGCCGCGCCGATTTCCTCGACGATGCGCTCGCCCAGCGGCCGGGTGTCCACCAGTTCGGCCTCGCCATTGAGGCCCAGGTGCCCATGGCTCAAGGGCAGGCGCAACGGCTCCATGGCCAGGCCGTCGGGGTTGATCAGGTAGCCCCGGCCGTTGAAACGGCAGATCAAGCCCTCAGCGTGCAGCAGGTCCAGCGCCTTGCGCACCGGCACGCGGCTGGTGCCGAACAGCTCGGCCAGGGGCGCTTCCAGCAATACCAGGCCATGGCGGGCGGTGCCATTGACGATCGCGTCGCGCAACACCTGGTGAATCATCGCGTAACGGGAGGCCGAGGCGGACACTGCTTTCATCGATTTCTCAAAGGCATGTAGGACGATGGCCGGGGATTCTCTCATAAGTTGCGCCTGTCACTCTGCGCCACGTCGGTGGCACTTTTTTGGGGCCTTGAATGTAGGAATGTTACTTTTCTGCACCAAAATGTACTTATTAATAAAAGATACATTATTTCATTGAGGACGCTTCGTAACCGTGGCGCAAGATTTTTTTCCATCGATCAACACCATCTATCCTGTAGCTCTGGGTAAGAATGCGTAATCGCGCCAAGAGCGCTACGCAGAGACTGGCACGAAAGCTGCCTTTGTAAAATGTACATTTTATTAATATGTACGTTTTATGAGGTTTCCCTGATGTCAGACGCCACTTCACTGGCCGAGGATTTCGCCAGCGGTCGCAGCGACCCGGTGCAAGTCCTTGAGCAGGCACTCGATCAAGCGAGCCGCTCGACCAGCGTATTTATTGCCCTGACGGCCGAGCGCGCCCGCCGTGAAGCCGAAGCGTCCGCCGCCCGGTGGCGTGCCGGCCAGCCCTTGAGCGTGTTCGATGGCGTGCCCCTGGCCTGGAAAGACCTGTTCGACGTAGCCGGCAGCATCACCACCGCCGGCGCCGCTTACCGCCGTACTGCGCCCGCCGCGTTGCTCGACGCCCCCAGCGTGGGCCTGTTGTGCCGTGCCGGGATGGTCAGCGTCGGCAAGACCAACCTCAGCGAACTCGCCTATTCCGGTTTGGGCCTGAACCCGCATTTCGGCACGCCGCACAATCCCCATGACACGGACCAGGCGCGCATTCCCGGCGGCTCGTCGTCCGGGTCGGCGGTGGCGGTTGCGGCCGGTATCGTGCCGATCGCCATGGGCACCGACACCGCTGGCTCCATCCGCATTCCGGCAGCGCTCAACGGCCTGGTGGGGTACCGCAGCAGCAGCCGACGCTACAGCCGCGACGGTGTGTTTCCCCTGGCCCGTTCCCTCGACAGCCTTGGCCCGTTGACCCGCAGCGTGCGCGATACCTTGGCCATCGACGACCTGCTCCATGGCCGTGCCCGGCAGCACAGTGCCCGTCGCCTGAAAGGGCAGCGTTTTGTGTTGGAACAGGGTGTGCTAGCTGACGTGGAGCCTGCCGTGCGCAACAACCTGCTGCGCGCCGTTGAGCGACTGAAGGCGGACGGTGCGCTGATTGAAGAGCGTGAAAGCACCCCGTTCCAGGCCACCCTGGACCTGATCAAGCACCAAGGCTGGCTCGGCGCGTTCGAAGCCTTCGCCCTGCACCAGGACCTGCTCGACAGTGCTGACGCCGAACACCTCGACCCCCGTGTGCGCCGCCGCCTTGAAGCCGCGCGCGCATTGCCGGCCAGCCAGTTGATCCACCTGACCGACGCACGCCGTCGCCTGCAACAGCAACTGCTCGACGCGCTTGACGGCGCGATCCTGATCACCCCCACCGTCGCCCATGTCGCCCCGGCGTTGGCACCGCTTGAGGCCGACGACGAACTGTTCGTCAAAACCAACCTCGCCACCCTGCGCCTGACCATGCCCGGCAGCTTTCTCGACATGCCAGGCGTCAGCTTACCCAGTGGCCGCGATGCCCAGGGCCTGCCCACCGGGCTGCTGCTGAGCGCCCCGAGCGGAGAAGACGCGCGGCTGTTGCGCGCGGCCTTGTCCGTCGAGTCCGTACTTAACTTTTAAGGAGACACACCATGGCTAAAGACATCCTCTGTGCATTTGGCGTCGACGTCGACGCCGTCGCCGGCTGGCTCGGTTCCTATGGCGGCGAAGACTCGCCCGACGACATCTCCCGCGGCCTGTTCGCCGGTGAAATCGGTGCGCCGCGCCTGCTCAAACTGTTCGAGCGCTACGGCCTGCGCACCACCTGGTTTATCCCCGGCCACTCGATGGAAACCTTCCCCGAGCAGATGAAGGCCGTGGCCGACGCCGGCCACGAAATCGGCGTGCATGGCTACAGCCACGAAAACCCGATTGCGATGACCGCCGAGCAGGAAGAAATCGTCCTCGATAAATCCATCGAGTTGATCACCCAAGTCACCGGCAAACGCCCCACCGGCTACGTCGCGCCGTGGTGGGAATTCAGCAAGGTCACCAACGAGCTGTTGCTGAAAAAAGGCATCAAGTACGACCACAGCCTGATGCACAACGACTTCCACCCCTACTACGTGCGCAAGGGCGACAGCTGGACCAAGATCGACTACAGCCAGCACCCCGACACCTGGATGAAACCCCTGGTGCGCGGCGAAGAAACCGATCTGGTGGAGATCCCGGCCAACTGGTACCTCGACGACCTGCCGCCGATGATGTTCATCAAGAAAGCCCCCAACAGCCACGGCTTCGTCAACCCGCGCCACCTCGAAGAAATGTGGCGCGACCAGTTCGACTGGGTCTACCGCGAGCACGAACACGCGGTATTCACCATGACCATCCATCCCGACGTGTCCGGCCGCCCGCAAGTGCTGCTGATGCTTGAACGCTTGATCGAACACATCCAGAGCCATGCCGGCGTGCGCTTCGTCACCTTCGACGAAATCGCCGACGACTTTATCCGCCGCCAACCGCGTACCTGATCCCAACCCTGTAGGAGCGAGCTTGCTCGCGAAAAGCCTGAGAGCACCGCGTGCATTCAGGATGCCCGCGTCATCGTTGACGATTTTCGCGAGCAAGCACGCTCCTACAGAAAGCCCACTCCACCTCCCGAGGCGCGATTATGTCCATCTACAACAAGCTTGACCTGACTGGCTGGAAACCCCGGCAACTGACGTCCCAGGAAGTGCGCTTCGCCACCTGGATCGCGTTTTTCGCCTGGGTGTTTGCGGTGTACGACTTCATCCTGTTCGGCACCTTGCTGCCGGAGATCGGCCGACACTTCGGCTGGGGTGAAGTGGAGCAGGCTGAAATCGCGACCTGGGTGGCGGTGGGTACCGCCGTGGTTGCCTTGGCCATCGGGCCGATCGTCGACAAGCTGGGGCGGCGCAAAGGGATTATTTTCACCGTGGCCGGTTCCGCACTGTGCTCGGCGCTGACCGCCATTGGCGGGGCGTGGGGCAAGTCGCCGCTGATTCTGATTCGTTCGCTGGGCGGCCTGGGGTATGCCGAAGAAACCGTCAACGCCACCTATTTGACCGAGCTGTATGGCGCCTCGGAAGACCCGCGACTGACCAAGCGCCGCGGCTTCATCTACAGCCTCGTGCAGGGCGGCTGGCCGGTCGGTGCGTTGATCGCCGCCGGCTTGACCGCGCTGTTGCTGCCGATCATCGGCTGGCAGGGTTGCTTCATCTTCGCCGCGATCCCGGCGGTGGTGATCGCGATCATGGCGCGCAAGCTCAAGGAGAGCCCGCAGTTCCAGATCCACCAGCGCATCAGTCAGTTGCGTAAAAGCGGCGCGGTGAAAGAAGCACAAAACGTTGCCGTGACCTACGGTGTGGACTACGACGAACACAGCAAGGCCGGCCTCAAGGCGGCCTTCCGTGGCCCGGCCCGTCGCGCCACCCTGGTGATCGGCGCTGCGCTGCTGCTCAACTGGGCAGCGATCCAGGTGTTCAGCGTGCTCGGCACCTCGGTGATCGTCAGCGTGCACCACATCTCGTTCGAGAACTCGCTGATCATCCTCGTGCTGTCCAACCTGGTGGGTTACTGCGGCTACCTCAGCCACGGCTGGATGGGCGACAAGATCGGCCGTCGCAATGTGATCGGCCTGGGTTGGATGCTTGGCGGCCTGGCGTTTGCCGGCATGCTGTTTGGCCCAAGCAATATGCCGATGGTGGTCGGGTTGTACAGCCTGGGCCTGTTCTTCCTGATCGGGCCGTACTCGGCGGCGCTGTTCTTTATCAGTGAAAGTTTCCCCACCAGCATCCGCGCCACCGGCGGCGCGATCATCCATGCCATGGGCCCGATTGGTGCCGTGGTCGCGGGCTTTGGTGCGACCCAGGTGTTGTCCGCCGGCAGTGACTGGCAGACCGCCGCGCTGTGGTTCGGCGCGCTGCCGTGCTTCTTGTCCGGCGCCCTGATGTTTGCCGCCCGCCATGTGCGTCCGGAAACCGTTCAGTAAGGAGAGTTCGATGAGCCGTAAAGTTGCCTTGATTACCGGCGCCGCCAGTGGAATCGGCCAAGCCCTCGCCGTGGCCTATGCACGTTGTGGCGTGGCGGTGGTGGGCGGGTATTACCCGGCCGATCCCCACGACCCGGGCACCACCGTGTCGTTGGTGGAAGAGGCGGGGGGCGAGTGCCTGATGTTGCCGCTGGACGTGGGCGATACCGTCTCGGTGGACGCCCTCGCCGAACAGGCGGTACAGCATTTCGGTCGGCTGGATTACGCGGTGGCCAACGCCGGTTTGCTGCGCCGTGCGCCGCTGCTGGAAATGACCGACGAGTTATGGAACGAGATGCTCAATGTCGACCTGACCGGGGTGATGCGCACCTTCCGCGCGGCGACGCGGCATATGAACGAAGGCGGCGCGCTGGTGGCGATCTCTTCGATTGCCGGCGGCGTGTATGGCTGGCACGACCACAGCCATTACGCTGCGGCCAAGGCCGGTGTGCCGGGGTTGTGCCGTTCGCTGGCGGTGGAATTGGCGCCCCTGGGCATTCGCTGCAATGCGGTGATCCCGGGGTTGATCGAGACGCCGCAGTCGCTGGATGCGAAGAACTCGCTGGGTCCGGAAGGTCTGGCAAAAGCGGCGCGGGCGATTCCGTTGGGGCGGGTAGGGCGCGCGGATGAAGTGGCGTCGCTGGTGCAGTTCTTGACCAGTGAAGCGTCGAGCTATTTGACCGGGCAGAGCATCGTTATCGACGGCGGCCTGACCGTACGCTGGCCCGACT
Organism: Pseudomonas sp. Yb2C2; assembly: GCF_052112325.1. NCBI lineage: Bacteria > Pseudomonadati > Pseudomonadota > Gammaproteobacteria > Pseudomonadales > Pseudomonadaceae > Pseudomonas > Pseudomonas sp. Yb2C2. The sequence goes on along the minus strand of NZ_JAVAJK010000002.1, from coordinate 367,587 downwards.
GACTGATGTACTCAATCCAAATGTGGGAGGGGGCTTGCTCCCGATAGCGGTGGGTCAGTCACAGCAGTTCTAACTGAACCACCGCTATCGGGAGCAAGCCCCCTCCCACATTGAAACTGTGTTTGCTTCAGGAGATTTAACATGTTCCAACTGACTGACCGCCGCGCCGTGATCACCGGCGCCGGCAGCGGCATCGGTGCCGCCATCGCCCGCGCCTATGCCGTTGAAGGCGCGCGCCTGTTATTGGCCGACCGCAACTCCGCCAGCCTCGCCGAAACCGCGATCACCTGCCGTAACCTGGGCGCCGAGGTGGTCGAGTGCGTGGCCGATGTGGGTACGGTCGAAGGCGCCCAGGCCAGTGTCGACCGTTGCGTCGACCACTTCGGCGGCATCGATATCCTGGTCAACAATGCCGGGATGCTCACCCAGGCGCGTTGCGTCGACCTGTCCATCGAAATGTGGAACGACATGCTGCGCGTCGACCTCACCAGCGTGTTCGTCGCCAGCCAACGTGCCTTGCCCCATATGCTCGCGCAGCGTTGGGGACGGATCATCAACGTGGCTTCGCAACTGGGTATCAAGGGCGGCGCCGAACTGACTCACTACGCGGCCGCCAAGGCTGGAGTGATCGGTTTTACCAAGTCCCTGGCGTTGGAGGTGGCCAAGGACAATGTGCTGGTCAATGCCATCGCCCCCGGCCCGATCGAGACGCCGTTAGTGGGCGGTATCAGCGACGATTGGAAGCGCGCCAAGGCCAAGGAGCTACCCCTGGGTCGCTTCGGCCTGGCGGACGAAGTGGCGCCCACCGCCGTGCTGCTGGCCAGTGAACCCGGCGGCAACCTGTTCGTCGGCCAGACCCTGGGCCCGAACTCCGGCGATGTCATGCCATGAGCGGGGTGTAGCCATGTGCGGACTCTGCGGATTGCTCGGCGAAGACCTGCACTGGAGCGACCCCTTGGGTGATGAATTGCCCAGGCGCCGCGAACGCCTGCGCCGTATCGCCGCGATCAACCAGGTGCTGGCGGTGTTCCGGCTCAAGGTCGAAGACTTCCAGGGCGCGTCTTATCTGCTGTTGGGCGCCACCGGTAAACAGGCACTGGCGAGCGGCTTGGATCAACTGTGGCAGGCAGCTGAAGCCATGCTCGGCCGGCCGCTGGATCCCCTTGATCCGCGTCTGCTTGACCACCTGGAAAACACCCCACTGTAGGAGCGAGCTTGCTCGCGAAAAACGTCAACGATAACGCGTGTTGTCTGGATGTACGTGGCGCTCTCGGGTTTTTCGCGAGCAAGCTCGCTCCTACCGGGCGTGGAGGTAAATATGAGCATTGCTCTAAATGTGATCACCGGCTTCCTCGGCAGTGGCAAGACCACCTTGCTCCAGCGCCTGCTGCAAGGCGAAAGCCTGGGCGACACCGCGTTGCTGATCAACGAATTCGGCGATATCGGCATCGACCATCTGCTGGTGGAAGAAGTCGCGCCGAACACTGTGCTGCTGCCCAGCGGATGCATTTGCTGCTCCATCCGTGGCGAGCTCAAGGACGCGTTGCTCGGCCTGTTGCAACGCCGCGAGCGTGGCGAAATTCCTGCGTTCAAACGGGTGATCCTCGAGACCACCGGCCTGGCCGACCCGGCCCCGATCCTCGCCACCTTGAACAACGATGTGCAACTGCGCGGGCGTTTTCATATCGGCCTGGTGGTGACGCTGGTCGACGCCAGCCACGCCGCGTTGCAGGAGCGCCTGCACCCGGAATGGCTGGCCCAGGTTGCGGCCGCAGACCGTTTGCTGCTGAGCAAGACTGATCTTGTGGATGACTGCGAACCGCTGCGTGCGCACCTGCAGGCGCTCAACACCGGTACGCCGATCCTCGATACCCACGCTATCCACAGTGGCGACCAACTGTTGCTCGGCGAAGGCCTGCGCAGTGCCGAACCCGCCCTGGAAGTCAGCCGCTGGCAATTGCACCAGACCACCAGCGCCAGCCATGGGGCGGCCCAAGTGTGCAGTATGACCTTTGACCAGCCGCTGGACTGGGTCGGCTTCGGGGTGTGGTTGTCGATGCTGTTAAGATGCCACGGCGAACGAATCCTTCGCGTCAAAGGACTGCTCAACGTGAACGCCAGTAACGCCCCCATCGTCATTCATGGCGTGCAGCATTGCCTGCATGCCCCGGTCCATCTGCCCACGTGGCCAGGCACCGAGCGGCAATCGCGGCTGGTGTTTATCCTGCGTGGCCTGGACCCCGCGCTGCTGCAGCGCTCGTTTGAGGTGTTCTCGCGGCGGTTCGCCGAATGATCACCTTACGAGTGCTCGGCACCTCGGTCACTTTGCTCGAATGCCTGCGCGTGCGCGCCGAACAGGAACTGGGGATTCGCCTCGTGTACCAGGTGCACGATGTGGAACAGGCCCAGCGCATCGCAGTGATGCAGCCCGACAGCTACGACCTGTACGACCAATGGTTTCACAACGTCGACTTCGTGTGGCCGGCCCGGGCGATCCAGCCCATTGACACGCGGCGCATCGCGCTGTGGCACGAGATCAACGACTTGCCCAAGCGCGGTCGCCTGTCACCCAACGACCGGCTGGGCAGCGGCAGTGTGCCCAGTGAGCGGTTGTTCGTGCAGCACGATGGCAGCCTGGGCAGCACCGTCACCGAACGCATCAGCATGCTGCCCCTTACCCACAATGCGGACAGTTTTGCCTACCGCCCTGAGCGCCTGCCCGAGGGTTTTTGCCACGGCAACGAAAGCTGGGGCTGGCTGCTGGACCCGGCCTGGCGTGCCCGCACGGCGTTGCAGAGCGACGCCGCCATCGGTGCACTGGATGCGGCGCTGGCGGTGCAGGGCGCGGGACTGGCGCGCTTCAACGACATCGGCAATATGAGCATCGAAGAGATCGACGTGCTCGCCGATATTCTGGTGCGCAAGCAGAAGGAAGGGCATTTCGCTGCGTTTTGGTCCGACGATGAAGAGGCGGCGCAACTGATGCTCAGCCCGAGCATCGATATCCAGAGCCTGTGGTCGCCAACCTTGATGCGCCTGCACCGCGCCGGGGTGAAATACCGCCTGGCGGTGCCCCGCGAAGGCTATCGCGCCTGGTTCGGCGGCTTGTCGTTGTCGCGCCATGCCCAGGGGCCGGTGCTGGACGCGGCCTACGCGTACCTCAATTGGTGGTTGTCCGGCTGGCCGGGCGCGGTGATGGCGCGCCAGGGTTACTACATCGGCAACCCGGCGCGCAGCCGTGATCACCTGAGCAGTGCCGAGTGGGATTACTGGTACGCCGGCAAGCCTGCGCGGGAGGAGCTGCTCGGCAGTGATGGGTTGCCGTTGATCGATATCGGCGAGGTGCGCGATGGCGGCTCCTATGAGCAGCGCATGGGGCATATTGCGGTGTGGAACTCGGTCATGGATGAGCACAACTATCTGGTGCGGCGTTGGGGGGACTTCATGCGCGCCCGCAGCTGACAGGCGGGTATGGCCAAGCGGTTGTCGCCAATAAAATGACAGTTTAATCCCCGGTTTTATTCGGTGCGCTTCTGCTCTGTCCCAGCTACTCTGCTAAAACAAAATGTCCAGTCTAAATAGATGTTTTTTTGACGGCGGGTTTGGGCGCAGGGACTGCACATGACTAAGGGACGCGGCGGCAGAGAGAGGCGAACGCTGCCAGAGGGCACTGCCATGACATGGCGCCATACCTTTCAAACCCGCATCGCCGGGGTGTTGGCGCTGTTGCTGCTGGTGGTGGTCGCCGCCACCTATTTCGCCGTCAAGAGCGCCACCCGCCGTGCCGTGGAGAACCAGGCACAAGTCCAACTGAAAACCGGAACCCAGGTATTCGAGCGTCTGCTGGACCTGCGCGGGCGGCGCCTGCAATACGGGCTCGACTGGCTCGCCGGCGATGGTCCGTTCAAGCAGGCCGTGGCCGGAGGCAAGCCCGCGCCGATCCTGGCGGCACTGCGTCGCCACGGCACCGGCATCCGTTCCAGCGACGTGTTTGTGCTGGGCCTGAATGGCAAGGTCATGGTCAGCACACTCCCTATCCTCACCCGCGGCCAGCCGTTCCCCTATGACGCCGCCTTGCGCCATGCGCGGCGCAATGGCCTGCACATGGTGATCGTGGCCCTGGATGGGCGGCCTTACCTGCTGGTGCAGGATGAAGTGCGCGACCCGTTGCCCATCGCGCGCATCGTGATGGGCTTTGCCATGGACCAACTGTTCGCCTATGAACTGCGCTCCATGAGCAACCTGGAAGTGTCGTTTCTCAGTGTGCAGGACGGCACGCCCGGCCCGCTGTTCAGCACCCAGCCCGACGCGTACCGGGCCACCGCCCTCAGCCTGCTGCACGACGCTCCGCTCAACCCTGAGGCACAGATCCATGGGTTCCACGGTCAGCGCGTGCTCAGCCGCGTGCTTCCATTGGCCAATACCGGCGACGGCGATGACGTGCGCGTATTGCTGCAAAGCCCGCTGGACCATGCGCTGGAATCCTTTGCGCCGCTGGACCGGCAGTTTCTCGGGATTGCCCTGGCGGTGCTGCTGGTGTCGTTGGCCGGCGCGTTGTTCCTGGCGCGGCGGGTGTCGCGCCCGCTCAACGCCCTCGTGGAGGCGGCGGGGCGCATCGGCGCCGGTGATTACCGCACGCCGGTGCGGGTACGCAGCCACGATGAGTTCGGTTTGCTGGCACGCGCCTTCAACGCCATGCAAAGCGGCATCGCCGTGCGCGAACGGCAACTGGCCCACAACGCCCTGCACGACCCACTCACCGGTCTACCCAACCGGGCGCTGGCGATGGAGCGCCTGGGCAGCGCGATCAGTGCGCGGCGGCCGGTGGTGTTGCTGTACTTGGGCATCGAGAACTACCGGGTGATCAACGAAGGCTTCGGCCCCGAGGGCGTGGAGGAGATGATGCGTGAAGCCAGCCGGTGTTTGTCCATGAGCCTTCTGGCCAGCGATACCGCGGCGCGCATCACCGGCAGCGAATTCCTGCTGTTGCTGGAGAACACCGAGATCGACCGTGCAGTGACCCGCGCCGACCGCCTCTACGCACTGCTCACCGAGCCCCAGCGCATCGGCAATGACGAAGTGCGCCACGAAGTCAGCATCGGCATCGCCGCCTATCCCGCCGATGGCCAGCAGGTGGAAGAGTTGATCAGTCGCGCCGCCATCGCCCGCCACGATGCGGCGACGCTGCCGGGTTATCTGCAGATCTACCAGCAGGACCGCGACCTCGCCCACCAGCGCCAGATCACCCTGATCCGCGACCTGCGCCGGGCCGTCGTCGAAGGCGAGTTGTACCTGTGCTACCAGCCCAAGCTCGACCTCAAGCATGGCGAGGTGTGCCAGGCCGAAGCCCTGCTGCGCTGGCAGCATCCCACCCTGGGGCTGGTGTCGCCCGCCGAATTCATCCCCCTGGCCGAGCGCACCGGCAGCATGGGCGGCCTGACCCTGTGGGTGATCGAAGAAGCCATCCGCCAGATCGGCGAGTGGTCGCAGCGCGGCATGCACATTCAGTTGTCGGTGAACATCTCGGTGGATGACTTGGCCGATGATGACCTGGCGACCCGCGTCACCACCTTGCTGGCGCACTACCAGGTGCCCGCCCAGCAGCTGATTTTCGAGATCACCGAAAGCGCGATCATGCACAACCCGCAACAAGCCTTGAGCGTGCTGGAGCAACTGCGCGGCTGCGGCATCAGCCTGTCGGTGGATGACTTCGGCACCGGCTACTCCTCACTCGCGCAATTGCAGCGCCTGCCGGTGCAGGAGTTGAAGATCGACCAGTCGTTCGTGCGCAACCTCGATAGCGCCACGGGCGACGGCGTGATCGTGCGCTCCACCATCGAAATGAGCCACAACCTGGGGCTCAAGGTGGTGGCCGAAGGGGTGGAGTTCGAGCCTAGTCTCAAGTTGCTCAAACAGTGGAACTGCGACACGGCCCAGGGCTATCTCATCAGCCGACCGTTGAATGCCCTGGCGTTCGAGCGGTGGATGCGGCGTGAGCGGGTGGCACCGTGACTGACCTATTCCATGCCGTTTTGGCTGGGTGAAACAGCTTCTAAAATTTTCGTCTCGCCGATTTTTCTCCAAGTTGCACTCAGGTTACTCCGGAACTCTCTCCGGCCTTTCCTAACCTTGGCCCGCTCTCGACGGGCCTGTGAGGGGCAATTCATGCGCACCATTCCTACAACCGTCCTCCCTGGCCAATCTCGCCCTGAACTTCAGTCGCCCCTGCCCTGGGAAGGGCATCAGCGCGAACCCATCCAAATCCATGATTCAAGCTCGCCACCCGCAGCCGTGCAGGTAAACCCTGGGCGCTCGCTGCAAAGGTCACTGTCTAGCTCTGAACAGAGCCTGGATGAAGCGAGAGAACGGCTTGGCAATACCCGCAACACGCAGAGCCTGATAACGGCCTTGGGGGCGGTGCAAAAGGCCGCGCTGGAAAACCCGAGCCTGAAGGTTGCAACCTTGTTGGACCGTCAGATGATGCCTGCTGATGCCCTTTCAACGTTTGGACGCGAAAATCGGCTTGAGCCTGCTTCGCAAGTGCCGGTGGCCTGGTTTCTAAGGGAGTCCGGCTTGAATGTTCCACACACCCCGGAACAACTGGCAGACCTGCTCTACGCGAGTTCAAACCCTCTGCCCGAGCCGCTTGAACGGGGCAACTACTGGGGCCTTTTGTCCACGCCGCTTGCGCTGGACGCAGAGCAAAGGCGTCGGCTGCAGGCGATGGTCTCGCAGACCCTGGCCGAGGTTTCGCCTGGCAAGGGTTTGTTCGCGCTCTTTCAGGAGAAACACGTTGATTCAAGTCGACCCGCAGGCGTCGTGCAGCGGATTGAACAGATGATTGAAAGTCCCGAAGTCCAAGCGTTGGGGAAAAAACTCGAGGCGGCTTTCGACGGCGTATCTACACCTTCCAGCGCCGCTCAATGGGCGATGGCAGCGATGGTGCTGGAACTTGACCCGCACGCAGGCAGCCAACGCGGGCAGGTGGCCGGGTATGACTTGCTGGCGCCGGCCAACTGGGGGGTAAGCCCGGCCGTGGTAGTGGAGCGATTGAGCCAGCACTTGGTGGCGCAGGGCAAAGTCACCTCCGCCTTGGCTCCTGCGGCGGCCTGGCTGCTGCTCGTGGGCGCGGCACCGACCTTTCTTGTGCCTGATATGCCCGCCAATCTGGTGGTGGGGTCACCCGCCTGGATGAGGCTCACGGCAGTGGTTGAGGCCAGCGAACACGCGATACCGGGTGTTGCCGCGTGCATTCCTTTTGGCGAGTGGATGACGCGTGAGAGCCATGGTCCGGTCTCGCTGACTCAGGCAATCGTCGAGCGTCACGCCCAGGAGCAGGCGCTGGTCGATTGGGGCATTGCCCAGGGCAGAGTCCCGGCCAATCCGAGGGTGTATACGCCCGAACAACTGGATGGGTTACGGACAACCTTCAATGAAACTATGACCAGGCTGCAAAAGGCGCAGAGTCAGTTGGCCGCGACGATGCCCACCCGAAGAGACATTGCGCTTGCCGAACTGAAAAAAGCCTATGGAGACGATGTTTCTTTTGAAGTCCCAAACATCAGCATCACCCACATTGATGCCAGCGAGAGTGAGCTGCACTCACTGCTGGACATTTACATGGCCGGCAAAATGGACCGTATCCCGCGAGGGGTGCGTCACGATTTTTCCCTGGGTAATCGGCATTACAGGGTCACGCCGCTGCCTGACGTTGGAAAAATCTTCGATGAGCAATTCGATGCATACGTGAGTGGCCTGAAGGCGAGTCTCACGACATTGGTCGCACATCAACTCTCGCAATTGCCGCTGAGCGACAGGCAAACCATCGCGTCCGGCCAGGTAGAGTTTTTTTCCTTGCGCAAGGCCAGTGAGGCCCAGGCCGAGGGGCTGGAGTCCGACGCCGAAGCGCAGGCCGCCGTGGCGCGCTACGGTTTGTGGATGCGGGTCCTGACCCCAAGGGACAAGCGTGACACTGGCCGGGCCTATGCCGACTTCAAGCATGCGTCCTATGAGTTGTTCCCGTTGCAGGGGCTCATTCGAAAGCGCGAGGACCTGCAGAGGAATCCGCCGAATCCAGCGCCCCGAGTGGCGGATCCTGAGGGGTATGCAGCCCGTCAAGCCAAAGGGATCGGCGAATGGCTGGACTACGAGGCTTACCGTTCAGGCACTGCCCCGCGACCGGGCACGTACTCCCATGATTTATTGACCGAAAAACTCAATGCGCCGCTCTTGCACGAGGACAGAAAGGCGATGGACGACGCGGTTCCGACTATCGACCATCCTCGCTTCGGCCAGATTGCTGAGGTCATGGCCAATCACCTGCTGTATGACCCAGCAGCGATGAAAGCGGCCGCACGCGGGTCGACGGCGGTGGAAGATGAGGAGGCGCAGATCAAGGCCGGACATGATTTTGTCACGGGTTTGATTCCGCTCAAAAACGCGATCGAGAATGCCGCCAACGGAAACGTCGGTGCTGCTGTGCGCGATTTTGCGCTGGATATCTTTGGTTTCGTCGTGCCAGTCGGCAAGGGGCTGGGTTCGGCGGCGAAGGTGGCTGGCAAAGTGACTGAGCGGCTTGGAACGCGAGCGTTCAAGGCGTCTGACATCCTGTTCCGGGCCGCCCTCAGCGGTCTGAACCCGGTGGAAGGTCTAGGGGGCTTGGGGCTGCGGGCCACCCAAGGCATCAAAACGCTCTGGCAGGCCGGTCACAGGGAACTGAAATGGCTGCAGGGGCAGGGTTTCAATCTCAACGCCTACGCAAAAATGTCGGGTGCTGTCGAAGGTGAGATGGGTTTGGCGAGTGCATCGACGCAGGGATTGAAGGTTATTGCCAAGCGTCATCGGGGCAAGTGGCATGCCTACGATGTCACTACTCGCACGGCCTATGGCCCGGCGCTCAAGGATTTTCGCCCTGTCAGCCCACCCGCAGTTGCGCCGGGTGCCGTTGATAATGTGCACTTCGACAAGTATGCGGTCAGTAAAGCGAAGTTGGCAGGGTTGACGCCTGACAGCCAGGGTATCTACCGAGGGGAGGACGGCGCACAGTACATTCGCAACGCGGACGGCTCGGGGAAAACCTCGGTTTATAAAGTTCGCGAGGTGTCGCAGGCCGGCAGCCCGGGGAGTGTGCAGGCGCGGCTGATTAACCCGAAGACCAACCGGCAAACCGAGTTCCTGTTCAGCAACCGTGGCAACGAACAGTGGCGTCGCTTGGGGTTACAGGGTGGAGACGGCATTGCGTCACAGGACTACAAGCTGGTTGAACTGCCGATGGACGAGGTTGAGCAAGTGGTGAGGAGGGATGGGCAAATAACCTTTCTCGCTAACTTTACGACTGAAGTCAGGTTTGATGCCGAACTGGGCGCTTGGCGTAAAATCGGCCGGGGCGATGCGCTGGGTGATGTTTTCTGGCGAGCCGGGCCTTACGACTGGCGCGCCGGGCCGTTACAGGAATACTTGAAAGTCAAAGACACATTGCCTTCGCCCAGCAGTATCAGAACCGTGCGCGTTGCAGCGCTGCCTATTCCCGAGGCAGCCACCGCCATCCCCAAGGAGATCAATTACATCTGGGCGGGCGGCAGCATGCCGGATGATCGGCTCGCCACTGTTCTCAGTAACGCAGAAAAGACCTCTGCTTATAAAACCATTGTGCATATCGATGCGGACACACCGCAGGTGTTCGAGCAGATAAAAGCGCAACTTCAGGGCAAAGGCCGCAACCTGGACGTGCGTAACTTGAACGATGATGCCTTTTTCAAAGCTTTCAAGGCATCGGATTCCGGCGAGGTTTATCAGTTCTTCCGCCAAGGCGCGGGGCAAAACTACGCGGCGGCCAGTGATGCATTACGTTACCCGCTGATCAATCACCGGGGCGGTATTTACCTGGACAGTGATGACGTGGTCACGGCCAATATCGGTGAGGTGGAGCTCAAGGCGACGGGTAATCAGGTGTTATTGAACTCGCATGTTTCCTATGCAGACACCGATTTTATTGGCTACAACACCAGTGTGTTTGCAAGTCATCCCAATAATCCTGTGCTGCGCGATATCAGCGATGAGCTGTACCGTCGTTTCAAAGGCAATCAGCAATGGCTCGAAGGTAATCGCCCTTACTTGAAGGGAACCCCTACCGCCGAGCAGATAAAGACGTTCAATGAGTACCAGACCAGGATTTTTGAAGTCACGGGGCCGACCTTGTTCAACGACGTGCTGAGGAAAACCATGGGCAGCGCCTATGACTTGAGTTGGGCGGCAACGGATCCGGCGCTCGCGGGTATCAAGCTGTCTTCTTCAGACGCCACAGCCTTTGCCGAGGCTTACAACCATTACTTGCCCTTCAACAGCAAGTTTGCGGTAGAGATCGGTTCGCAAACCAGCATGGCCAGGGCAGTAGATTGAGGTAGCCGTGGCGGCCGGAAAAAACGGGCGCTCGGCTACAGCTTTCTCTTGAATGGTCGACATCCTCTACAGAGCTTGACCGATTGCATAGGTTTTTGCCGACCAACGGTCAAGCCTCATCTCATAATCAGCGATGGCATTTTGCCTTGCTTGCGGCATCATGGCTGTGCGTCGTTGTGCCAGGGCTGGCCGCTCTTTTTCCATTTTTTGCGGATATCCCATGGCTCGAATGACTGACTTCTTATCCCGTGTAGCGCTGGTGCTGGCAGTGGCATGCCCCGCGTCGGCGGCCAGGCTTGAGGTCTCGATGCGCCAGGCCGATGGCAGCCCGGTTGCCGATGCAGTCGTGACCCTCCAGGGCCCGGCAGGCGCGCCTGCCGGTGTGCTCAAGGCCAATATGGACCAACGTGGCCAGCGTTTTGCCCCACATGTGCTGGCGGTCCATACCGGCACCCAGGTGCGTTTCCCCAACAGCGATAACATCCGGCACCAGGTGTATTCCTTCTCCGCGGCCAAACGCTTCGAACTGCGCCTGTATGAAGGCACGCCCAGCGAGCCGCTGCTGTTCGACAAGCCCGGCGTGGTGGTCTTGGGCTGCAATATCCATGACTGGATGCTCGGCTATATCTACGTCACCGACGATCCGCACTTTGGCGTCAGCGATGCCCAGGGCCAGGTGCGCCTGGAGCAACTGCCTCCCGGCGATTACCACGCCACCCTGTGGCATCCGCAATTGGCGAATATGCAGCCCTTGGATGGCGGCACCCTGCATGTTCCCGCCGCCGGCCTGAGCCACCGCGTGGTGCTGGCCCTTGAGCCCGCGTCCGAAGATCTTCCACCCACACCGATGCCAAGCGCCTTTGGCGATGCCTTCAACCGAGCTGCCCGTGAACCTGCGCAGTAGTTTCCAGGCGCGGGTCGCCAGCGTTCTGATCCTGCTGCTGCTGGTGGTGATCGGTGCGCTGTACTTCAGCGTCAAGGCCGCCACCAGCTCGGCGGTGCGCAGCCAGGCGCTGGCCCAGTTGGACGTGGGCGCGCGGGTGTTCGAGCGCTTGCTGGACGCACGCGGCCGGCGCCTCGCCGACGGCGTGCAATTGCTGGCGGCCGACTTCGGTTTTCGTGATGCGGTGGCCAGTGGCGATTCGGCGACGATGCGCTCGGTGCTGCTCAACCACGGCAAGCGCATCAACGCCAGCGACATGATCCTGCTGGGCATGGACGGCAAAGTCCTGGCCAGCACCCTGAGCGAAGTGCCCGAAGGTTCGACCTTCCACTATGACCAATCGCTGCGCGAAGCCCGGCGCAATCGCCAGGCCATGCTGATCGTGCCGCTGCAAGGCAAGCCGCACCTGCTGGTGGAGGCCTCGGTGCTGGCGCCGTTGCCGATTGCGCGGGTGGTGATGGGCTTCAGCATGGACGGCGTGTTCGCCGATGAGTTGCGTTCGTTGAGCAACCTCGAAGTGTCGTTCCTGGCGATTGATAAAGACCAGCCCGGCGAGTTGGTCACCACCCAGCCCCAGGCGCTGCGCGGGAGTATCCTGAGCCTGATGCAGGGCGATTCCACGCGCCGTGGCGTGTCCACCACCGATCATCTGGAGCAGAGCTTCCTCAGCCAGTCGCTGGTCTTGGCCAGTGATGAAAACGGCAAGGTCCTGGCCTTGCTGCAAAGCCCGCTGGATGCGGCGATGCAGGCCTTTGTGCCGTTGGATGAAAAGATCCTCGGTATCGCATTGATCGCATTGCTGGCCTCGTTGATCGGTGCCTTGTTGCTGGCGCGCACCGTGTCGCGCCCGGTGCAGGCGCTGGCCCTGGCGGCCGAACGCATTGGCCAGGGCGATTATCAGACGCCGGTGGCCCTGGCCCGCAGCGACGAACTGGGCTTGCTGGCCCATGCGGTCAACTCCATGCAAAGCGGGATCGCCGAGCGCGAACAGCAGCTTGCCCACAACGCCCTGCATGATCGGCTCACCGGCCTGCCGAACCGCGCGCTGGCCATGGAGCGCCTGGGCAGCGCCATTGCGTTGAATCGGCCGGTCGCGCTGATTTACCTGGGCATCGACAACTTGCGCGCCGCCAGCGAAACCGCCGGGCCGGATGCGGTGGACCAATTGCTGCTGGCCGTCAGTCGTCGCCTGGAGGCGGTGTTGCGTCCCGGCGATACCCTGGCGCACTTGATTGCCGACGAGTTCCTGCTCCTGCTCGAAGGCGCCGGCAGCGACGAGGCGGTGGGCATGGCCGACAAGCTCCAGCAACTGTTGCTGCGCCCCCAGCGCATCAACGGCCATGACCTGGCGCTGGACTGCCGCCTGGGCATCGCGGCATTCCCGGCCGATGGCGAAAGCCCGCACACCTTGCTCGAGCGCGCAGCCATCGCCATGAAAGACGCCGCGCAAATGCCCGGCCGCCTGCAAATCTACGAGCAGGGCCGCGACCTCGCGCACCGCCGCCAGATCACCCTGATCCGCGACCTGCGTCACGCGCCCAACCAGGGCCAACTGCTGCTGCATTACCAGCCCAAGCTGGACATTCGCCAAGGCCATGTGCGCCAGGCCGAAGCCTTGCTGCGCTGGCAGCACCCGCAGTTCGGCATGGTCTCGCCAGCGGAGTTCATCCCCCTGGCCGAACGCTCGGGCAGCATCCAGTTGTTGACCCATTGGGTGATCGAGGAAGGCATTCGTCAGTTGTGTGAATGGAACCGCCGTGGCCTGTACCTGCAGCTGTCGTTGAACATCTCGGCAGACGACTTGCTCGGCGATGAGCTGGCTCACCGCGTCTCGGCGTTGTTGCGGCGCTATAACTTGCCGGCGGAGCAGTTGGTGTTTGAAATCACCGAGAGCGCGGTGATGCGCGAGCCGGAAAAAGCCCTCAAAGTCCTGCACCTGCTGCGCGATTGCGGCATCAGCCTGTCGGTGGATGACTTCGGCACTGGCTACTCGTCCCTCGCGCACCTCAAGCGCTTGCCGGTGCAAGAATTGAAGATCGACCAATCCTTTGTGCGCAACCTCGATGAAACCAGTGAAGACGCAGTGATCGTGCGTTCCACCATCGAGATGAGCCACAATCTGGGCCTCAAAGTGGTCGCCGAGGGCGTTGAATACGCCCACAGCCTGCGTCTTCTGGAACGCTGGCAGTGCGATACGGCCCAGGGTTATCTGATCAGCCGGCCCTTGAGCGCCGACGCTTTCGAAGCCTGGGTGGCCTTGCCCCTCAGTGCGCAAACTTCCCTGGTTCATTGAGTGGCTGACGTGCGTCTTTCTCTAGTGATCGGCTGCCTGGCCGCCCTGACGGTGCAAACCACCCTGGCCGATAACGGTCGCCTGATCGCCACCGGCGGTGCCAGCAGCATCGAGGGTACGGCCGGCGGTGGGATCACGCCGTGGGCGGTGTTGACCGGCTACGGCGAACAGCACGAGTGGGGTGCCACGGCGTTCGCCACCACGGTCAACCTGCCGGATTATCGGCTGGACGTGGCCGGGTTGGCGCTGGCCTATGACAACCGGGTCGAAGTGTCTTTCGCCCGCCAGCGCTTTGACCTCGGTAGCCTGGTGCATAAGCTCAACCTGCCCGAAGACAACCTCGGCCAGGATGTACTGGGCGTGAAGGTTCGCCTGTTCGGTGACGTGATTTACGACCGCTTGCCGCAGGTGTCCCTCGGCCTGGAATACAAGCACCAGACCAATTTCGATATCCCCAGCCTGGTCGGCGCCAAGCGCGACAGCGATGTGGAGGGCTACCTCGCCGCCAGCCGCTTGTTCATGGGCGCCGCGTTTGGCTACAACGTGCTGGTCAACGCCAGCCTGCGCTACAGCCGCGCCAACGAAACCGGCCTGCTCGGCTTTGGCGGCGACCGTCGCGACAGCCGCAGCCTGCTCAAGGAAGGCTCGCTGGCGCTGCTGTTCAACCCGCGCTGGGCGGTGGGCGTGGAGTACCGCGAGAAACCCGACAACCTGTCGTTCGCCGGCGAAAGCGACTGGGCCGATGTGTTTGTCGGCTACTTTCCCAATAAACACCTGTCGTTTGTGCTGGCCTATGCCCGGCTTGGGGAGATCGCGACCTTGGATAACCAGAACGGCACCTACCTGTCGGTGCAGGGGAGTTTCTGATGCGCTTTCTACCCATCGCCCTGGTGCTGCTGCTCAGCGCCTGCGCCCAGCAACCGCCCAAGGACGACAGCCTGTACCGCGACCTCGGCGCCATGCCCGGCATCACGCGGATTGTCGAAGGCATGCTGCTCAACATTGCCCGCGATGAGCGCATTGTCGAACGCTTCCGACGCATCGATATCCAGCGTTTGCGCAACAAGTTGATCGAACAGTTCTGCGTCGAGGCACGCGGGCCGTGCACCTACACCGGTGACAGCATGGCCGAGAGTCACAAGGGCCAGAACGTGAGCCGCAGTGACTTTAATGCGTTGGTGGAGGATTTGATCAAGGCGATGGACCGCGAGGGCATTGCGGTAGCGGTGCAAAATCGATTGATTGCCCGGCTGGCTGCGATGCGTGGAGAAGTGATCGAGCGCTAGTCTGCTGAACACCACATTCAGTCCTGCATCACACATGAAAAAGGCGGCTACCTGTTGAGGGTAGCCGCCTTTGTTTTACCGCCAGTCTTGCTTAATCCGGCAGTTTAAACGCCATCACATAGTCACCCTGCTTAGTCCCCAGGGAACCATGACCACCCGCCACGACCAGCACGTATTGCTTGCCGTCCTTGCCGGTGTAGGTCATCGGGGTGGTTTGCGCGCCGGCTGGCAGGCGGCCTTCCCACAACTGCTTGCCGTTTTTCACGTCATAGGCCCGCAGGTACTGGTCGAGGGTACCGCTGAGGAACGACACGCCACCGGCCGTGGTGAAGGTGCCGCCCAGGCTCGGTACGCCCATGGTCAGCGGAACCGGAACCGGCGAGCTGTCACGCACGGTACCGTTCTTGTGCATCCAGATAGTCTGGTGGGTGGTCAGGTCGACCGCGGCCACATAACCCCACGCCGGTGCCTGGCACGGCAGGCCCAGGGGCGACAGCAGTGCTTCGAGGATCACGCCGTACGGCGCGCCTTTGTTCGGCTGCACGCCCTGGGTTTCGCTGACGCGAGGGCCTTGCTTGGCGATATCGGCCGCCGGGATCAGCTTGGATTTGAACGCCATGTAGCTCGGGTTCACGAAGGCGATCTGGCGTACCGGGTCGACGGAAATACCACCCCAGTCGAACACGCCAAAGTTACCTGGGTAAACGATCGAACCTTGCAGCGATGGCGGGGTGAACGGGCCGTCGTAGCGCATGGATTTGAAATCGATGCGGCACAGCAGTTGGTCGAACGGTGTCACGCCCCACATGTCACGCTCCTTGAGGGGCGGTGGCATGAAGTTCAGCTCGGACTTCGGCTGGGTCGGGGAAGTACGGTCGCCCGCGACAGCGCCCTGGGGCACGGCCACTTCGTGGATCGGCACCACCGGCTGGCCGGTGGCGCGGTCCAGCACGTAGATGCTGCCTTGCTTGGTCGACGCCATCACCGCTTGCTTCACGCCGGCTTCGGTCTTGATGTCGATCAGCGACGGCTGGCCGCCGACGTCCATGTCCCACAGGTCATGGTGAGTGAACTGGAAGGTCCACTTCACGTGGCCGCTGTCGATGTCCAGGGCGGTCAGGCCCGCAGCGTATTTCTCGGAATCGTCGGTACGATCGCCGCCGTACTGGTCGGGCATCTGGTTGCCCATCGGCAGGTAGAGCATGCCGAGTTTTTCATCCACGGCGAACATGGACCACATGTTCGGCGAGTTGCGGGTGTAGGTCTTGCCTTCGGCCAACGGGGTAGTGTCGTCCGGGTTGCCGCTGTCCCAGTTCCACACCAGCTTGCCGGTGTGTACGTCGAACGCGCGGATCACGCCGCTGGGCTCGTCGGTGGAGACGTTATCGGTGACGTGTCCACCGATCACCACCAGGTTTTTGGTCACGGCCGGTGGCGAAGTGGAGTAGTAACCGCCTGGGGCGAAGCTGCCGATGTTGGCACGCAGGTCGACCTGGCCTTTGTCACCGAAGTCTTCGCACATCTTGCCGGTGTCGGCGTTCAGGGCGATCAGGCGGGTGTCGGCGGTCGGCACGAAGATGCGTTTCGGGCAGGCATTCGGTGCGGCGGCCGGGCTGGCGCTGCCGGTCGGGCTCTGCTCGGAAGCGTAGGCGGCGTCATCGTGATACGACACGCCACGGCAGGTCATGTGTGCCCAACCCTTGAAGTTCTCGGCACCCTGGCTGCTGATCTTCGGATCGAAGCGCCAGATTTCCTTGCCGGTGTCCGGGTCCAGCGCAATCACCTGGCTGTGGGGCGTGCACACGTAGAGCATGCCGTTGACTTTCAGCGGGGTGTTTTCCGCGGTGGTCTCGCCTGGATCGTTCGGGCCGGGGATGTCGCCGGTGCGATAGGTCCATGCCGGTACCAGCTTGTGCGCGTTTTCCGGAGTGATCTGCGCCAACGGCGAGTAACGATCACCGTAGGCCGAGCGGCCATAGGAGTTCCAGTCGCCATCGGCCTGGGACGGTGCAGCGCTGGCCATGCCCGGTACCGCGTCGCGGTCCAGTTGGCCGGTCTTGACCATTTCACCGGGGTTGGTGAATTGGCTGGCCAGGGCGGTTGCACCGGCCAGCACCACGGCCACGCTCAGCGCACCAGTGCCCAGCGGGGCAGGTTGGCCGCGCAACAACGGACGGCGAAACCACGGGAGCAGCATGACGATGCCCAGGGCGAACAGCAGCGCCAGGCGCGGCACCAACTGCCACCAGTCCAGGCCGACTTCCCACAAGGCCCACACGGTACTGGCGAACAGCACCAGCGCGTACAGGCCCAGCGCTGCGCGGCGGGTAGCCAGCAGCAGGAGGCCGGTCAGGGTGATGCCGATACCGGCCAGCAGGTAGTACAGCGACCCGCCGAGCAGGCTCAGCTTGACGCCGCCGGCCAGCAAGGCCAGGCCCATGATCAGCAGCAAGATCCCCAGCAGCCTGGGCAGCAGGCGGCTTGGGCTCGAAGCACCATCAGTGCTCATAGTGTGTTTCTCCGTGACGTTGGAATAATTGTGTAACCCCGTGCTTCATTCACTGTAGATGACGATTCGGCACGGGCTTGGTTCAGCGTTAATTCGGTTTTTCTGGGGAAAGCGGGGGTTATCCACAGGCGGGCGATTTATCCCCAGGCGCGGGTCGGTGTAAGACAGCGCTGTCTTGGTGGGCAGGAATAATCAGCAAGATAGGATCGACCGGGGAAGTGAAACGTTTCAGTTTATTGCCGACAAGGATAAAGCGCGGACGCGCCGAGAGAAAGCGCAAATCGCAAGATGCATCATTTCCGATTTGGTAACAGTGACAGATCGTCGCTGCCAAATAACGGTGGGAGGGGCAAGCCTCCTCCCACAGGGGAATTTCAGTGTGTTTAGAAGGTGGTGCGGATGCCCAATTGCACACTGCGTCCCGGTGCCGGCGCGATATCGCGCAGGATCGAGCTGGCATAGCGCACGGTCTGGTTGGTCAGGTTTTCACCGTTCACAAACGCCAGCCATTGGCTGCCGCCGACATTGAAGTGATAACCGGCGCTCGCGCCCAATGTGGTGTAGCCATCGGTGCCGCTTTCGTTATCCGGCACACGGCCCTGGCCAGCGGCGTGTTCGACGTCGATGCGTGCCTGCCAGCGGTCCAGTTCCCACAGCAAACCGCTGTTCAAGCGCAACGGGGCGATGCGCGGCAAAGCTTCGCCGGTGTCGAGGTTGGTGGCGCGGGTGTAGTCGCCTGACAGCTCCAGCGCAAATTTACCGTAGGCGCCTTCGCCGAGCTTGATGTGATCCTGGGCTTCGAAGCCGGCGAAACGTGCCCGCACGCCGGAATATTCGTACTCAGGAATGCCATCCGCGTCTTCTTCGCCTTCATCGTTCAGCGTACGACCCGTGCCCAGCAGGCCGATGTAATTGGAGAAGCGGCTGTAGAACACGCCGAAGCTGCCCTTGTGCGTGCCATTGTCAAAGCGCAGGGCCAGGTCGCTGGACACGGCCTTTTCTTTTTTCAGGTTGGCATCGCCCAGTTCATAGGTGCCGGTGGCGACGTGGGCGCCGTTGGCATACAGCTCGTAGAAGGTCGGCGCGCGCTCGGTGTAGCCCAGGGTCGCGGCCAGGGACCAGATGGGCGTCAGCGTATACACCGCGCCGGACGACAGGCTGGCGGCGGTGAAGTCGTTGGTCTTGTCGGCACCGGCAAAACGCGCGTTGCCCTTGGCGTCCGGGTCGACGCTGGTGTGCTCCAGGCGCCCGCCGAGGCTGAGCTTGAGGCGCTCGGTGGCCTGCATTTCTTCGAGGATAAACAGCGCGCCGGCGTTGGTGTCGGTCTGCGGCACGAAGGCTTCTTCACCGAGGGCCGAGAATTCGTTGCGGGTTACTTGGGCGCCCACCACGCCATCGAACGGGCCAACGGGCTGGTGACGCGCTTCGACGCGGGCTTCATAGCCTTTGTTCTTGAAGATCGTGCCGGTTTCGCCGCCTTCGATTTCGCGGTGCTCGTAGTCGGTGTAGCCCGCGTCGAGTTTGACCGAGGTGAACGGGCCTTGCAGGTTGCGGATCTCGGACGCAAAGGCGTAGTGATCCTGCTTCATGCGGATGCGCACTTCCTGCTCGGCCGGCGAGCCGTAGTTGCTGTCGTAGTTGCTGTAGGACAGCCCGGCGTAACCGTCGTCCCAGGTGTAGGAGCCGCCTACCGCACCGCCGTCCTGGCGCCCGTCGCTGTTGCCCAGGCGGCCGTTCCTGCCGGGTGCGTCATCGCTGTCCGGGGCGTGGCGGCTGCGGGCCTGGCCGGGGATTTTCAGGTCGTTGAATTCCCGCGCGTTGGCGTCCAGGTGCAAGGCGAAGGTGCCATTGCCGGCTTCCAGCTTGCCCGCACTGCTGCGCGTGGTATCGGCGCCGCCGTAACGCAATTCACCGGCGCCGTGGATGCCCTCGATGGCTTCGGTGGGGATGCGGTTGTCGAAGGTGTTGACCACGCCACCGATGGCGCTGCCGCCATACAACAGCGCTGCCGGGCCGCGTACGATTTCAATGCGTTCGACGTTGACCGGGTCCAGCGGCACCGCGTGGTCATAGGACAGCGACGACGCATCCAGCGCGCCCACGCTGTTGCGCAAAATGCGTATACGGTCGCCGTCCTGGCCACGAATGATCGGCCGGCTGGCGCCTGGGCCAAAGTACGAGGAGGACACGCCCGGCTGCTTGTTCAGGGTTTCGCCGAGGCTGCCTTTTTGTTGCAGGGTCAGCTCATCGCCCTCCAGCACGGTGGTCGGCGAGGCGAGTTGCTCGCTGCCCAGCGGGTTGCCGGTGATGACTTGGGGTTGCAGTTCCAGGGCGTGGGCTTCCGAGCTGATCAACAGGGCGGCGGCGAGCGGCGACAAGCGCCACAGGGAGGAGAGGGACATCGGACATTCCTTGACAAAACGACGAAAAGATTTGAGATTTATAGTTACAATATAACATCTCTTTTTTGCCGGGAGCGGGAACTTTTTTTACCTGCCAGGGCGGAGTGATAAGGTGTGCGCCTTCGTGAGCACTTTTTCATAGGCCCGGCATGACCGCGACAAACAACGACCCCCTCCACGGCGTGACCCTGCAACACGTCCTCACCACCCTGGTGGAACATTACGAATGGGCAGGCCTGGCCGAACGCATTGATATCCGTTGCTTCAAGAGCGACCCGAGCATCAAGTCGAGCCTGACTTTCTTGCGCAAGACCCCATGGGCGCGGGAGAAGGTCGAAGGCTTGTACGTCAAGCTGATGCGCACCAAACGCCCGCTGGATTGACCTCATGAAGCGGTATGTGGCGGCAGCGGCGCTGGCCGGTTGGGTGGGCCTGGCGATTCAGCAATACCTGATTTTCTATTCGCGCTGGGAGTCCGGCGCCAGCCTGCTCGGCGGGCTGATCAACTTCTTCAGTTTCTTCACGGTGCTGACCAATACCCTGGCAGCGGTGGTGCTGAGCTATGCGTGGGTGAAGCGCGATTCTGCAGCCAGGCGGTTTTTCCTCGCCCCCGGCGTCAGCAGCGGCATCGCCGTCAGCATCGTGGTGGTCGGCTTGGCCTACAGCCTGTTGCTGCGGCATCTGTGGCAGCCCGAAGGCTTTCAATGGATCGCCGATGAACTGCTGCACGACGTGATGCCGCTGCTGTTCGTGCTGTACTGGTGGCGCTGCGTGCCCAAGGGCCAGTTGCACCTCAAGCACATTGGCCTGTGGGTCATCTACCCGCTGGTGTACTTCGGCTATGTGCTGCTGCGCGGGGATTTGCTCGGGCAGTACCAGTACCCGTTCATCGATGTCGGCACCCTGGGTTATCCACAAGTGTTTGTGAATGCCGGGGGGATCCTGCTGGGGTTCGTGCTGGTTGCCCTGGCGGCGGTCGGCCTGGACAAGACCTTGAAGTCACCCCGAATTTAACCTGTACGGATCTCTGGGCAGGGAGCAACTCCCTTCTCCCAGGCTTTAAGCCTCGTCATTCCCCCCACTGCGCACCGTCCATGGTTTTCCATTGAGCGGTGTTTCGCCACGTCGCGCACTTATCAACACGTTAGTTGATGTGCTCGAGTAAATGTTGTTATTTTTCGTTGAGTGTAATCCCTCTCTTACAGTTATATCTGAAGACAAGCTTTTGCAACTAAGGCCGATGTAGTCCAATTCTTACGGATGTTTTTAAAGTTTTGGCAATTTGCCATGTTTTTCCTATGTGTTTAAGTGTTGCAGGGCTACGTAATTAGAAGAACTGGCCGACTTATGTTTTTGGAATCTGGTCGGGATAATCGCCTGGCTTCAAATGAGCTGGTTTGCAATACAAGTAATTGGAATAAATAGAGGAATTCTGTGCGCCACGGCGGCGGAATCACTTAAACGACGTTTATTACTAATGTGGACATCTATAAATGAAAGCTAAAATGAAAACCGCGCTGTTCTCTATCGGGCTGTTGGTGGGGTCGATGTCCGTTGCCCAGGCGGCGGACGGAACTGTCACGTTCTTGGGGTCGGTCCATTCGGGTGCCTGCTCTATCAAGCCTGATTCGGTCGATCAGACCATTCCCCTTGGCGCGATCGCAAAACATCAATTGCAAGCGGGCGGGAAGTCCGAGCCGCGTCGCCTGCTGATTGAACTTGAGGGCTGCGACCTGGCGGGTCTCACCGATAACACCGTGACCACCACCTTCACCGGAGCGCCATCGAGCGTTGTGCCGGGTGCACTGGGCACCGTCGGGAGCGCGGGCAATGTGGGCATCATGATGACCCATGGCAGTAAACCCGTTGAATTGGGCGTGGCTACCACGCCGCAAGTGATTGCCGCCGGTGACAACACGCTGGAGTTCGGTGCCTATGTACAAGGCGCTGCCACGGGCGACATCGTGCCAGGCGACTTCAGCGCGGTGACCAACTTCACCTTGGCTTATCAGTAAGCGTTTTCCCCCGCCACCCAGCGTGGCGGGGGAGGCTGGTGGAGGCACAGGTGAAAACATTCATAAGTCTCGCTATCTCCTCTTCTTTGGCGATGTTCATCAGCCCTGGGGTGGTTGCCCAGGAGCCTGCTCAAGGTGATGGGCTTGTCACGCTGGGAGGAGAGGTCGTCGACTCGGCCTGCGGGCTGGAGTTGGTCAGCGTCGATCAAACCATCGATATGGACCCCGAGCCCATTGGCCGGTTCCTGCGGCGCGCCAGGGGCCAGGACCAGTCCTTCCAGTTGCGCCTGGTCAATTGCACCTTGAGTCGTACCGATCCATCCCGTCCAGGGGTAACGCTGCCCGACTGGCAGCACCTTCGGGTGACGTTTGACGGCCCCACCGACAGAGGCGGTCGTTCTTTTGCGGTCTTTGGTGGCTCCCAAGGCGTTGCGATGAATATTGAGGATTCCGCTGGCCAGTTAAGTGTTCCGGGTCAGCCGATGACTCCACATCCGTTAACGGAAGGCGATATGACGCTGCACTACACGCTTCATTTTGTCGGTAACGGATTGCCCATAGTGGCCGGAGCCCACCGTACTGCCGTGCGGTTCAAGTTGGAATATTTTTGAACGTTGATGGGTTGCTTGCATGTTAAATACAGCGAAGGTCAAAAATACGCTGCGCCCAAGCCTTTTTGGCGGGTTGATATCATTGGCAGGCACTGCACTGGCTGCTGGGGATATTGAGTTTAATACTGATGTTCTTGATCTGAGTGATCGCACTAATATTGACTTGTCTCAGTTTGCCCGCAGCGGGTTTATTCTGCCGGGCACCTATTCGATGGTAGTGCAGATCAATGCCCAGCCCATTGCTGAGCAATCGGTGGCTTTCTATCCCCCCGATAATGACCCTAAAGGCAGCCAGGCATGTTTATCGCTGGATCTTGTCGATCAATTGGGTCTCAAGGCGTCGGACGCGGCCAAACTCAAATGGTGGAAAAACGGCGAGTGCCTGGATACCGAAAGTTTGCCTGGCATGGAGGTCAGTGGCGACCTGGCCACCTCCACACTGAACATCAACCTGCCCCAGGCCTACCTCGAGTACAGCGCCATCCATTGGGATCCGCCGTCCCGGTGGGATGAGGGGGTGCCGGGGCTGCTGGTTGACTACAACATGACGGCGCAGTCCAGCTATCAAAAGAATGACGGCACCCGCAACAACCTCAGTGGTAACGGAACCCTTGGCGCCAATGCCGGGGCCTGGCGCCTGAGGGCCGACTGGCAGGGACGGATCGAGAAAGGCGTGGAAGGGGCACCCAGGGATCAACAACAGTTGGAGTGGAGTCGCTACTACGCCTATCGCGCAGTGCCTGCACTGAAGGCACGCTTGACGGTCGGAGAGGACTACCTGTACTCGGACATCTTCGACAGCTTCCGTTTTACCGGGGCTTCGCTGATCTCGGATCAAAGCCAACTGCCACCCAACCTGCGTGGCTACGCACCGGAAGTCGTCGGGGTCGCCAAGACCAACGCAAGAATCATCATCAGCCAGAAGGGCCGCGTGCTGTATGAAACGCTGGTCGCCGCAGGCCCTTATCGCATTCAGGACCTCAGCGACGCCGTGAGTGGCACTCTGGATGTGCGGGTCGAGGAGCAGGACGGTTCGGTTCAGACCTTCCAGATTGATACGGCAGGCGTTCCCTACCTGACACGTCCTGGGCACGTTCGATACAAGCTGGCGACCGGGCGCCCGTCCGATCTTCAGTACGGCGCCAACGGCAGCGTTTTCGGCACCGGCGAATTCTCCTGGGGGATCAGCAATGGCTGGTCGCTGTTTGGCGGCGGGATAACGGATAACAACTACCGCGCATTGTCTGTCGGGGTCGGTCGCGACCTGCTGGCGTTCGGCGCCGTATCGCTGGATGCCACCCAGTCCCACGCCAGTGTGTGGAACCAGACATTCTCGGGCAAATCCTACCGCCTTCAATACTCCAAGCACTTCGAGCAGTACGACAGCCAGGTCACGTTTGCCGGTTACCGGTTTTCCGAGAAAAACTACTTGAGCATGAGCGAGTACCTGGACGCCCGTCATTACGGGTTGAACGGTGAGCGCGGCGGGATCGAGCGCGGTGAATACATCGAGGGCTGGAAGCCGATTGGCGACAGCAAGGCCCTGTATACGGTGACGCTCAACAAGCAGTTTCGTGACCTTGGGGCGACCGTCTACGCCAGCTACAACAAGCAGACGTATTGGGGGCGCCCGGACACTCAGCGTTGGAACCTGTCGATGTCGCGCTACTTCAATGTGGGAACCGTCAGGAACATGAGCCTGTCCCTGAACATGTTTCGCACCCAGGAGTATGCCTACAAGGATAACGGAATGGCGCTGACGGTCAGCCTGCCGTTGGGGCGCAGCGGCACCCTGTCGCTGGACGCCAACAGGACCTCGGGTAAAGAGAGTTTCTCGACGCGCTACAGCGATCGCCTCGATGAGCGCAACAGTTACCAGCTCAATGCAAGCGACCGCTCTGCCAGCGGCTATCTGAGTCATATCGGCGACCAGGCCGACATCGATCTCAGCGCCAGCACCCAGGAAGGCAGTGGCAGGACCCTCAGTGCATCCATTCGCGGCGGCGGCACGCTCACGCCCTACGGTGCGGCGCTGCACCGAACCAATGGCACCGGTGGCACCCGCCTGATGCTCGACACCGGAGGTGTGCCCGATGTGCCTGTGCGTGGTTACGGCACATCGACCCGCACCAACGCGTTCGGCAAGGCAGTGATTTCCGATATCAGCAGCTACCAGCGTACGGCCGCCAGTGTCGACCTGGAGAACCTGCCGAGCAACGTTGAAGCCACTCAATCGGTGACCCAACTGACCCTTACCGAAGGGGCCATTGGTTATCGGTCCCTGGACGTGATTGCCGGTGAGAAGGCCATGGCTGTCCTGCGCCTGCCGGATGGCAGTGCACCGCCCTTCGGCGCGACGGTGAAGAACACCAAACAGCAGGACACCGGGATTGTGAACGACGGTGGCGCTGTTTACCTGAGCGGTATTCAGGCCGGTGAGCAAATGATCGTCAGTTGGGGCGGTATCGAACGCTGCCTGCTCACGCTGCCCGTCGCGCTGCCCGCAGACAGTTTGACCGATGCCTTGCAATTGCGCTGCCAGAGCGTAGCCACTGATCAATCCTCACCCGAGCCAGCAGCGCTGACCGGGAAGCGTACCGATACGGAGAACAACGCCTCATGATGCTCAATACGCACCCCACACTCCTGGTCTTCGCACTGCTGGCTCTGGGTCTGAGCCAGAGTGCCGGCGCCGCGGTTGGCCTGGACCGAACCCGGGTGATTTTTGACGGTGGCAAGGATGCGACCAGCGTGAATATCACCAATAACAACACCCAACTGCCGTACCTGGCCCAAGGCTGGATCGAGGACGAGGAGGGCAACAAGATCACCTCGCCCTTGATCGTGCTGCCGCCGGTTCAACGCTTGGAGCCCGGCAAGCAAAGCCAGGTGAAAGTGCAGGCGTTGCCGGCGGCCAAGTCGTTGCCGCAGGATCGCGAGACGGTCTACTACTTCAACCTGCGGGAGATTCCACCGCGCAGCGACAAATCCAACACCCTGCAAATCGCGCTGCAGACCCGGATTAAATTGTTCTACCGACCGCAGGCCATCGCTCCCAGTCAGCAAGACCTGTCCAACCCCTGGCAGGAAAAGCTGACCCTGACCCGCCAGGGCGACCGTTACCAGGTGAACAACCCTACGCCTTACTACGTGTCTCTGGTGGATGCTCGCAGCAGCAAAGACGGCAAGACCGTGCCGGGTTTCGAGCCCGTGATGATCCCGCCTAAAGGCACGCAAACCCTCGGGCCGACGGCCAAGGCGCTGGGCAATTCACCCTACCTGGCCTACGTGAATGACTACGGCGGGCGTCCATTACTGGCGTTCACCTGCACGGGCGAAACATGCAAGGTGAACTTGCAAGTCTCGACGCCTAATGAGTAGCAGCCTGCAGCGGGAGAGCGTCATGAAGTTGCACAACGTGAAAGTCCTGGGCTGTGTGTTACTGGTCCTGGCAACGCGCGCGGGCGCCGAGGATGACGATGGAATCGATGGCCAGCGTGGCCGGTTGAACGTTTCCGGATCCATGCATGAGTCCCCTTGCACGCTGGAGATGACATCGTTGCATCAAACGGTCGACTTGGGCGCCGTGTCTGCCAGTCAGCTGCAACGACCTGGCGATCAGGCCCCATCGAAGCCGTTTCAACTGCGTTTTCAGGATTGCCAGCGCACCGCAGGCAGTATCCGCAGCGAACGTACCGGGAACCTGGCATGGAGCGCTCACCAACCGGTGTTGTCGGTGACGTTTGTTGCCCCTGCCGATGCCGACGACCCACGACTGGTCAAAGTGCAAGGCATCACCGGGATGGGACTGCGGTTGACCGATGCCCTGGGGCGCGATGTACAGCTGGGCTCCAGGGGCGAACCGTTGTTTCTGAGCGAGGGCAGCACGACCCAGACGTGGAATGTTCAACCCACGCGTACCTCCGCGCCGTTGACCAGCGGAGCGTTTCGGGCCGTGGTGGATTTCAGGCTCAGTTATGAGTAAGGGCAAAACAATGGCTAAGTCAGTCGGCTCGCGGGCCATTCTTATCGTGGGGGGCCTGTTGTGGGCGGTCAGTCAAGGCGCGCAGGCCGAGACCAGCCTGATCATCCGCGCAGTCATCATTGCGCCTCCGCCCTGCGTCATCAATGGCGGCGGTACGCTCAATGTGCCTTTTGGCAATGACCTTCTTACGTCACGGATCGACGGGGTCAACTACCGTCGCAACGTGCCTTACACCGTCACCTGTGACGCCCCGTTCAGTAACGCGATGACTCTCCAGCTCAGGGGGACCGGGGCTTCGTTCGATGGGCGTGTGCTCTCGACCCGCAACCCGGACCTGGGGGTCAAGCTGTCGCTCAATGGCGCTGACTGGGCGCTGAATTCGAGCGTGAATTTTACCTATCCGAACTTTCCCGTGGTGCAGGCGGTGCCTGTCAAGCGCGCGGGCAGCCGGCTGGTGGGAGGCGCATTCGACGCTGCCGCCACCTTCGTGATCGATTACCAGTGATGAGGAGCGCGCAATGACATGCTGGCAGCAGCGAGCCTTGCTCGCTTTGTGTTCCATCGGCCTCTGCCATAGTGCGTCGGCCAACGTAACGTTCAGCGGAACGCTTAACGAGCCCCCGCCCTGCACCATTGATGCGGGCAACAAGATTGAAGTCGACTTTGGGGATGTGGGGGTCAAGCGGGTCGATGGGGTGAAATATCGCCGGGGGGTGGGTTACACCATCAATTGTGGCGTCGACACGCTCCCGTGGGTACTCAAGTTGAGTGTCAACGGTACCCCCACGACGTTCGACGGCGCGGCATTGCAGACCAGTGCACCTGACCTGGGTATTCGGATATTCCAAAACAACCTGCCGTTTCGACTCAATACGCCACTGGACATCACCCTGTCTTCCCCGCCGGTATTGGAAGTCGTGCCGGTCAAACAGCCCGGTGCAACGCTTGCCCCCGCCAGGTTTACCGCGGTGGCGACGTTGTTGGCCGAGTACCAGTAGGAGTTGGATATGGGACATGAAACTGTTCATAGGGCCAGGCTGTACGCCGTGCTGGCGTGCCTGCCGGCCCTCGGCCTGATCTGCGAAGCACACGCGGCGGATAACCTGAATTTCAAGGGCAACCTGGTTGAAGAAGCCTGCACCATCCGCCCGGGTGACGAGGCAATCAGCCTGGAACTCTGGGACCTGACCAGCAAGCACCTCTACATCAATACGCGTTCGGTGGGCAAAGGTTTCAAGCTGCACCTGGAGGACTGCGACACCACCATCGGCGACACGGTGACCATCACGTTCGGCGGCGTAGAAAACCGGGAGCTTCCGGGGTTGCTCGCACTCGATGGTGGAAGCGGCGCCTCCGGTATCGGGATCGGTATAGAGACGCTGGGTAACAAGCCCTTGCCGCTGAATAAAACCAGCGACGAACAGGTACTGAGTAATGGCAGCAATGTCATCGAACTCAAAGCCTACGTGCAAGGGGAGCCGATGGCCATCAGGGACCAGACCATAGGGCACGGCAGCTATACCGCGACCTCTACTTTTACGCTGGATTATCCGTAGTCGTGAGCCGTCATTGACCGGCTGAAAACAGCATTGGACAAACTTCACATCTCTCCTGGGCGGCTTAAGGTACGAACTCCGCGTTCGCAGGCCAACGCCTGGTGGAGGAGCAACGAGAGATCAAAATGAAACGATTCTATGGAGCCATTGCACTGCTCGCCTTGATGGGTGCAACTGCCACCGTGAAGGCCGCAGAGTGCCGTGTGAATGGCGGGCCGTGGGGGTGGTCCCTGCAGGTCCCTGTGACTGTGACCTTGGCGGCGGATCGTACGCGGATCCTGTTGGAAGGCGCCAGGCTGGAATGCCGATACAGCGCCGGGCATGGCCCAAGTTGGGGGGAAGATTACTGGGCAACGGGGAACGGCACTATTACGCCTTGGACCCCTGGCCCCAAGTTTGCAGGCGAAAGGACGGGGCTACGAATTAACGGGGCTTTTCACAACACCCCGATCCCGAACGGTATACGGTTGGCAACGATGCCCAACAATGGGATTGCTTACCCGATCAATGTCACGCCTTTTATTCTGGTACGCAACAGCCCGTCTAATCCGATCAATATTCGAGTAGGAGACAACCTTGGCCGGTTGCATCTCACTGCGACGAACAATTACAGCGCCGAAGTGGCGGAAGTCATCCTCATCTACACCGCCGCCAACAACTTCGACATCTCGCCATCCACCTGCACGATCAACAACAACCCGATCGAGATCAACTTTGGCAACGTACACCAACGGGCGATAGGCACCGATCCGCTGACGACCTCCATCCGCAGCAACCGCCGGCTCACCTATTCATGCCCGGACGGCGGGATTACCACGCCGATCACCATCACCTACAAAGGTACCGCCTCGTCGTTCGACACGCGCCTGCTGCGCATGACCAACCCGGACGTGGGCACGGCCTTGGTTCGTGGCGCAAGCGCGGTTCAAGTCGGTGGTTCATTCCTGACCCAAATCACCAACAGTGTGGGGAGCGACGATGTGACGTTTTCCCTCGTACGGCGTTTCGGTTCACTGCCTGCCGCTGGGGTTGTCAGCGGCAGCGGCGTCCTTGTAATGGGGGTGCCCTGAGGCTTACTCCTCTTCGCTGCCTTCCGCACGCCAGTAACCCACCGCCTTGAGGAACGCCTCATTGACCTTGTGTGTGTCCAGCAGCACCCGGCGGACCTGGCGCGACAGCCTGGTTTCGGTGGCGACAAAGCTGTACAACGAACCGCTCGGCAGCGTCAGTTTCTGCACGGTGTCGAGCAGGTCGTCCTGGCCGCGCACGATCCATTTCACCTCCACATCGGCAGCACTTGCCAGTGCCTGCCGTTCCGCCGCATTGGCGATTTCGATCACCGCCAGCACCTTGCGCCCGGCCGGTAATTCTTCCAGGCGCCGAGCAATGGCCGGGATCGCCGTCTCATCGCCGATCAGCAAATAGCTGTCGAACATATCCGGCACGATCATCGAGCCCCGTGGCCCGCCGATATACAGGTGCTGGCCGACCTTGGCCTGTTCAGCCCAGGTGGAGGCCGGGCCGTCGCCGTGCAGCACGAAGTCGATGTCCAGTTCGCCGATGTCCAGGTCGAAGCGGCGTGGCGTGTAGTCGCGCATCGCCGGCTGCGGGCCGTCGCCCTTGATGTTGAAGGTCGGGCTTTCCAGCGCCGCTTGTTCCGCAGCGTTCTGTGGGAACAGCAGCTTGATGTGATCGTCACTGCCCAGGCTGATAAAGCCCGCCAGTTCCGGGCCGCCCAGGGTGATGCGGCGCATGCGCGGGGTGAGGTCGACTACCCGCAATACTTCAAGGCGGCGGCGTTTGATTTCGTGGGTGACACGGTGGATGGCTTGCGTATTCATTGAGCTGTCCCGTCGGCAATGGCTTGGGCGGCGCCGTTGAGCAGCGCCGCGACACGAACGATTTCTTCCGGGCTCCAGCGCCCGTGGTGCGAATGCAAGGCATGGCGCAGGTTGTGCACGGCCTCGTGGATTTCCGCAGGGCGGTCATGACCGCGCAGCGAGCGTTTGCTCAATTGGATGCGCATGCGCACACCGTCCAGCGCAACCGCCTGTTCGCTTAAGAAGAGACGTCCGGCGTCGGTGATTGTGTAGCGTTTTTTTCCGCCTTCGGCGTCGCCGCTGATCAATTCGCTTTCTTCCAGGAAGGTCAGCGTCGGGTAGATCACCCCTGGGCTTGGGGTGTAGGCGCCGTCAAACAGGCCTTCGATCTGGCGGATCAGGTCGTAGCCGTGGCACGGCTGTTCGGCGATCAGGGCGGGCAGCAGCAGCTTCAGGTCGCCCGGCGCAAAGACGCGCGGGCCACGGCCGCCGCGTTCGCGGACGGGGCGTTTCTCGAAGCCGTCGCGGTCGTCACCGTGGTCTCGGTGGTGATGAGGGTCCCTCATGATCGTTCTCTCCTGTCTAATTAAGATGCAACTTAAGATATATCTTATGAAGAGCGCAAAATCGTCTGACGAACGGTAGCGCAAGCAAATCTGCGCTTGGCGGGTGGTCGGTAGGGGTGAACGGAGCGTGGCACTGCTCGCCTTTAAGTGGGCGAACACATGGCATTTGCATGAATATTAAATACAGTTGTTAGTTGGAGTGTTTGCTCTAGAAGTATGCAGACTCAAGCCCGCTCTAGTCGTGTGGCCGATCTCCTACAGCTTTATGATTTATATAAGTAGTATCAGTGATGTTTGGATGTAATTAGTGGATGACAGTTAGTATTTATAATATTGAATATTAAGGTTTTTTTCTTTCTGGTCGGGTCGAGATTTATTACGCGCTAAAGCGAGGTTGCTGGCATCGTCAAGTGTGATTTCCAAGCACTATTTACCTGCGTCGCAAGACCCGGTTTATTCGTGTTTTGTCGCATTGGGAAAATCGGTTTCCCAACCAACATCTAATGCCACAACAGGTACTTAAAATGCTTAAGAAGACCGCTTTCGTACTGCCGTTTCTCGCACTGGCTTTCAGCACGTCCAGCGTGTTCGCCGCAGGTGAAGCCAGCAGTGTCATCAACATCAAGGCAACGATTCCGACCAAGCAGTTCCACGCGCAGCCACGTGACCCCAACTTCGGTCGTGACGAAACCATGAACTACAACACCGTCACCGGCGAGTTGAGCCAGTTGCGCGCCACCTACGATGTGAAAAACACCGACGGCTCGATCAAGGCTTACATCGAGGGCGGCCCTGCTTCGTTGACCAACGGTAGCGACGCGATCGCACTGACCAACACCTTCAACGGTGTCGTACTGACCGGCTCGCCGCTGGAAGTGGTCGATGATGCCAGCTCCACTCCAGGTACCCAGGCGGACCTGGTAGTGGCCGCTGCCAAACCTGCGGATGGCGTTTCCGGGCTCTTCACCACCAACTACACCATCGTGTTCGACCACGAGCCGCGCGTCACGCCGTGAAGCCAGGCTCGTTGAGCGGTAAGCACCGGCCTGTGGCTCGGTAGTCAAACCGGTCGGCAGTCAGTCTCTGTCTGTCGGTCGGCCGGTTTTCTCGTATTGAAATTCGAAATCAGAGTATTCCGTTCATGTTCCCGATGACTCCCATCGCGGCAGCGCTTGCCTTGTTGTTTTGTGCGAACGCGCTGGCGGCAGGTACTGCCGACGGCACTACACCTCGTAGTCTGCTTTCCCAGGCCAAGGGACTTCCGGCGGACTTTGAAGAGCATTTCTTCGATGTGCCCCTGGCAGTCAAGGTGGATCTGGACCAAGAGTTTGTGTCCGAAGCGATGATCGTATTGACCCGTGATGACGGGCTGACCTTACTCGACTTTACCGACCATGACGGCAGCGTGATCAAGGATGACGAGCGTGACCGCTGGGCCGAGTACCTGAAACAAGGCGTGCCCCTGGGGGCATGCGAAACCAATTGCCCCGACGGGCTCATGGCCGTGCATTACAACCTGGAAAACTCCACGGTTTCCCTGCTGACCGAAAATGCCGAGCGCGACGCCGAGGAGCAGCGCTACTACTTTCTGCCCACCGGCGGCAGCACTGCCTGATCGTGCGCAACCAGATGAACCTCAGCGGTGGCGAAGGGCAGGACCTGGGCGGGCGCTTCGGCATCGATGCCAGCAGCAGCCTGGGCCTGTGGAGCCAGACCCTGAACATGCAGTTCTCGCGTCTCGGCGGGCCGGACGACGATGACCTCAACCACGCCGTGTATGCGCTCTATACCCAGCGTGAACTGCAGGGCAATTTCCTGCGCCTGGGCTATTTCACACCCAATGCCGAAGGCCTGACCCGCCAGTTGCGAACCTTCGGGGCCAGCCCGGACACCGCCGTGGGCGTGATGTATGGCAGTTCCGACAGCCTGATGATCAATAATTCCAAGCCTGCCGTTTACCCGATCTATGTCACCGCCAGCCGCCAGGCAGCGGTGGAGATTTATCGCAATGGCCTGCTGATCAACACCCAGCCGGTCAGCAGCGGCTTGCACAGCCTGGACACGCGGCCGCTGCCCGGTGGCATTTATGAAGTGGAAGTACGCCTGGTGGAGGACGGCCAGATCACCAGCACCACCCAGGAGTTGGTGTACAAGCCCAACAACTGGCGCAACCACGACGAGCGCTGGCGCTACAACCTGTTTGCTGGCCGGGAAAGCAAACTGCTGAGCAACTTTGATGAGCAGAGCAGCGGCAGCCCGACCGCAGGCATCTCGGTGAACTACCTGGCTCACCCCCGTGTGGTGTTGGGGGCGTCCGGTCGCCAGGTCAAGGACAACATGCAATACGGCACCTCGGTCGACTGGACCCTCGCCGACCAGGCCAGCCTGTATGCCAACGTCTACTGGACGGAAAAATACGGCACCGGCCTCGACCTCAACGGCCTGTACAACTACGGCCTGGGAAGCGTCGTGTTCAACCACACGCGCAGTTGGCTAGACACCCGTAACACCTATGAAACCCTGCCGGATGGCACGCGCATTCGCCAGCGCGATGTGTTTGTGGGCCAGACCAGTAACTCATCGATTTCAGTCAACCACCGCTTGAGCAACCTGCGCTCGATCAACGCTCGCCTGTTCTACAGCGAAGGCAACAGTGAAGGCGTCGGCCTGGACCTGGGCTGGACCGAGCGCACCCATATGTTCGGCAACGACGCCAACTGGCGCGTGTCGGTATTTGACCGGCCAGCCACCGCCAGCACGGGCGACCGGCGCAACCGTGGGGTCGACCTGAGCATCAGCCTGGCCCTCGGCGCCCCCGGCGAGCAGTGGTCCGCCAGCATCGGCACGCGTACCTCCCGCGAGGGCACCCGCGACAACAATGCCTCGCTGACCTACCGCAAGGACCTGCAAGACCACATGCTGCAAAGCGTCTCCGCCACGGCGACCACTGACACCTACGGCATCGGTTTGTCCGGCATGGCCAGTTTCGAGAACGAGTTTGTCAGTGGTGATGGCTACGTCCAGCGTTCTTCATTCAACAATGAGCTGGCGGGCGGCCTGAACCTGGACAGCACCTTTGCCCTGGGCCAACAAAAAATGGTGCTCACCAGCCAATACCACGGCACCGGCTCCGGGTTGATCGTGGATGTCGAAACCGACGTCGACGACATCGCCCTGCGCGCCGATGACTTGAGCGGCGGTAGCACGGCCCTGCGCCCTGGTCGAAACTTCATCCCGATCACCGCCTACAAAGGCAGCTCGGTGAGCTTCGACTTCGAAGGCAACCACGCCCCCTCGGCCTCGATTCAACCGCCGCGCACGCGCTACCACCTGAACAAGGGCGGCGTGGAGTACCGCAAGGTCAGCGTGATGCAAACCGTCACCGTGCTCGGGCGCCTGGTGGACCCCCAGGGTAAACCGCTCAAGGGCCTGCATGTGATCAACCACGCCACGCGTGGGGTGAGTGAGGTCGACGGGTTCTTCTCTCTGGAAATGAATGCCAGTTCGCCGACCCTGGAAGTGCGCCGCAACAACCAACTGCTCTGCCAGTTCAGGCTTGATCCTTCCAAGGCGCGCCTTGAAAACAGTGTGCTGATGATCGGGGACTTGCGCTGCACGCCGGATACGTTGGCGGAGTCCACAGTCACCGAACAGATTGCCGGTTGAGCATGAAGATGAGAACACGCACAGTCATGAAAACGCTTCTTTCCCGCGCCACCCAACGCCATGTAGTGGGTACGGCGATGCTCCTGTGTTCCTTCGCGGCGCTGGCCGACGAGGACATCACCGCACGGTTCAGGCCGGACCCCGGCAACCCCATGGTGAACAGGTTCGAGAACACCACGCCGATCAGTTCGATTTGCGCCGCGCACATTCCGGCCCGGTGCAAGGCGTTGAATATCTTCAGCCTGCGCGACACCAACTTCACGGCAGCCGCCATTGCGCCCATCCAGGCCAACCATTCGGACGAGCGCCAAGGCTTCATGGTCAAGGTGCCGTCTGATTGGCGTGACTTGACCGTGACGCATACGGTCACCCAGGAGACCGAGACAGTACAGGTCAGGATCGCCGGCGTCGGATCGCTTTGGTATGTGCCGCGGCCGCCTGGCGTTTCGGCATGGGCACAGCCTGGGGTGAGCTGGCAAAGTCGATGGACGACGGCGCCCGCGCCCTGTCAGAGCACCGGCCACCTTGCTGCCGGCACTTTCTTTGCCTCGTACTTCTGGCTGACACCCGAAGGTGCGGGCCCCTGCAGTCGGCAACCGTCCCAGGACTTGGCGACCCTGCGTTACAACACCATGGAGTATGCCTACGAACTGCGCACTCCCAACCCGTTGGGCATGTCCAGTGGTCACTACACCGGAAGCATTACGTACACCATGGGCCCCGGTGGCGATTACGATTTTGGCGATGTTGTGATCCCCTCGAAAAATGCCCTCACCTTCAATTTCACCTTGAGTGTGGAGCACGACCTGAAAGTCGAGGTGCCGCCGGGAGGCACCCGCATTGAACTGGTACCCCAAGGCGGTTGGCAGGCTTGGCTGAACCAAGGGCGCAAGCCGGCGCGGCTGTTTCGCGACCAGACTTTCAATATTTCCGCTTCGTCGCGTTTCAAGATGCAGTTGGAGTGCGAGCGAGTGATGGGCAATACCTGCGCCTTGAGAAACGCGGCCGACCACCAGGTTCCCGTGAATATCAGTGTCTCCTTGCCCCACGGCCTGAACCGCCCTGACAGCTCTGCCGTCAATCGCCAGCCGCTGTTGTTGAGCGGTGCCGGCACCGAGCAATTCCAGCCGGGGTTCTATGTGAACCGCCGCCCTGGAACCTTGCATTTCGAGGTCGCCAAGGAACATGTCGACGCCATGCTCAGCCAGGGCGGCAGCACCTATTCGGGGCAGGTCACGGTGATCTGGGATTCGGACCTGTAAACGGAGAGCGTTATGTGGATCAAGTATGTGTTGGCCCTGTGGGTGCTCGGCGGCTTGCCGCTGTGGGCACACGCCGGCCCGAGCCTCAACGTCGGGGCGTTCTACGACTACCTGGAAGGCGATAAGAGTACCTACCTCAAGCGGGTCTTCAATGCTGGCGACAGCACCGCCTTTGTACGGATCCAGGTGCAGGAAATCCTCTACAACAATGACGGAACCTCCGAAGAGGTGGCGCTCAAGCCGGCCGCCGACCCCAGCATTCGTGACGGCCTGATGGCCAGCCCGACGCGCTTGATCGTTCCGGCCGAAGGCATGCAGGGCACGCGCCTGTTGTACCTCGGCGAGCGCGAAAAAGAGCGTTATTTCCGCGTGCGCTTCGTGCCGGTGATGCCAGAAAAGGACGACGAGTTTGCGGTTTCGAATGAGGAACGCGAAGCCTACAAAACGTCCTTGTCAGCTGGGGTCACGGTATTGGCAGGGTTCGGCACGGTGTTTTTCGTGAGGCCCAAGGTGACGCGCTTTGCGACGGGCACCGATGACAGTGCCGGGAGCTACCGTCTGCGTAACGACGGCAATAGCGTGGTGGTGATCGATGAGTTCAAGGACTGTTCCACCGCCGCGCCCCAGGACTGCCAGCCCACCACCAAGCACCACATTTTGCCAGGCCGCGCGTTTGACTTTGACAAGCAGGCCGGGCGGACTTACCGCTTCACTCTGATCGAAGGCGGTGACAAAAAACCTTATGAGGTCAAAGGATGATGAGCAGTGAAACAACCCACGTCGGCTGGCGCGGACGGCCGTCGGAGACGCTGTACAAAGGCCTCGCGTGGGCGGTGTTGTTGGTCGCCGTGCTGTTCAGTTCATCGGCGCTGGCGGTTCGCGAAGCGCGGGTGTTCGATGTGTCGGTGACCATCCCGACCTCGGACTTTTACGTACTGCCGATCACCCCAGGGTTCCTGGAGAGTGAGCAACAGATGGTCTGGGACCTGGTGCCGGGTCGCCTGCGTCCGCTGCGCGAACACTTCGACGTGAAGAGTTCGGCGGGCGGGATCAACGCGCGGCTGGGCGCGGTGCCCATGTTGTTCAACGGCGGGCGTACCTATATCGACTTGAGTGTCACGTTCAATGGCCAGGCGCTGAGCCTCGACGACACCCTGGTGGTGCCCCAGGACGAAGCGCGCCAGGGCAAACGTGTGCTGCTGGACATCTCGGCGGTCGAGCCGGCAGATGGGTTTACCCCCGGCGAGTATTACGGCAGCGTCGAGCTGCTGTTCGACGCGGTACGCCCATGACGATTTTTAAAGGAGGGGTTATGAAACGTGTAGCGGCAATGCTGGGCTTGATGGTGTGTTCGTTGAGTGCCCAGGCCGGGCCGAACATCAACATTGGCGACTTTTACGACTATTTGCGTGGCGATAAAAGCACCTACCTCAAGCGTGTCTTCAACGGCGGCACCAAGACTGCCTTCGTCAAGGTCAACGTCACCGAAATGCTCTACAAACCCGACGGCAGCTATGACGAAGTGCCGCTCAAGCTCGAAGCCGACGGCAGCGTGCGCAATGGTCTGGTCGCCAGCCCAGCGCGGCTGATCGTGCCGGCCGATGGCATGCAGAGCACACGTTTTGTATTCATCGGTGAGCGCGATAGCGAGCGCTATTTCCGGGTACGTTACCTGCCAGTGGCGCCCGAGAAAGACGACGGCTTTGGTGTCACCGATGAGGAGCGCAAAGCCTATGAAGAGACCTTGGTGGGCGGTGTGCAGGTGATGGCTGGCTACGGCACCGTGTTCTTCGTGCGGCCCAAGGACAGCCGCTTCGATACGCGGGTCGAAAATGGCGGGCAGCGTTACACCTTGCGCAATGCGGGGAATACGGTGGTTGTGGTGGATGAGTTCAAAGATTGCGCGGCCAATGACCGAACGTCGTGCGCCCCCACCACCAAGAATCATATTTTTCCGGGGCGGGTGTTCAGCTTTGAAAAACAGGCCGGGCGTACTTATCGGTTCTATGTGGTAGAGGGCACTACCCAAAGAATCGTCGAAATCAGTGGCTAGCAGCGGTGCACAAGGTATGGCTGCCCGGTTGCAGATAGGGCATCAGCACCGGCGCCATGCCCTTGAGCACCTGCACCGGCAGCGCTGAGGTAAAGGTGAAATTCTGCGCGCCGCTGCCGGGAACAAAGGCAGTCAGGGTGCCGAAGTGGTGTTCACCGATGTAAAACACAAAGGTCGCGGTGCGGTTGATCGCCTTGGAACTCAGGACCCGCCCACCCGCGCCAATCGCCTCAATGCGGTTATCCCCGGTGCCGGTCTTGCCGCCCATCGCCAAGGGGCTGCCATCGGCCAACTTGAAACTGCCGGAGACACGTTTGGCGGTGCCTGCGTCCACCACTTGCGACAAGGCCCCTCGCAAGGCAGTGGCCACTTCGCTGGGCATCACCCGTTTGCCGCGATTCGGGTCATTGATCAGGCGGGTTTCATAAGGTGTGCCGGCGGCAAAGTGCAGGCTGTCGATGCGCAGGGTCGGTTGGCGCACACCGTCATTGAGGATCGTGCCCACCAGTTCGGCGAGGGCCGCGGGCTTGTCGCCAGAACTGCCGATGGCCGTGGCCAGGGACGGCACCAAGTGATCGAAGGGGTAGCCGACGGCTTTCCAGCGCTGATGAATATCCAGGAACGCTTCGATCTCCAGCATGGTGCGGATGCGGCTGTCGCGGGCGCTTTTGTGCCGGCTCTTGAATAGCCAGCCATAGACTTCCTGGCGTTCATGCTCGCTGGCCGCGACCGCCTGGGTAAAGGTCGCGTCGGGATGGTTGAGCAGGTAACCGAGCAGCCATAGGTCCAGTGGGTGAACCTTGGCGATATAGCCTTGGTCCGGCAGGTCGTAGGCGCCGGGGCCGTAGCTCAGGTAGAGTTTTTGCAGGCGCTCGTCGCTGAGTTTTTCGCTGGTCTTGCTGCCGCTCAGGTGGGAGCGGACGAAACGGTCGAAACTCTCTTGGCTGGCCTGGGGCAGCAGGTAGCGATGCACGGCCGCCAGACGGATGGCGGTGGGGTGCAGGCCGTCGAGGAAGGTGTTGAGCCGGGCCTGGGTGTCCTTGTTGCGGTATTTTTTCCAGAAGCGCAGCAAAAACGTCGTGCCCTCGCGGTCGGCGAACTGGGCCAGGTATTCCTGGCGCCGTGGGTCGCTGTCGTCCTTGAGTAATTGCGCGCTGTTGCCCGGGGCCTGGTAGGTGCTGTAGCGCACCAGGTCGCGCATCAGGCGGATGAAGGGCAGGTTGATCGACTCGCGCAGGGCGTCACGCAGGGTCGGGCTGCGGCCGTTGTCTTCGTTGCGAAAGTTGTGGAAGTGATGCAGGCCGCCACCGGTGAAAAAGCTTTCGCCGGGGCTGGCCGAATATTGCCGATCAAGGGCTGCGTCGAGCATCTTCGGCAGGCTCTGGTCGCTGTTCTGCGCCAGGTAATCCAGGGCCCAGCGGGACAGGCGATCCTGGTCATCGATCTCGATTTTTTTCAGCGCAGCGGGCGGCTGGCCGGCGTATCGATCATGCAACTCGCTGATGATTTGCAGGTAGGTGGTCAGTACCCGCAGCTTGGCGGTGGAGCCCAGTTCCAGCTTGCTGCTTTCGTTGATGTCGAACGGTTGGTCGGTGTTGTCGGTCTGCACCCGTACGCGGGCACCGTCGGGCGTCATCTCATACAGGGTGAAGCTGTAGCGCACTTGGGCGGTGCTGCTGGGCGTCAGCAGGCGCGGGCCGAGTAGCCCCAGTTGGCCGGCGAAGGCCGGGTCTGCCAGGCGTTTGAGGTAGTCGGTGGCCTGGGTTTGCAGGTCGCTGTGCAGGGTGCTGGTGGCGGACAGGTCGAGGCGGTCCAGGTCATACAGCGGCCGGTTGAGCAGGGAACCCAGGCGGCTGCGGGCAACGTTGATGCCTTTGTTGCTTTCGATGGGCTGGACCGTGGGCTGCTGCTGCCAGTCCCGGTAAGTGACCCGGCTGGCGAGTGCGGCTTCGGACAGCCCCGGCTCAATCACCCCGTTCTGCGCCAGCAAACGCAGATGACTGTCGGTCAGTTGCTCCAGGTCGGCACGGCCCTTGGCGAGGTAGTAAGACGGGCGGCGCTGGGCAATCATCAGGGACAACACTTCGCGCAGGGCCAGGCCTTTTTGCTTGAGCGTTTGCGGGTCGTCACTGGCGAGCAGGGCGTTGGTCTGGTTGAAGTCGGCGCCATACCAGACCCGCAGTCCTTCTGCCAGGCCATGCACCTCGCCGTGGCCGGGCACCGCCGACAGCGGCACGCTGTTGAGGTAGTCGCGCACCACATCCTGACGTGCTTGCAGGCTGTCCGGCCCGCCCTGATACGCCCGTACACTGGCGGAAATCATCTGGCGGATTTTCTCACCACCGCTCAGGGTCAGCCCATCGGGTGAGTGGCGGTATTTTTCCAATTGCGTGGCCAGGGTACTGCCACCGGCACTTTGGCCAGGCAGGTGCAGCAAGCGTGCGACCTGCGACCACGCGGCCTTGGCAAAACGTGGCCAATCCACGGCGGGGTTGGCTTGGGGTTGGTCGGGGTCGAGCAGGTCGCGGTTCTCGATAAACAGCAGGCTACTGACGATCACGGGCGGGATGGCGCTGAAACGCGGGTACGCCTGTTGCGGGTAATTGAAGCGGTACACCGGGGCGGCCCGGCAATCGGTAATCGTCAGACCAGCCTGGATTTTCTCGCGGTAGGGAATGAATAGGCCGTGATCGCTGTAGTCGATCAGCGCCGTGGAGAAGCGTGCCTGACGTTCGATCAGGTAGTTGCGTTTGAGCAGGCGCGGCAGGAACTCACCCAGGGCGCTGTAGCCCAGGCGCCGGTCGAACGGACCGTCGCCGGGATAGACAATGGCGTCGCTGGCACCGGGTTGTACCGTATAGCTCAACGCGTGGGCGAGACGGCTTGACTCTCGGGCTTGCCAGTGGGCCGTGCGCATTTCCCGATGGGCGGCAAACCCCAGCGCGATCAGGCCGATCAGCAGCAGTAACCAGACCATTCGCCACGCATACCGCCGCTTGCGGGGGCTTTGCGGCAATGGCTGTTCATCCAGGCTGTCGGCGGGGCCAGCAGCCTTGGGTGAATCGGTTTGCCATAAAGCGCCCATAGTCGATTGATCCATTCACGCAGATTGATCGGACTTGATTCAAGCGTAGACGTTGATTGAGGCAGACAAGGGATTTGTCGCAAACCCCTAGCGGGCTACCGCAGGTGCGTGGAAGGCAAGCCATAGCCTGCGAGGTCAATCGGACCGATTTCCGGTGTCCGTTACCAGGAGCTCCCTCATGTCTCAAACCCCCCCTGTGCCCACGTTGCGGCGTGCGCGCATCGAGCGGATCGTCAATACGTTTTCCTCTGTGCCGAGCTTGCGTACGGTAGCGCAGGCCCAGATCCAGGCGGCACTGGATCGGCAGTACCCTTCCTTGCACTATGCCGCCGCACACCTCGCCATTGGCATACCGGTAGGTCAGGGTTATCGCTACAGTGCGCTGGCCGACGAAGTGCTGGCGCGCCTGGCCCGTGCGCGACCGGTTCGGTATGTCGAAGACTTTCACCAGGTGATGCAGCATCAACGGGAGGTCTACGTGCAGGGCGGGCCGGGGCTGGTCGATCTGGAACGGCTGGTCAACCACGCGGGAGGCGAGTTGTTGGATGCCTGGCTCGCACGTTTGCGGGATTGGTGGGGGGCGCCGCGAGGGGAGGGGACGAGCCGCTGGGCTGAGTTGTCCGATGAATTACTGGGGTTGCTGTATGAATGCCAGATGCCTGCGGGCATGAGTGCAGAGCACTTTTCACGGCTGTTTCCACGTCAGGCGCTGCACCCCAGCCGACCTGATCGTACGTGGCGTTCGCAGGGTGAGACGTTAACGGTACGTACGCTGTCGGTGCGCCGTGGCCAGAGCAAGCAACCCCCTGACATGGTGCCGGTATTGATCCTTGATCACCGGCTGCTGGGGGCCGAACTGCGCACGCTGCTCGTGTTCAGTCCCGCCACGGGGATTCATCCGTTGCAACAGTTGGAGGATATCGAACCCCTGATCCCCGGGTTCGTGAGCGCCTCGCTGGCACACGGGGCCGTGGAGTGGTTTGTCGAGGAACTACCCGGCGACCCGTTCGATGCGTTGGCGGCCTGCTTTGCCCAACAGCAGAGCGCCGAAGTCATGGCAATCGACCGCTCAGTATCACGTACGCCCGAGCAGTGCCAGGCAATGCTGGACTACGTGACTGACCCCCATCGTTGGTTCGAGTCGGCCCTCACACCTGAACAGCAACGCTTGCAAGATCGATTACCGCTCTGGCTCATCCATGCTTCGCCGGACGACAGCCTGGCCTATGCTCGCCTGCTACAGGGGCTGGTCGCTGCGCAAACAGCGGCGGCGGGGCACACCTTTCTCGACGGTATCGTGCCGATTCGCACGTTCACCGCCCAGGCCCTGACGCACTGCCTGGAGAAGGAGCCCCGCGCCAAGGCGATCAGCCCGGATCACATTGAACTGACCTACAGCCTTGTCACGGCGGTGATGTTGCCAGGCGGTTTTACCAGTGGTGATGCCCACCGGGTGACACTCACGCTGACGGAGCTGGCCCTGGAAAACCTCGGCGGTTTCCCCCATGCGCCGTCCCAGATAAAACTCAACGGCGACGTGGCGCCCGCTTGGTTGAGCGCCTCTTTGTTGACCGGCTGCGTGACCGAGACGGACGTCGGCCAGGCGTACCCCGACCTGTTGCGCAAAAAACTGATCGACGACCCGATTGAATCGGCCCGCCGCGAGAAGCTGTTCAGTCGGCAACTGCGGGCGCAACTGCCGCTGCTGGCGCTGGAGCTGAAGCTCAAACGCGAGGGCGGCTTGAGCCAGGCCGGTTACCGGTTGGTGGAGGCGGCCGTCCAGGCCAGTGCGGATGGACGCGCGGCGGGTATGTGGTCGCTGGCATTCAAGGCCACGCCAGCTGCGACGGCGGACGAGGTGGTCGGTTTTTACGTGATCGGCCCACGTGACACCGAGCACGGGCCGCATCTGTTGTACCGGCCGTTGTCGACCCCAAGCCTGCGTGAGTTCGAGTCGCAGCAGGCGTTGTTGGAGGCCATCAAGACGCCAGGGGAATTGCACGACAGTGTCCTCGCCTGGATGGCCCCTGCCCGCCAGCCGGTGTATGCCAACGGTGGTTTCCAGGAACCGCATGTCGCGCACTTTCTGGCCGGTGATGAGTTCAGCGTGCCGGATCGGCCAGCGCCGGCACAGCTCAGTAAGCGGCTGGAGGAAGGCGACCCGTTGCCTGGCCTGTTTGTCTCGACTGCCCAGGCGTTGGTCAGCCTGGCCCAGGCTCAGTCGGTGTCCAATGCTCAGCAACGCTGGCGGACGTTAAAGGCCGGCGGTTGGTTGCTGTTCAATACACTGCTGCCGTTTGTCCGGGGGCCGGCACTGCTGGCGGGCTGGATGGTGCAGGTGATGGACAGTGTCCAACGGGATGTGGCGGCATTGGCCAGTAACGACTCGGTCATGCAGACCCAGGGTGTGATAGACCTGTTGACCAATCTGGTGATGATCCTGGCCCATCGGGCCTCGCCTCATGAGTGGCCGGCGATGCTGGACCAGCAAGCCTCAACGTTTGCTTCGCCAGCGTCGATGCAGCGTCCGCCCGCAGTGATACCTGGCCCTGCCACCGTGCAATTGCAGCCTCCCTTCAGTTGGAGTAATTCGCGCGATACGCTCACACCGTCCTTGCGCGCCCGGCTGGAGGGTATGAGTCTTAAGGCCTTGCCCCAACCTTGGCCATCACGGCTGCCAGGCGCACAGGCTTCGGGGATACACGAAGGCTTGCTACTGGATACGGCGTCGACCCCGGTCCACTGGCAGGCGTTGGTGCGCGGTCATGTGTACCGCGTGCAAGTGGCCCGTGACCGCGTGCGAGTGGTCAGCGCCGACGGTAGCGCGAACGGGCCGTGGCTCAAGTCGCTGGGGGGCGGTGCATGGGATGTGGACTTGGGCTTGCGCCTGCGCGGCGGGCAATCGGATACCCCGACCGGCCTGGTTGACAGTGAGTCACGCCGTCAGCAACTGGAGCAGGATTACCGCCAATCCACCGAGCGCCGGGAAACCGCAGACCGTGCCCTGACCACGGCCCGCATGCTTAGAGACAGTGAGGATACGCGCGTCACCGAACAGCATCGCGCCACGGCGGGCGCTCGCTATGTGCAGGAGCTTCAGAACAAACTCGAGGCCTCATTGCTTGAGCTGGAGTGCCTCAGGGCGCTGCAGGTCATCAGGCGCCGACCCGGTTATGCGAGAGAGTTGTCCACGTTGCTGGAAGGGACGGCGCTCACGTTGCAGCTATTGCTCCAGCACGCCCGCCAACAGACCGTCGCGATCCACCGCAGGTTGGTGCCGCTGCTGGAGCTGGTGCAATCGCTGAGCGCGCAGGAGGCACTTTTGGATATCTATCAGCAGCCCCACCGGCAGATCATGGAGGGGCTGCGGCAGTTGGCCGACAGTAATGAGCAAGCCATTGACTGGCGCGGCCTGCAACTGGGTTTGCTGGATGAACTGAGTCAGGTGCCCAAGTATGGGCGGGACAAGGCCCAAGCCTTGCGCGAGAGCGAGTTGTCCGCGCCGACGGTGCTCGAACTGCAATCGCTGCAGGTCACCGCCTTGTGGGCCGTGGCGATCAATACCGAAGGGCCGACGCTGGAGGAAGGTTTTTTTCAAAGCCTGGACGACACCATTCACCGCGCCCGTTGGGCCAGTGGCTCGCAGGCGCACTTGGACGAGCTGGCGCCGCAAAGTGCGGAGCTGCGTACCGAGTTGCTGGAGAGTTTCGACCGTGTCTACGCCTTGAGCGATGATCGGATTGAGTTCTGGCGCGCTATGGCCCCGGAGCGATTCGATCTCAAGTACCTGGAGAAGCTGCAACAGTTGCTCGCGCAATTGCACAAGGAGGTTCAGCGTGAGCTGGCAGCGGTGCTGGTTCCGACAGCCGCCGCGACGCCTGCTGTGGGACGTGCGCGGGTTCGGCAGAAAAAAATCATTCGCGTGCGCAACCAGGACATGTACGTCGCCCAGGTCAAAGTGACAACCGGCGAGCATCCCCAGGAAGTGGCCGAAGTCACGGATGCCCAGGACGC
Source organism: Pseudomonas sp. Yb2C2 (assembly GCF_052112325.1). Classification (NCBI taxonomy): domain Bacteria; kingdom Pseudomonadati; phylum Pseudomonadota; class Gammaproteobacteria; order Pseudomonadales; family Pseudomonadaceae; genus Pseudomonas; species Pseudomonas sp. Yb2C2. The sequence continues at coordinate 323,123 of NZ_JAVAJK010000002.1, read as the reverse complement.
GGTGATCGCCACGTTTACCCAGGCCGACGATGGCATTTGGGAGCCGGTCAAGGCACCCGCCCCGGCGCTTCCTGGGCCGCTGCCCAACCTGGGCCGGCTGGTCGAACAGGGGCAGGCGTTACGCGCACCGGTGGAAAAGGCCATCGCCGAGGTACTCAAAATGGCCAGTCGGGCCAATGAGCCTCAGTCGTTGCAGGACCTGCTGGAGCAGCGCGCCGACAAGTTGCGCCAGTGCGCCGAGGCGATCCAGCAGCGGTTGCTGCACAGCGTGCCGGAGCGCCTGGCCGCGACGCAGCGTGCCCGGGCCACAACCGAGGCCGATGAGTTGCGCGCGGCCGCCAGCCGCTTGTCCGAGCAAGGTTTGCAGGCACGCCTGGCTGCAATCAAGGCGCGCCTGCCGACCCAGGCCGGGGTGGAGGTGCTGGTCAGTCATCACGAAGCGCGCATCTTTCGCCAGGGGGCGCGGGTCGAACTCGCCGGACGGTCCAATGACTGGTTGCAAGCGTACGTGGTGATGGACGCGCAAACGCGTCAGGCCCTGTGCTACGGGCATTTTCACTACGAACGGCCGACCGGGCCGGACGACCATTTCACCGCTGCGCACCTCAAGACACCCGCGCAACATCGAATGGGCAAACAGTCCCAGGCCCAGGCCCGTGCCCAGGCATTCGCCAGCATGCAGGCGGGGCAAAGCGGGCGTGTGACGCAAACTCTGGAGATCCATCGGGGCGAAATCAACCTCAGGATGGCGCGCAGGTTGTTTTTCGATGCGCCGCAGTGGACCGGCGACTGGTGATCGATACGGACCCTCGGGCTAGAGCGCTCCAGCTCCGGTAAATACGACCAGGGCAGGGGCATGACGGTGCACCGATGCTGTGCAATACTCGCCGCCGTTTGCGACAGACTATTCCTACAGTTCCCAGGTGATGCCCCTCCGCAGAAGCGGCATTTGCCGAGGAATCTCGCTGAATTTTGTTGCTTATTGAGTGAAAAGCCCTGCTTGCGGCTTTCTATACTGCACGCCCCCTGAGCTGGCCGGTGTGTCGGCCGGACGGGTTTACCCACGAGGTGAGCCCGCTAGGACAGCGTCACGGCGACCCGCTGTGGCGCTGAACACTCGGTGGTTCAATCCAATAACAAAATGAGGTTGTATCCCCATGCCAGCTGGCAACCACCTGCCCCATGGCGAGACCGCTTCTGGCGGCCCGCTCAAACGCGAACTCGGTGAGCGGCATATCCGCCTGATGGCCCTCGGCGCCTGTATCGGTGTCGGCCTGTTCCTCGGTTCGGCCAAGGCCATCGAGATGGCCGGCCCGGCGATCATGCTCTCCTACATCATTGGCGGCCTGGCGATCCTGGTGATCATGCGCGCCCTCGGCGAGATGGCCGTGCACAACCCGGTCGCCGGTTCGTTCAGCCGTTATGCCCAAGACTACCTTGGCCCGTTGGCGGGCTTCCTGACCGGCTGGAACTACTGGTTCCTGTGGCTGGTGACCTGCGTCGCCGAGATCACCGCCGTGGCGGTGTACATGGGCGTGTGGTTCCCCGATGTACCGCGCTGGATCTGGGCCCTGGCGGCCCTGGTGAGCATGGGCACCATCAACCTGATCGCCGTCAAGGCCTTCGGTGAGTTCGAGTTCTGGTTCGCCCTGATCAAGATCGTCACCATCATCGCGATGGTCATCGGCGGTGTCGGCATCATTGCCTTCGGTTTCGGCAATGACGGTGTTGCCCTGGGTATTTCCAACCTGTGGGCCCACGGCGGCTTCCTGCCCAACGGCGTGCAGGGTGTGTTGATGTCGCTGCAGATGGTGATGTTCGCCTATTTGGGCGTGGAGATGATCGGCCTGACCGCTGGTGAGGCGAAGAACCCGCAGAAGACCATCCCCAATGCCATCGGCTCGGTGTTCTGGCGGATTCTGCTGTTCTATGTCGGCGCGTTGTTCGTGATCCTGTCGATTTACCCGTGGAATGAAATCGGCACCCAGGGCAGCCCCTTCGTGATGACGTTCGAGCGGTTGGGCATCAAGACCGCCGCCGGCATTATCAACTTCGTGGTGATCACCGCTGCGCTGTCGTCGTGCAACGGCGGCATCTTCAGCACCGGTCGCATGCTCTACAGCCTGGCACAGAACGGCCAGGCTCCGGCGACGTTCGCCACCACTTCCAGCAATGGCGTGCCGCGTCGCGCCCTGTTGTTGTCGATAGGCGCGTTGCTGTTGGGCGTGTTGCTCAACTACCTGGTGCCGGAAAAAGTCTTTGTGTGGGTGACGTCCATCGCCACCTTCGGCGCGATATGGACCTGGGTGATGATCCTGCTGGCGCAGCTCAAGTTCCGTCGCGGCCTGAGCCCGGATGAGCGCGCCGGGCTCAAGTACCGCATGTGGCTGTACCCGGTCAGTTCCTACCTGGCGCTGGCGTTCCTGGTGCTGGTGGTCGGCTTGATGGCCTACTTCCCGGACACCCGGATCGCGCTGTACATCGGCCCGGCGTTCCTGGTGCTGCTGACCGTGTTGTTCTATGTGTTCAAGCTGCAGCCGGCCCAGGCTGGCCAGGGTTCGCCGCGCTCGGCATGACCCCCTGAACGATGGCCTGCCTGCCCCTTGCGACAGGCAGGCCACAGGTCAGACGTGTTGCAGGGTCAGTTGGGTGCCTTCTGTCAGTTGCCGCACCAGGCGGTTATGTTCACTTCGTTCTTCCTCGGCCAGTGACTGGCGGCGCTCCAGGTACGCATCCGAACGCTTGTCCGGCAGTTGCTGCTCGAGCACGCTGACTTTGTAGCTCATGGTGTCCTTGATGGTCAGAAACGGCTCCGGCTCGCTACTTGCCAAATATTCGATCCAGAATTCGCTCATCAAGATCCACTCCTGCAAGGCGGGCGACTCGCCAAGCCGGAGCAGGGTGTTGCGCGCAGTGTTGACCACCTCGTCCGTGACGTAGTCATTCACGGTGTACAGCAGTTCCAGCGGATAAAACGGCAGGTCGAACTCACGGGCCAGTTTTTCGCGCAGGTACACCGTTACCTCGGCTGGGTCGACCGTCAGGTTGGCCCGTTCACGCTCAAGAATGAACTGATCGGCAAAGTGATCCAGCTGATTGAGGTAGAAGCAACTCTTGGCCAGCGCCAGCAAGGCCCTGTCGGCCATGTAACTGCGGGGTTGCTGCTTGGCCTGGTGGATACGGTGATGCAACTCCATGTTGGTGAACGCCAGCAGCACACTGTCGCCGCAGTCGCCTGAGCCGTAGGTGTTGAGGCATACCGTGTCGCGCAGTTGCCTCGACTCGCCCATGGCGCTCAGTAAGGTCCAGACTCTGTGGGTCAATGCTCTCCTTGGGGTGTCGCCGTGGATGTAGGCGTAGGTCCGCGTCAGGTCCTGCAAGACCCGGAACACATCATCGGCACTCGCCGTCTCATTGGTTTTCAAACCCTCCCACAGCGCTCTGCGTGCCGGTACATCCTGGAGCGGCACGCCCATCAGCCATTGGCTGAGGTCGTCGACGGCCACAGCCGTATGCCGAGGCGTACGCAGTTGGCCACCCAGGCGAATACCGGTATCCAGCCGGTACGCTTCGATACTCGCCAGGGTCGGTGCCGACAGCGGGTTTTCATGCAGGAGCGTGTTGCGATTGGCGGCTTGCAGCCAGGGGTTGGTGAAGACCTCTTCTGGAATGGTGGAGATCTGGTTTTCCTGCAGGTGCAACTCCATCAGGTACGGCAGCGCACTGGCGCCACGGGGCCATTGCGTGATGCCGGTGTTACCCAGGTGCAGGATGCGCAGTTGGGTCATTTGACTGACATCCGGGGCGAGTGCCAGGTCCGGGTTGTCGCTGAAGTCCACGTTGCGCAAGTTGACCATCGTTGCCAGGCGTTGTACCGCCTCTTCGGTCAAGCGGATGTCGTTGTCGTTCAGGTCCAGGTAGGTGAGCGAGGTCATGTCCGTGATTGCACTGGGCAGTTCGGTCATCCGGCAATCGAGGTGCAATGCCTTGAGCTGGTTGAATTTAGCGAGGAATTCAACCGCCGAAGACGGGAAGGCATTGCCGGAAATCCGCAGGTGTTCAATATGGCTGAAACCGCTGGTACCTGTGATGAACGAGGCGGGTGGCAGGCCACCATCGTCCAGTTGCAACTCCAGGGAGTACACGTGGAACAGCCCGGCGATGTAGACCGCCCTGTTGTCCCGCCGCCATGCCTGGCGCAATTGCTCGGCAATGTAGCGGCGCCGGGCCTGGCGCTGCCCGATGGGGTCGTCGATCACGTTGTCTTCATCCAGCACGGTTTCGCTCCAGCGCCGCAACTCCAGGTCCATGGCCTGGTACTCGGCCTTGCGACGTTCGAGCTCAATCAACACCGCCGGCTCAGTGAGGTTCAGCGACTGGATCAATTGGCGCGCGTCGTCGCGGGTGAAACGCGGATAAATCTCTTGGACCTTGGCCACCAGGTCCGGCGGCCTGGGGCCGTTGAACGGCCAGAAACGTGACCAGAGCGGGTACACCAGGAACGAACGCTCCAGGCCCATCGCCGGTTGCATCCAGGGTTGCAGGTGCGGGATATCCAGCAGGCCCTTGATCTCTACGCGGCGGGACAGGGCGATATCGGCGAGTTGCTGGCGCAGTTCGGTGATGCCGGTTTCATCGGTAACGCCCAGGACCGTTTGCTCGCTCGCCGACAAGGTGCTGAGAATCACCCTCAGCAAGTCGTTCGAAGGTTGGCCAAGGGGCACGCTGTTGGCGTCATAAGCCTGATAGCCACGATGGGTCTTGGCCACGGTCTTGCGCGAGGTGCCTACCAAATGACCGGCCGTTTTGAGCAGGCGCCCCTGTTCGTCGCGTTCGCGAATATCGATGCGCACATGCCTCGGCCAGGTGGGCAGGAGCTTGAGCAGATGCAGGGTAATCCGGTCGCTGTCGGCATTGGCGCAGGCAGACACATGCAAGCCCTCATAGGCGCGGTTCAGTCGCAGGTCGTGGCTACTCAAGCGCGCCTGTTCCGCGAGTCGCAGGCTCAATTGGTTGTTTTCATGCAGTTGCTTGAGTTCGCGTGGCGAGGCGTGGCCAAGAATCGCCGTGACGGAACTGGTTGGCAGATCGGGATGCTTGGCCTTGAACCGTCGCACCGACTCGCTGCCCCCGGACTCGCTGCGTTGGTACAACGAGCTCAGGATCTGCGCCTTTTCCCGGTCGGTGTAGTCGACGATCCGAGTGATCAGCTGGAACAGGCGCTGCTCGTGAGTCGTCGGCAATTCACCGAGCAGGGCAAGGGTCACGTCATCGTGGGTGATAATGTTTTCCAGCAGCCTGGCGTTTTTGAAGTCGGATTCGGTGATCTTCACCGTCAGGTCGTCCGGGCTGCTGCGTTGCGGGTATTGATGGGTGACCTGGTGGTTGTCATCGACAATTTGCAGTACGTGGCTGTCGGGCCATTCCGGCAGGCTGGAGAGCACCAGTAATTGCAAGTCCGGTCGGGCGTTGGAGGCGATGGGGGTTTCGTACATCGCGTCGATGAACTGGTCGATTTCCTGGTCGATCCTGAAGCGTTTGCAGGTGTCGACCAGCAATGGCGGCGCTGCACGGCCGCAGCGGTGAACCTGGCGCAATAGGTGGGCAGGGGTGTCGGTCAGGGCGAGGATGTTTTTGGACATGTCCTGGGTGAAGCTGTGGTGATTGCCCCCCAGGCGATAGAGCAGGCTATGGTCGTCCCAGCTCATCGGGTTCTCGCTGGACAGGCGCCAGGCACCGTGACCGTTGTGCTCCAGGGTCGGGGTGTCGACGCCGACCTTCTGCGGGTGCTTGAGCCGCCATTTAAAGCTGCGCTTGTCATAGATGATGCGGTACAGAGAACCGAACAACGGCAGGTAGTGGCGGCCTTCCAGGGGGAAAATACCTTGGGCATCCGGTTGCAGGGCGGGCGGCAAGGGCAATGTGTGTTCGTACTGCGCCAGTGACCCGTTGACCAGGCTCACAAAACCTTCGGGGGTACGTTGGCTGCTCATGTAGTCGCCCAGGGTGTGGCGCAGGCCCAGCGCATCGGTCGCACTGTGCATGCCCAGCGCCTGGTGCTCGTGGGGTTGCAGTACCGAGCCGATGGCCAGGTAGAAACTGTCGACGACCGGGGACACGGCAATCGTGCCGGCATTGCGCATGTCGTAGGCCTCATAGGCGCCGTCGCCTGAGTGCCGCAGCTCTACGGTTCGGTCGTCTGGGCCGCTGGAGCGATAGGGGGTGGCGATGGCTCCGGCATGCACTTCTGTGATCACGAAGTCGCGCTTGAGCCGATGGCGTACCAGCGCCGATGCGAACTCCCTGGCCCATTGGTCGGCGTCAGTGTTGTAGGGCCTTGGGTGATAAAGCCCGTCGATTGCCGCGTCGATACGCAGGGCGATGCGGTGGTTTTCCAGTTCTTCATGAAAGTGGCTGGGCAGCGCCCCCTCCTGCAAGTAGGCCTGCTGTTGGCGCGGTGTCAGAGGGTGCTGCTGCAGCAGGCGTTCCAGCAGGGCTGGGGACAAGGGGCGATTGAGGTCGCGCAGTTTCTTGAGCAGCGGCGTGACCGCCACCAGCGGGGCCGATGCCTGGATGGGCAAGAAGCGTCGGGCATTGATGGGCGGGAGTGGTTCACTTTTTTCATACCCGGCATAGCTGAAGATTGCCGCGAACAACGCCATCCGCTCACGGCTCGCCAGCGCGGCCACGTCCCGGCGAACGCTCATGATCCGCTGTTCGGGCGAGGCGTCGGCCTGATCCGCCAGGCCCAGCCGTGAGTGGGCCGGTTGCAGGCTGATGATCAGGCTCAACAGCGGCTCGGCCCGATAGGGCGGCTGGCCACGATCCCCTTCGACCTGGTAGCCACTGTCTTCACTGCGGATGAGGGTCAGGGTCTTTGACTCGGCCACCGTGTGCTCGAGGTTGCCGAAGGTTTCGATCACGCTGCGTTGCGGGTCGCTGATGCTCAGCAGCAGGCTGGCGGGCCAGTCCGGCAGTTGGGTCAGCAGGCACAGCACCAGGCTGTCACCGTAGGGCGGCAGGTAACCGGGCTCAGGGAAACGTTCGATGATCTGCTGGATCACCTGGTCAGCCTGCAGGCGCCGTACGCCCTCGATCAGGTTCAACGGTGCCGGTTCGCCACGCCAGACCCGATCCAGGGTGGTGCGGGTGGTTGCGGTGCTGCGCAGCATGCGTTCCAGGTCGAGCTGATGGATGACCGACGAACCGTTGGGCAGCATCCGTTGCAGCAATTGGATATCCGAGAGGGTATGAGCGTTGTGCAGGTCGAAGGTCCAGGCCTGCAGCGCGGGCTCGAACACAATGGGTGGCTTGTAGCTGCTGCGACCATTCTTGAGCACGTAGCGCAGGCCCGGCACGTCGTGGCTCACTTCGGCTACCAGGGTCTGACCTTCATGATGCAGCTTGACGTATTGCTTGCCGTGTACGGTGAACACGCCCAGGGCATCGGCGCTTTTGCCATCCAGTAGGTATTGCCGATCATGGGCATAAGGGCCTGGGTCGGCCTTCCACAGTTCATCCACGCCGTCGGGGCGCGTGACCTTGCGGGGGTTGCCCAGCCGTTGCAGGTGTTCGAGCATGCGTTGGCGATGGGCTTTACCCGCGACATTGATCAGGCGTCCGCTGATTGCCAGGTCGGCGACGTCGGTCAGGGTCGAGGCAAAGCCGCTGGCGTCGCCCTTGGCGGCTTCATTCAGGCCGACGCTGACGCTGTAGGTCATGCTGCCCAGCACCGCCAGTTGCATGATTCGGTTCATGCCCGTGACGCCACCGGGCAGGGGGGTCAGCAGCAGTTGCAGGACTTCGGATGCAATGGCGGCGGCGGCATCCTTGACGGCTTGCCAATCGGCTTCGGAGCGGCTGCTGGCGAGGGTGTCCATGTCGGCCTGGCAACGCTGCAACTGACGATATGCCAGGGCTTGGCGCAATGTCTCGGCGGGGCCGGCATGCGGGTCGGTGGCGAAGCGGATATCGTTGAGTGTGCGTTCCGGGAAGGCGTTGTGAAACCCGTCGTACAGTGTGCCCGCCAGCCAGTTCATGCCCTCGGGGCGTTTTTCCTGGGTCAGCAATGACTGGAAGGCCGACAAGCCCACCAAGGGCAACTGCCGGGAAAACCAGCCGAGGTCGCCTTGCTGGTGACTGTCCAGCAGTTGCTGGCGAAAGTCGGCTTCTGCCGAGCGGGCATCGTCGTGGTAGCGAAACGCGCCGCCAGGGCGGAAAGGAAAATAGGACAGCACCCCGAGGCTGGCAATCTTGATCAGCATCAAGGGCACGGGAATGTAACTCTCCCACGCCACGAACGGCACGGAGACAATGGGCGTGACGCCTGAGGTCAGGCTCAGGCTCTCGATCGACAGCTGCGTCCCGCTGCCGTCGATCGATGCCCTGAGGCGCTCATACATCGTGCGGGTCAAACCGTTGTGGGCGCGGTTGCGCCAGGCGTCTAATACATCGAACTGCAGCAGGGCCTGCGCGGCGTCATTCATCAATTGACGCAGCGTGCCATGCTCGCCCAGCGTGGCTCGGATCGTAACGTGCAGTTGGTGACCCAGGTCCAGCTCGCGGGCGATGCCGATGAACTCGCGGGCACTCAGGCTTCGGTCGCCGTCGGGACCGACCACGCGGCTGGCATCAATCAGGGTATAGCCGGAATCCGTGCGAGCGTACGCGGTGAAGCCGAAGTTCACGCAGGCTGCCTCCCACAGCGACAGGCTCTTGACGTGTTCGATATGGCGCAGGTCCATATCCGAACGACGCGGCACTCGGATGTGGCTGCCGGTTCGCCGCTCCCATGGCAAGGGTTGTTCCACTTTTTCCAGGTAGGTGGTTTCGAAGCGGTACTGTTCCGGGTCGCGCCCGCCGATCCTGTCGCGCAATTGCGCCAGGCCCTTGGTCTTGAAGGCACTTACGACCCGTTCTTTCTCGGTCTCGACTGCCGTCAAGGCCGCGAGGGCCTGGCGTTGCAGGTTTACGAAACGTCGCTTTTCCTCGTCGTCCAGGCCATCCAAGGCTTGGATCACGTTGCGCTGGATCAGCTCCAGTGCCTGTTGCTGGGTCCAGGAGATACTCGATTGCAGATTGCCGGACAGGCCGTTGAGTAATTGTTGAGTCGGCATGCGCTCTACCTTTCACGATAAGTGGAGGGCAGATGGAAGCACCGCGCATGCCGGCGCTGGGGCTATCTATTTAAGGGCCGGCGCCTCGCCGCGCAGCGCCAGGTCCAGGCGCTTGTTGAACTCCAGCCACGCCGCCAGCCCGGCCATCAGCGCCAGGCCCAGCAACGCGCTGAAAACCTGCATCGGCCAGGCATCCTCGACCTGGGCGTTGAGCATGTCCGCCAGCGGCGCCAGCAGCACGCCGAGGCAGAACACCTCCAGGGAGTAGCGGCCCATGCGACAGCTTTGTTGCGCCCACCAGGTTTGCGTCCAGCCGCGACCCGGCAACAGCTTGGCGGTGACATAGGCCAGGGCCAGGAAGTGCAGCAGGCGCAGCGGCGACAGGTCGGTCTTGCTGATGGGGTAGATCAGGTCGCTGAGCCACGACGGCATCAGCGCGTCATGCACCTCGGGCCAGCGCCATGACAGGGTCAGCACACACGCCACCACGGTGTACACCGCCGCCGCCATGAACAACGGCTGGCGCTTGAGCGGGCGCTGTTCCGGCGGGCGCGCCTGACTGGCCTGCAGCGCCGCCGCGCCACCGAGGATAAACAGGAACTGCCAGGTCACCGGGTTGAAGTACCACACGCCGTCGGCAATCGCCCGCAGGTTCCAGCCCATCCACGGCGCCAGCAGATACACCGTCGCCGACGCGGCCACCACCAGCCAGGTGTGGCGCAGCAGCAGCGGCAACACCAGCGGCAACCCCGCCAGCAGCACGATATACAACGGCAGCGGGTCCATCAGGTTGGGCTTGAAGCGCAGCAGCAACTCGTCGGTCAAGGCTTGTTGCGGGTTGGTGATGAAGTGCGTCAGGCCCATTTCCTGGACGAGGTCGCGGGTTTCCACCTTGCTGTTGGCGAAGAACACGATGCCCATCAGCATCGCCAGCAAAAAGATATGCACCACGTACAGCACCCAGGCGCGGCGCAGGATCTTCAGGCAGGCCATCCAGTAGCCTTCGCGTTGCAAGACCTTGCTGTAGGCCAGTACCGAGGCGTAGCCGGCCAGAAACACAAAGACTTCCGCAGCATCGCTGAAGCCGAAGTTGCGCAGGGTGATCTGGCCGAGGGGGTTGTGGGGGACGTGATCCCAGAAAATGAAGATCAACGCCAGGCCCCGAAAAAAATCGATGCGCGGGTCGCGTCCGTTCAGCATGGCAGCGGGCTCTTGAACAAAAGGTTTAGTAATGACCGGCGAGCGCGCAGGTTGTCGTACGCCGCACGTCGGGCGGGCGCAGGTTGGCGGTATTTGTAAGCAATTGCAAAGGTTGGGTATTACTGAATGTCTCTAGGCGTCAATGATCACCAGGGTGCCCTGGCTACCTGGAAGTACGGCATGAGCGGTGCCTGCTTCCACGAGGTACATCTGGCCGGTCTCTACGTGGATCTCTTCATCAGCGATGCTCAGGCGCAAATGGCCGCTGATCACCAGTAGCCCTTCGTTGTAGTCGTGCACCTCTTCTTCGTAAGCCTGCTCATCCATGCGCAACACCTTGATCCGCGCCGGGCCGACCTGGCCCAGGCGTATCGATTTCCAGCTGTCAGGCAGTTGCCCGGCGAGTGCAGCGAAGTCCAGTAACGGCATGTGAATCTCCTTGTTTCTACGATGCCGTCGGTGGTCCGGTTCAGCGGGGAAGAGGTGGGTCAGAACGCATCCATCAGCAGCACTTTGCACGGCTTGGCCTGGTGCTCATTGATCTGCGGCACCAGCCGGGTGAAGTGTTCGGTCTGGCAATGGGTGTCGAGCGCGGCCTGGTCGGGCCATTGCTCGATGAAAATGAAGTGCCCTGGGTCTTTCTGATCGACAAACAGATCGTAGGCGATGCACAGCGGTTCCTGGCGGGTTTTTTCCACCAGTTCGGCGTACCAGGGACGTACGGTGTCGAGGTATTCGGGTTTGATGAAATCTTCGGCGATGACTTTCAACACGATCTGGGTCCTTAAGCAGCGGCGACTTCATGGGGCTCAAAACTGTCCGCCCGCGCCATCTGCCACATGCGCGAATAGAACTCGCCATTCACTTCGCCGGTGAGCAACTCGCCAGGCTTGAGGAACACATGCAACTGCGAGAACAGCTTGATCTCGGTGGCCGACATGCGTCGTACCAGATGCTTGGCCGACAGCTGCGACGGATGATCCAGGCCTGCCGCCGCGAGCATTTCGGCCAGGGCCTTGAGGGTGTTGCGGTGGAAGTTGAACACCCGCTGGGCCTTGTCCGGCACCACCAGTGCACGTTGGCGCAATGGGTCTTGGGTGGCGACGCCGGTCGGGCACTTATTGGTGTGGCAGCTTTGGGACTGGATGCAACCGATGGCGAACATGAAGCCGCGCGCCGAGTTGGCCCAGTCGGCGCCGATGGCCAACACGCTGGCGATATCGAAGGCGCTGACGATCTTGCCACTGGCCCCCAGCTTGATCTTGTCGCGCAGGTTCAGGCCTACCAGGGTGTTGTGCACGAACAGCAGGCCTTCGCGCAGCGGCACGCCGATATGGTCGGTGAACTCCACGGGCGCGGCGCCGGTGCCGCCTTCCTTGCCGTCGACGACGATAAAGTCCGGGAGGATGCCGGTTTCGAGCATGGCCTTGGCAATGCCCATGAACTCCCACGGGTGGCCCAGGCAGAACTTGAAGCCCACCGGCTTGCCGCCGGACAGTTCACGCAATTGGGCGATGAATTGCATCAACTCGATGGGGGTAGAGAACGCGCTGTGACGTGACGGCGAGATGCAGTCTTCGCCCATCAGGATGCCGCGGGTTTCGGCGATCTCTTCAGTCACCTTGTGCTTGGGCAGGATGCCGCCGTGGCCGGGTTTGGCGCCCTGGCTCATCTTGATTTCGATCATGCGCACCTGCGGGTTCTGCGCCTGCGCGGCGAAGCGCTCCGGGTCGAAGCGGCCGTCGCTGGTGCGGCAGCCGAAGTAGCCGCTGCCCAATTCCCAGGTCAGGTCGCCGCCGTTTTCACGGTGATAGGGGCTGATGCTGCCTTCGCCGGTGTCATGGGCAAAATTGCCAAGCTTGGCGCCTTGGTTGAGCGCGCGGATCGCATTGGCGCTCAACGAGCCAAAGCTCATCGCCGAGATATTGAACACCGACGCCGAATACGGCTGGGTGCATTGCGGGCCGCCGACCATCACGCGAAAGGCGCTGGGGTCGCTCAGGGGCGCGGGGCGCATGGAGTGGCCGATAAATTCGAAACCCAGCTGGTACACATCGATCAGGGTGCCGAAGGGTTTGTCGGCGGTTTCGTTCTTGGCTCGCGAGTACACCAGGGATCGTTGCGAGCGCGAGAAGGGCAGGGCGTCGCTGTCGGACTCCAGCAGGTACTGGCGGATTTCCGGGCGGATAGCTTCCACCAGGTAACGGATATTGCCCAGGATCGGGTAGTTGCGGCGCACCGCGTGGGGGCTTTGCAACAGGTCGAAAATACCGATCAGGCTCAACACGCCGGTGACCAGGGTGATGGGCCACAGCCATTCGTGTTGGATAAAGGGCAGGCTGGCGAGGGTGAACATGACGCACACGGCAAAGAAGGCGTAGCGGCTTAGCAAGGACAGGCTCATACGGTTTCCTTGGGTTCGGACTCTCAGGTCGATCCGGCATTCTGCGCCAGTAACGAAACGCCAGACAACCTGCAGGTGTACTCAGTTTGATCCCGGTGATGGGACGGACTGGCCCGAAATAGACAAGGCGCGGCTATCGGTCAGTTCAAACCGGGCCTGGTTTTCGGTGGTCGAATCTGCCCCGACGAAGACGGTGAACGTGCCGGCCTCAATCACCGGCGAAAAGTTGCTGTCCAGCAGGGCAAAGTCCGCCTGGTCAAGGGTGAAGGTCAGCTCCCGCGCCTCGCCGGGCGCCAGCTGCACTTTGCGGAAACCGCGTAGTTGGCGAACCGGGCGGGTCACGCTGGCGACATCATCGCGCAGGTATAACTGCACGATTTCTTCGCCTGGGCGCGCTCCGGTATTGGTGACGGTGACCGCCACGCTCAGCACTTGGGTGGACGCCAGCCGCTGTGTGCTGAGCCGCGGTGCGGAGTAACTGAACGAGGTATAGCTCAGGCCGAAGCCGAAGGGATACAGCGGCGTCCAGTGTTCATCGATGTAGCCGGAGGTATACCTTTCATCGCCGCTGGGCGGACGCCCGGTGCTTTTGTGCGCGTAGTAGAGGGGGATCTGCCCCACGTTGCGCGGGAACGTGATCGGCAGTTTGCCGCTGGGGTTGACGTCACCAAACAGGATATCGGCCACGGCATGGCCCATCTCACTGCCCAGGAACCAGGTTTCCAGCAGCGCCGGCGCCTGGCGCACGTTTTGCGAGAGCACCAGCGGGCGGCCATTCATCAACAGGATGACCACGGGTTTGCCGCTGTCCAGCAGGGCACGCAACAGCGCCTCCTGGGCACCCGGCAGGTCGAGGTCCGCGCGACTGCGGGCTTCGCCGCTCTGATCGGCGCGCTCGCCGAGCACGGCGATCACTACCTCGGCGCGGCGGGCGGCCTGCCGGACCTCGTTGAGGTTCTGCGTCTCGGTGCTGATGGGCGAAGCGCCGGGCAGGTAAACCACCTCGGTGCCAGGGGCGACGGCGCGGCGTATGCCCTGCAAGACCGTGATCGAATCTTCGGGATGAGCCGCCAAGGCCCAGGGGCCGATCGTGGCCTCGGCGTCCGTGGCCAGGCTGCCGACCACCAGCACGTTGCGCAGGTGCTTGGACAGCGGCAGCAGGGCGTCGGTGTTTTTCAACAATACGATGGACTTTTGCGCGGCCTCGCGTGCCAGTGCCCGGTGCTGCGGTGTCAGGACATTGGCCCGTTGCCGCGCCTCGTCGCTGTAGCGGTAGGGATCGTCAAGCAGTCCCAGGCGCTGCTTGGCCTGGAGTACACGGCGCACCGCATTATCCACGGCGGTCAGGGGAACCTGGCCAGTGCGCACCAGGGTGGGCAGGTATTGGCGGTACGTCTGGCTGACCATGTCGATGTCCACCCCGGCGTCGAACGCCAGCCGTGCCCGGTCGGCCGGACCGCCGGCGATGCCGTGCTGGCTCAGCTCCCAAATGGCGTTGAAGTCACTGACAATGAGGCCACGGAACCGCCACTGATTGCGCAGCACACCGGTCAACAGCGCGGTGTTGCTGTGCAGGGGCGTCCCGGCCAGTTCGTTGAACGAGGGCATGATCCCATCGACGCCAGCCGCCACGGCCGCCTGGAAAGGCGGCAAGTACACTTCCCGCAACGTGCGTTCCGACACGTCGGCGACGTTGTAGTCGCGCCCGCCTTCGGCCGCGCCGTAGGTCACGAAGTGTTTCGCGGTCGCCAGCATATATGACGGGTCGGCAGGCCCGGCGCCGTGGAACCCCCGCACCTTGGCGCTGGCCAGCGCTGCGCCCAGGAACGGATCTTCGCCGGTGCCTTCCACCACACGGCCCCAGCGCGGGTCGCGGGCAATGTCGACCATGGGCGCGAAGGTCCAGTGTATGCCGCTGGCCGTCGCTTCAACGGCCGCCGCGCGAGCGGTCCGTTGTGCCAGGTCAGGGTCCCAGGCAGCGGCTTGCGCCAACGGCACGGGAAATACAGTGCGAAACCCGTGGATCACATCAAAGGCAAACAACAACGGTATAGGCAGGCGAGAACGGGTGACGACGTGTTCCTGCAACCGGCGGGTCTGTTCGACGCCGTAGGCGCCAAGGACCGAGCCCACGGTGTTCATGGGCAGTTGCGCCAGCTCGCCTTGGTCAATGACCGGGCCGGTAGGTGTGTCCTGGACGCCGAGCTGGCTGAGTTGGCCGACTTTTTCTTCCAGCGTCATCTGCTGCAACAAGGCCTCTACGGGGTCCTGCTCGCCGGCGTGGAGAGCGTTGCCGCTGACACTGAACACCACGCAGAACAGCGCCCATTGGCCGCCGAGCCTCATGGACTATTGCCGGTGTCGGCCGTTGAAGGGGTACCGATTGCCGTCGATTCCGAATGGAAGGGATGGTACTGATACAGCCAGGTCTCTGACAGCGGCTGGCCGTCCAGGCGCAGGAACAGGCGCAATTCCACCGGCTCCTTGCCGTCGACGTTCAGGTCGAACTGTGCTCGCCAATGGCCGGCGACGCCGTCCGGCACCGCTTCGGTAAAGACCCGGCTGAGGGCGCCCCTGGAGCAACTGATCACGGCCTCGGGCTTGACCCCCGGTGCGAGTTTTTCCAATGGGGCGCCCTGGAATTCCACCACGAATTTACGTACCCCCAGCGGGCGCGGCTCACCCGGTGAGCCGCCTTTGCCCAGGCGAGTGGCCACGCACACCGCCAGTGGCGAAACGTAGGGCTCCCGGGCCAGCCAGTGCAGGCGATACCGCAGCGCATAGCGGTTGCCCGCTTCCGCCGGGGCCGAGGGCACCCACATCGCGACGATGTTGTCGTGGATCTCGTCGTCGGTGCCGTTTTCCATCAGTTGCACGCTGCCTTCGCCCCAATCGCCCAATGGCTCGACCCACAGGCTGGGACGCCGTTGGTAATTCACCCCATCAAGGTAGTGGTCGAAATTACGGTCGCGCTGTAACAGGCCGAAGCCCTTCGGTTGCCGGTCGCTGAACGCCGAAACCAGGGTGCGTGGCGGGTTGTTCAAGGGCCGCCAGATACGTTCTCCGTTGCCGGTCCAGAGCCCCAGGCCGTCACTGTCGTGGACCTCGGGGCGCCAGTCGGCGGCGGTGCGCTTGGCGGTTTCACTGAACCAGAACATCGAGGTCAGCGGCGCAATGCCCAGCCGGCTGACGTTCTTGCGCAGGAAAAACGTGCAGTCGATGTCCATGACCACGCCCTGTGTGCGGTGGATCTCGAAACGGTAGGCGCCGCAGATACTGGGGCCGTCGAGCCGCGCGTAGAGGGTCATGGCGTTTGTGTGCTGGTTCTTTGGCGGCTCGAACCAGATGTGGGTGAAGTCGGGGAATTCTTCGGCCTTGCCGGCTTGTGCCACATCCAGGGCAATCGCCCGTGCCGACAGGCCGTACTGGTACAACTCGCCGATGGCCCGGAAGTACGACGCGCCAAGAAAGGCCACCCAGTCGTTCTGTTGCCACGCCAGCCTGGCCTGGTCGCCCAGACGGCTTTCCTGGATACGAAAACCGGCGAACCCGCTGTTACGGGGCAGGGCACGGGCCGGGCTGTCGCCCGGCATATCGAAGTGCGCCGGGTCGTAGACGATCTCGCGGGCGATGCCGTTGTCCAGCACATACAGCCTGACGGGCGTGCGAAAAAACGACCCCAAGTGAAAGAATGTCACAGGGAACTTGCCGGGGCCTTTGGCGAACAGGGCGTGCTCGGGTTTGAAGCGGATCTGGCCATGGGCGGCGTAGTCGAGTCGCGCCAGCAGCGCGGCCGATGCGGTGCTGGGGTAGGTGTAGGGTTTCAAGGCATCGGCCTGTGCCTGTTCGATCAAGCCTTCGAAGGAAAAAGCGCTGGGCTGGTCGGCTGTATCGGCCGCCAGGGCGCCCCTGCCCAGTGGCATGAGCAAGGCGCCCAGTGACGCGTATGTGAGGAACTCGCGACGCGTAGACATGCTGTCCTTTCCTTCGACGATGAGGGTCCAGGCCTCACGTTCAGCACGCCACCGGCATGCAACCGTGTTGCTTGTGTGGAGTCTCGAGTCGGGAAAAGGGTCTGTCTACTGTCAGAAATAACAGGGTGCGCAGGGGCGGATGATTCGGCGGCGTGTCCTACGCCGCCGTCTGCCGAATCGGCAATACCACGCGAAACTTCGTGCCCTTGCCCAGTTCGCTGCTGACAGAGATATCGCCATGGTGTTTCTTGACGATGCCGTAGGAGAGTGACAGCCCTAAGCCAGTGCCTTCGCCTACCGGCTTGGTGGTGAAAAACGGGTCGAAGATTTTCTGCACCGCCTCGGGGGCAATCCCGCAGCCGTTGTCCGCCACTTCCAGCCACACGTTCTCGCCTTCCACGCCGTTGCTGATGGTGATGATGCCGCGCTCCGGCCCCATGGCCTGCGCCGCATTGATCACCAGGTTCATCACCACCTGGTTGAGCTGGGAGGCCAGGCATTCGATCTCTGGCAGCGGCGCGTAGTGCTTGACCACATCGGCCTTGTACTTGAGTTCGCTGGCAACGATGTTCAGCGTCGAATCGATGCCCTGTTGCAGGTTTGCGAATTGCCAGGTCTGGTCGTTGTCCACCCGCGAGAAGTTTTTCAGGTCCTTGACTATCTGCACCACGCGGCCGATGCCCTCCTTGGACTCGCGGATCAACACCGGAATGTCTTCCTGTAGAAACTCCAGTTCCAGGCGGGTGCGCAAGGCCTTGAGCTGCTCGTGCTGTTCACCCGTGGCGAGGCTTTCTTCGGCCTGCCGGTAAGCCTCCAGCATCTGTTGCAACTGGTTGAAGTAGCCGTCGAGGGTGCTGAGGTTGGAGGAGATAAAGCCTACCGGGTTATTGATCTCATGGGCCACGCCCGCGGCGAGTTGCCCCAGGGAGGCGAGTTTTTCCGACTGCACCAGTTGGCTTTCCAGGTGCTTGCGCTCTTCGATTTCCAGCTGCAGCGCGTGGGTGCGTTGTTCCACCAGCCGTTCCAGATGAGTGGTTTGCAGGGTGGCGCGACGGGCCATGTCCCATTTATTGGCCAGGGTGTTGGCCATCTGCTGGACTTCGATGTTATCGAACGGTTTTTTCAGGATCAGCAAGCGATCATGGCCTTGCAGGCGGTCGAGCAGGTCCTCCCAGGAATAGTCCGAGTACGCAGTGCACACCACCACTTGCAGGTCGGGGGCGACTTTCCAGAGCTCTTCTATGGTCCTCGCGCCGTCCCAGCCCTGGGGCATGCGCATGTCGACAAACGCCAGGGCATAGGGCTGCTGGTGCGCCATGGCGGTGATGAGCAACTGCAGGCCTTCTTCGCCGCCGTAGGCCGAGTGCAGGTCGAAAGGGGGGGCCGTGGGTTTGCTGGTTTCACCGAACAGTGCCGACTCCATGTCATCCAGCTCCTGGTTGGATTCAGTGGGCGGCATCAGGATCTTGCGGAAATCCTCATGAATCGACGGCGTGTCATCAATCAACAGGATGCGCCGGTTGGGAGGCTGGTTCATACGAGGCTTCCGGCAGGAATGAGGGGGATAGTCAGGGTGAATAGCGCGCCCAGGCCCGGCCCGTCGCTGTGGGCGCTGAGGTGGCCGTCCATTTCGACGGCGGCCAGGGCGCAGCTGTGCAGGCCGAAGCCGTGACCTTCCTTGCGGGTGGTAAACCCGTGGGTAAATATCCGGGTCATGTTCTCGGCAGGTATGCCTTCGCCTTCGTCCTTCACGCTGATCTGCAACCTGTTGCCCTCCAGCGACTGGACTGTCAGGGTCATCTGCCGTGGCCGGTCGGTGAGGTTGGACATGGCGTACTTGGCGTTGCTGATCAGGTTGACCATGATCAGCAGCAAGCGGTGTTTGTCCCCGAGGACTTCCGGTACCTGCCCATAGTGCTTGACCACCGTGACATTGTGCCGGCTCAGTGCCCCCGCGTTCATGCGCAGGGCGTCTTCCATCAAGGTGCTGATCTGCACCGGTTCCTTCATCGAGGACGCGCCCGCATAGGATTGTTGGGTGGAGACGATGTCCTTGATATGGTCCACGCTCTTGCTCAGTTGCCCCAGCTCCTCGATCAGGCCTTGCTGCTCGACGGCAATGGCGTCCACCAATTGGTTCAAGTAGCCGGGCAGCAACTTGCCCTTCTCATCCTCGGTGATAAAAGTGCCCAGGTCGCCCTGGCGTTCGTTGATCAACTGCATGGCCTTGCCCAGGCCCATTGCCTTGCTGCTGCGCAGTTTGCGGGTGACCAGGTCGGCGGAGATGTTCACGCTGTTAAGCACATTGCCGACGTTGTGCAGCACGTTGGTGGCGATCTCCGCCATGCCGGCCTGGCGCGCGCTGTCCATCAGCTCGCTCTGGGCATCCTTGAGCTGTCGGGTACGTCGTTCCACACGCTGTTCCAGGGTTTCGTTCACCGCCTGCAAGGCGCGGTTGACGCGGTTGATCTCGGCGAAACTACGCAGCAGGCGAACCGCCAGGAACAGCAGCAGGGCCACCAGCAGTGTGGAGAACACCAGCAGGTAACGGTGGTATTGCTGCTCGACCAGGTCGAGGGCCTGTTGGTCCTGGTTGAGGTGGGTGGTCAGGTCATCCAGGCGTTCGGCTACCGGAATGGCGGCGATCTGTTCGAGCAACGTGTTCACCACCGGCTGCTCGCGCAGGATCAGTTCGATGTGATTGCTCAGGATCTCCACCGGGCCGCGGAATTCGCTGGGCAGCAGTTCCTGGTTGACGGCCAGCTTGCCCAGGCCGACGAGAATGTCGGCGGCGCGCTCGTCGCTGGTGACCTGGGCGAATTCAAGGCTGCTGAGCAGCAAGTCGTAGGTGTCGGTGGCCACGCTTTGCAGTTGCGGTTTTGTATCGTCGTTTACCTGGTTGAACTGCGCCTGGATATCGTCTTCGGCGGTCGGCAGGAAAGCCAGGGAGTTGCGCAATACCGCGTTATGGGACTTGAACTGGTCGACGCGCCGGGCCTTTTCCTGGATGGCCGCTTGATAAGCCTGCTGGCTGGCTTCCCAGGCGGGCAGGTCTTGCGGGCTGTGGTACGAGCCGCGTGCTTCCAGCTCGGCCCACAACCGGGTCATTTCCGTCAGGGGCGTCACCAGGGGGTCGTAGTTGTGGGTGATGGCGATCCTGGCCTTGAGGACTTCGCTGTCCCACTGGGCATTGAGTTGCTGCAACTGCCGGATCAGGTCCCGGGAGTGGGTGTAGGAAGACGACTGGTCGCTGGACGACTTGATGTACAGAAAAATCAGGGTCGAGGCCAGCAACAGGGTGATCAATCCCAAGGCCAACTGGCTGGTGCGGCGGCGAGAAAGGGTCATGACGGTCTGCTCATAAAGGCTTGCCTTTCCATTCGCCGGTCAGGGTCTTGAGAAACTGGATGATCAGGTCTTTATCCTCCTGTGAAGGATTGCGCCCCAGTTGGAACTTGAACATGACGTCGACGGCTTCTTCCAGGGTCTTGGCCGAGGCATCGTGAAAATACGGGGCCGTGACCGCGACGTTACGCAGGCTGGGGACCTTGAACACGTGCCGGTCTTCCTCATCCTTGGTCAGCAGGTAGCGCCCCAGGTCCGACTCGACGGGGTTGCCGCGGACCTTGAAGTAGTCGCCCATCACGCCGAATTTCTGGAACATGTTGCCGCCGATGTTGATGCCCTGGTGACAGGCGATGCAACCGTAATCCTTGAAGCGCTGGTAGCCGTACTTTTCCTGGATCGTGAGGATGTCCGTGTTGCCCAGCAGGTACTGGTCAAACCGTGAGTTGGGCGTCAGCAGCGTGCGTTCATAGGTGGCCAGGGCGTTTTGCACATTGGCGGCGGTGACGCCATCGGGGTAGGCCTGCTTGAACGCCGCCTGGTAGGCGGGCAGGGCGGTCAGGTTCTGCACCACGGTGTTCCAGTCGCTGCCCATTTCCACCGGGCTGATGACCACTTGCTCGACCTGCGCTTCCAGGGTGTCCACGCGGCCATTCCAGAACTGTTTGAAGTTCAGGCTGGCGTTGAAGACCGACGGCGTATTGATCTCCACGGGTTTGCCGTCGAAACCCAGGGAGAAGGGCCTGGTGTCGGCGCCCCCGGATTCGAGGTGATGGCAACTGGCGCAAGACAGCGTGTTGTTCACTGACAGGCGCGGCTCATTGAACAGCTGGCGGCCCAGCTCGACCTTGGCCGCATCGAGGTGCGGCACCGGCGGCAGGGGTTTGAGCGCTTCGTCCAGCGGCGCGGCCGTCACGGTCGTCCCCAGGCACAGCCCCAACGCGAGGATGGAGCCGAAATGGTAGGTTGAAACGTCGCTCAAGCGAGCACTCCTTGCAGGCATAGGGCTATTGGTCGGGCATCAGTGTGGGGCTGCCCACCTGCAGCAACTGGGCGAAATCCTTCGCAGGCACGGCCTTGCTGAACAGAAAGCCCTGGCCTTCTTCACAGTGCTGGGCTCTCAGGAAGTTCAGCTGTTCGACGGTCTCTACCCCTTCGGCGATGATGTTCAGCTCCAGGCTCTTGCCCATCCCGATGATAGCGCTGATCAGTTGCGCGTCCTGGCTATTTTCGTGCAGCCCGCGCACGAATGATTGGTCGATCTTCAGCACATCGATGGGAAAGCGTCGCAGGTAGCTGAGGCTGGAGTAGCCGGTGCCGAAATCATCCAGGGCCAGGCGCACGCCCATGGCCTTGATCCGGTTCAGGATATCGACCGTCTCGTCGACATTCTGCATCAGCACGCTTTCGGTGATTTCCAGCTCCAGCTGGTTGGGCGGCAGGCCGGTCTGCTTGAGGATGGCGGCCAGGTTGTCGACAAACTCCCGCTGGCGGAAGTCGATGGCCGAGATGTTCACCGAGATGCGCAGCGGCGCCAGGCCCATGGTGCGCCAGGCCTGTGCCTGTTCGCAGGCGTGGCGCAGCACCCACTGGGTCAAGGGGACGATCAGCCCGCTGTCTTCGGCCACCGGAATGAAGTCGGCCGGGTGGACCCAGCCCGAGCGCGGTTGAAACCAGCGGATCAGCGCCTCTGCGCCGAGGATCCGCCCGGTTTTCAGGTCCAGCTTGGGCTGGTAGTGCAGCGCAAACTCATCGTGCTCCAGGGCCTGGCGGATCGCGCTTTCCAGGTTCTGTTGATGCCGGGCGCGCAGGTTCATGTCTTCGGTGTAGAAACTCAGGTCGTCCGGGCCACGCTCCTTGGTGGTGTGCATGGCGGTTTCGGCGTGCTTGATCAGTTCCACCGCAGTGCTGCTGTCATTCGGGTAGATGCTGATGCCGAGGCTGGCGGTAACGCTCAGGTCGTGCCCCGCGACATGCCGGGTAACGCTGATGGCCTGGAGCACCTTCTGGGCGATGTGCTGGGTTTGCTGGGGATGCTGGACATCATTGAGCAGGATCACAAACTCGTCCGAACCATAGCGAAACACCGAGTCAGACTCACGCACGGCCGCCACCAGGCTTTGGCTGACCTGCTGGAGTACCTCATCCCCCACCGGATAACCCAGGGCGTTGTTGATGCGCTTGAAGCGGTCGAGCCCGATAAACATCACCGCCAGTTGCGTATCATGGCGCCGGCCCAGGGCAATGGCCTGGGTCAGGCGGTCGCCCAGCAGCGTGCTGTTGGGCAGCTCCGTGAGCGCGTCGTATTGCAGCAGGTGCGAGACTTTCAGCAACTCCTGCACGCGCTCCTCAATCGTGCGTTCGAGCCCGATCACCTTGAGGGCGGCATCCTGGGCGAGCTGCCATTTCCAGGTCAGGGCGCTGGCCATCTGGCGGATTTCCAGGTGGTCGAAGGGCTTTTTCAGGATCAGCAACTGGTCGTTGTACTTCAATCGCGCCTCGATCGCTTCAAAGGAATAGTCGGAATAGGCGGTGCACAGGGCGATCTGCAGGTTGGGATCGACGTTCCACAACTGCTCGATGGTTTGCAGGCCGTCCCAGCCGGGCGGCATGCGCATGTCGATGAACGCCATGGCGTAGGGGGTGTTGGTTGCCAGGGCCCGACTCACCAGATCCAAGGCCTCCTGGCCCTGGTAGGCGGAATCGAGGATAAACGCCTGGCGAGCAACGGCCGTTGTGCCGAACAGGGTCTGCTCAAGGGTATCCAGGGAGGGCTCGGCGTCGGCGTCGGCGCACAGGATCTTGCGAAAGTCCAGGTGGATGGACGTGGCATCATCGACGATCAGGATGCGACGGTTGGCCCGCCCTGCGTTCGGGTTCATAGTGCGCGCCTTATCTGCAAACGGTTCGACGGCATAACCATTCCTTCCTTGGTTCCATGGCTGAGCGGGGCGCAGACCTGCCGTGACAGTGTAGTCGAGGTCCCTTGAATTCGGCGGCCAGTTGGCGTCAAATCAACTCCGCGCCTTAAGCGAGGGAAGATGGCTTGGCACAGGGGTTCAAATCAGCTCAATTCAGTTCAATGTGAAGGCGCAACAGGCATGGATGAACAACTTGCGACGAAACCCACTATTTTGCTGGTCGACGATGAAGAGTCGATCCTCAACAGCTTGCGCCGCCTGTTGCGCGGCCAACCCTTTGATGTCGTGCTCGCGGGCGGCGGCGTCCAGGCCCTGGAGATCATGGCCGCCCAGCCCATCGACCTGGTGATGAGCGATGCGCGCATGCCCGGCATGGACGGCGCGCAGCTGCTGGCCGAGGTTCATCGCCTTTATCCCGCCACCAGTCGCATCCTGCTCACCGGCTACGCCGACCTGCCGACGATCATCAAGGCGATCAACGAAGGGGCGATCCACCGCTATATCGGCAAACCCTGGAACGACGACGAACTGAAGCTGATCCTGCAGCAGGCCCTGGAATTTCAGCGGCTGGAGCGCCTGGCCCATCAGCAGAACGACCAGCTCAAGCTGTTGAACGCCACCTTGGAAAAACGCGTGGCAGCACGCACCAGTGAGTTGCAACAGACCGCCGACATGCTCGACCTGGCCTACGACGAGCTCAAGCGCAGCTACGTGACCGGCACCGAAGTGTTTTCGTTGCTGGCCAACCTGCGCCTGCCCAAGAACAAACAGACCAACCGCGCACTGATCGAACTGGTGCGAGTGTACTGCACCGCCCAGTCCATAGACGAAGCCAGCGCCCGCGACATGGCCATGGCCGCCGCGCTGTACAACATCGGCAAGCTGAGCTGGAGCGACAGCATGTTGATCGAGCCGGCCGACAAGCTGCACAGCACCGATCGCGAGCGCTACCGTGGCTATCCGGCCCAGAGCGAATCGCTGCTGATGACCCTGGAGCCGATGAAGGATGCGGCGCGGATCATCCGTCATCACCAGGAACGCTGGGACGGCAGTGGTTTTCCCGACCACCTCAAGGGCGATGCGATTCCGTTCGGTTCACGCCTGCTGAAACTGGCGGTGGACTTCATCGAGTTGCAGAAAGGCCTGATCCTTGAGCGGCACCTGAACAGCGATGAAGCGCTGTTGTATATCCGCAAGTATGCCGGGCGTCTCTACGATCCGGACCTGGTCGAGGACTTCATCCTGGCGTGCGCTGCGTTTCTCAGTGACGTGACCCTGGGCGATCCGACCGTCAAGGTGCTCACCACCCGTGAGCTGGAAGACGGCATGGTCCTGGCGCGTAACCTCAACGCCGATAACGGCATGTTGCTGCTTAACGCCGGCAAGGTGCTGAACCTGCCGTTGGTGGACAAGCTGATTGCGTTCGAGGCGATGGAAGGCGCCAAGTACAGCGTGTTCATCAAGGAGCCGGACGAGAGCGAAGGGGTGCTCCATTAATTTTCATTTTTTGAGTTCAAGGTTTTCAGTTCATGCCTAGCACTATCCGTATCGCCGCTGCCCTGCTGATCGGCAGCGACGGCCACACCTTGCTGGTGCGCAAGCGCGGTACCCAGGCCTTTATGCAACCCGGTGGCAAGATCGACGCCGGTGAGCAGCCCGTCGAGGCCCTGGCCCGCGAGCTGTACGAAGAGCTGAACCTGCGCATCGAGCCCGGCGACGCGGTCTACCTGGGTCACTTCTCGGCCCCTGCGGCCAACGAACCGGGGTTTACCGTGGACGCTGAATTGTTCCAGGTGCAGATCGATGCTCCGGTCAGCCCGGCCGCTGAAATCGAAGAGGTGCGCTGGATCGACCCGGCCGGTGATGGCGGCCTGGTGCTGGCGCCCTTGACCCGTGACCTGATCCTGCCGTTTTACCGCGCGTCACTGACCACGCCGGCCTGACGCGAATGAGCGTGCGTGCGCTGGGGGCCAACGATGCCGAGGCTTATCGGGCGTTGATGCTGGAAGCTTACGGCGCCTATCCCCAGGCGTTCACTTCCAGTGTGGCCGAGCGTGCGTCGATACCGTTGAGCTGGTGGGAAAAGCGCCTGGAGAGTCCGCTGGATCGTTTGCTCGGCGCGTACGTCGACGGGGTACTGGCCGGCATCGTCGGCCTGGCCTTCGAGCCTAGGGAGAAGGCGCGGCACAAGGTGACCCTGTTCGGCATGTACGTGAACGCGGCTTACCAGCAGAAAGGCTTGGGCCGGCGATTGGTCGAGGCAGCGCTGGATGAAGCGCGCCGACATCCGCGGCTGAAAGTGATCCAGCTGACCGTCACCGCCGGCAACGATGCAGCGTTTGCGCTGTACCGCCGCTGCGGGTTTATCCAGTACGGCCTGGAACCGTTGGCGGTGCGAGTGGGCGTGGACTACTTCGACAAAATCTACATGTGGCGCGAACTCACGGCTCACTGAGATCCAATGTAGGAGGGGCTTGCCCCTCTCACATTTGGAACTGTGTTGTTTCAGCGTACCGCGCTCACGCCATCCAGCGTTGAAAACGACGTATCTTTTGCCGTCAGCAAAAAATCGCGCATATACGGCGCATCCAGCATGTCCGCACGAATCCCCGCATACAGCGTCGCAAACAAGCCTTTCTCGCCCAGGCGCTTGGCCTTCACGTAGCCGCGCGAGCTGTATTCATGCAGCGCCCAATGGGGCATGCCGCACACGCCACGGCCGCTGGCGACCAGTTGCATCATCATCACCGTCAGTTCCGAGGTGCGCACCTGGGCCGGTTCCACATCGGCCGGTTCCAGGAAGCGGGTGAAGATGTCCAGGCGGTCACGCTCCACCGGGTAGGTGATCAGGGTTTCGCTCAGCAGGTCTTCGGGCACGATGTACGCCTTGTTCGCCAGCGCGTGCTGGTTGGCCACGGCGAGCATGGCTTCGTAGGTGAACAGCGGCACATAGGTGATGCCCGGCAGCTCCAGCGGGTCGGAGGTCACCACCAGGTCCAGGTCGCCACGGGCCAGGGCCGGCAGTGGCGCGAACGCAAAGCCCGAGGCCAGGTCCAGCTCGACTTCCGGCCAGGCATCGCGGAATTGGTCGATGGTCGGCATCAGCCATTGGAAACAACTGTGGCACTCGATCGCCATGTGCAGGCGTCCGGCGGTGCCCCCGGCCAGGCGTGCAATATCGCGCTCGGCACCACGCAGCAGGGGCAGGGTGGCGTCGGCCAGTTGCAGCAGGCGCAGGCCGGCGCTGGTGAAGCGCACGGGTTTGGTCTTGCGCACGAACAGCGGCATGCCCAGGCGCTCTTCCAGCTCCTTGAACTGGTGGGACAGCGCCGACTGCGTCAGGTGCAGACGCTCGGCGGCCTCCACCAGGCTGTCGGCTTCGCGCAGGGCGTGCAGGGTCTTGAGGTGACGGATCTCGAGCACGGGCTCTCCATGAAGACAATTTGTGACGAAACGGAATAGCGTGAGTTTGTCTCATGTTGCAATCCATGTCGACCATGACCGCCGGGCACTCTTCATCAAACTGTCATGGAACTGTGGCAGCGCCCTTGAACAAACTTCATCAGACTCGCGCTCTACTGGGGTTCTGCGTTTCGGTGTTTTTCATGCGCGTGTTGTTTTTACTGGCCGCTCTACTGTTCGGCCTGCCGTCTTTTGCGGCGTCTCGATGTGATGTCAATGTCCCGACCCAAACGGTCGACCTGGCCCAGGTGAGCATCGCCTACCAGAGTATCGGCCGTGCGTCCGACCCGGCCTTGCTGCTGGTGATGGGCTTGGGCGGGCAACTGATTCACTGGCCCGACGAAGTCGTCGTTGCCCTGTGTCAGCAGGGTTTCCGGGTGATCCGCTACGACAACCGCGATGTCGGCCTCTCCACCTGGCGCCAGGCGCCGGCGAACGCCAACCTGACCTTTGAAGTGCTGCGCTACAAGCTCGGCCTGCCGGTATCGGCGCCGTACACGCTGACGGATATGGCCGATGACGCCCTGGGCCTGATGGACGCCTTGCAGGTCCAGCAATTCCACGTACTGGGCGCAAGCATGGGCGGCATGATCGCCCAGCACCTGGCGGCGATGGCGCCCCAGCGCGTGGAAAGCCTGACCCTGGTCATGACCAGCTCCGGCGCCGAAGGCTTGCCGGCCCCGAATGCGGCGCTGGTGCAATTATTGTCGCGACGCAGTGCGCCGAATCGTGAAGTGGCGCTGGAGCAGCAGGCCGATTTGCTCGCGGCGCTGGGCAGCCCGACTGTGAAGGACGATCGCCAGGTGCTGCTGCACCAGGCGGCGCTGTCCTATGACCGCGCCTTCAACCCGGACGGCGTGAAGCGCCAGATCATGGCGATCCTCGCCGAACCCAGCCGTGTGCCGCTGCTCAACCAGCTGCGCGTGCCGACACTGGTGGTCCACGGCACCGCCGACCCGTTGCTGCCGGTGATGCACGGCGTGCACCTGGCGGCGCATATCCAGGGCAGCCAGTTGAAGTTGATTCCCGGCATGGCCCATCGTTTCCAGGAAGCGTTCAAGGCGCCGCTGCTGACGGCGGTGTTGCCGTACCTGCAGGCTCATCGTGAAGATGCCGCACATTGGGCGCAGATTGACCCGGTCGCGCCTTCGAAGCTGCTGTGACATTGGTGTATCGTGCACCCTTTACGGCGTATTGAAGCCTGCGAGGTTGCCTGTCATGAGTACTCCCCTGAAAATCGATTTCGTCAGCGACGTGTCCTGCCCCTGGTGCATCATCGGCCTGCGCGGCCTGACCGAAGCCCTCGACCAGCTTGGCACCGAGGTGCAGGCCGAGATCCATTTCCAGCCGTTCGAACTGAACCCGAACATGCCCGCCGAAGGGCAAAATATCGTCGAACACATCACCGAGAAATACGGCTCCAGCGCCGAAGAGTCCCAGGCCAACCGTGCGCGTATCCGCGACATGGGCGCCGAGCTGGGCTTTGCCTTCCGCACCGACGGCCAGAGCCGTATCTACAACACCTTCGACGCACACCGCCTGCTGCATTGGGCCGGGCTCGAGGGCTTGCAGTACAACCTCAAGGAGGCGTTGTTCAAGGCCTACTTCAGCGATGGCCAGGACCCTTCCGATCACGCCACCCTGGCGATCATCGCCGAAAGCGTCGGCCTGGATATCCAGCGCGCCGCCGAGATTCTCGCCAGCGATGAATACGCCGCCGAAGTCCGCGAGCAAGAGCAATTGTGGACCTCCCGTGGGGTGACGTCAGTGCCGACCATCGTGTTCAACGACCAGTACGCCGTCAGCGGTGGCCAGCCGGCGGAAGCCTTTGTGGGCGCGATTCGCCAGATCATCAACGAAGCTAAAAACTAAAATCGAACACTGATCCAGATGTGGGAGGGGGCTTGCCCCCTCCCACATTTGTTTCTCACTGTCCTTGAGGTAAGCGCTGGCCCGCCCCTTGCATCGACCCCCTAAAGCCATAGGGGAAACATGACCTTGAACATTCTCGACCTCGACCACAGCCTCACCGGTCAGGCACCGATTGCCCGGCGTCTGGCCAGTGGCCGTGCCACGCGTATCGACCTGCTGGACCTGGGCCCGAAGCTGCGCCTGTGGTCCACCGAAAAAACCTGGAAGCGCTTCGCCGAACGCCTGGCCCGGCGGCCCCGGCCCACGGATGCGCGTCCGGAAATCCTGTTCGTCGGTTCCGGCGATTATCACCACCTGACGCCGGCGTTTCTGGCCGACCTGAAAGAACCCATCAGCCTGATCCACTTCGACAACCACCCCGACTGGGTGCGCTTTGCGCCCAGGCGCCACTGTGGCTCGTGGGTCAACCGCGCATTGAACATGCCGGCGATCAAACGCATCGTCACCCTCGGCCCCTGCAGCGATGACCTGCATAACCCGCAACTGCGTGGCGGCAACCTCGGTGCCCTCAAGCGCGGGCGCCTGCAACTGTTCCCCTGGCAGCACCCGCCGTCGAAAGTCTGGGGCCGGGTCGGCGATGGCGCCGGCCATCAGCAGCAGGAAAACCACCTGCACTGGCGCAACCTGGCGGAGCTGGACTGGCCGGCGTTTCTCGAGCAGATGATCGGCAGCCTGCCCACCGAAGCGATCTGGATCACCATCGACAAAGACGTGCTCGCCAGTGAAGACGCCGCCACCAACTGGGACCAGGGCGGCATGCGCCTGACCCACCTGCTGCAAGCCCTGCGGGCGCTGGCGGCGCGCAAGCGCATCATCGGCATCGACGTGTGCGGCGAGTTCGCCACGCCGGCGTTCAGCAACGCGTTCAAGCGTTGGGAAGCCAAGTCCGACCAGCCGCCCGCGGAGCGCTGGAGCCCGGAGGATCTGCAGCGCAACGCCGCCACCAATGAAGCCCTGATCGACCTGTTTGAGGAGCTGTTCCCGTGAGCCTGACCGTGGTGTTACTCGTGGCGTTTTCCATCGTGCTCGATGTGATCGGCCAACTGTGTTTC
Source organism: Pseudomonas sp. Yb2C2 (assembly GCF_052112325.1). Lineage (NCBI taxonomy): Bacteria > Pseudomonadati > Pseudomonadota > Gammaproteobacteria > Pseudomonadales > Pseudomonadaceae > Pseudomonas > Pseudomonas sp. Yb2C2. The sequence goes on along the minus strand of NZ_JAVAJK010000002.1, from coordinate 293,717 downwards.
AAGCTCGGCCTGGACCGCTTGCCGGAGTTGGAGGGCGGCTTTCGCCTGAATGCGTTCTGGGGCCAGGTGTTCAATGCGCCGTTGCTGTGGGCGGGGATCGCCGCCTATGTGATCGAGTTTTTCGTGTGGCTCGAAGCGCTGTCTCGTGCGCCGTTGAGCCTGTTATTCCCGGCGGCGGCCCTGGCTTATTGCGGGGTGGTGCTGGCGGGCAAGGTGGTACTGGGCGAAACCGTCAGCCGACGTCGTTGGCTGGGCACGCTGGTGATTACCTTGGGTGTGATGCTGGTAGCGATTGCTGGGAGTCAGGCATGAGTACGCAAACGATGCATACCGGTTGGTTGCATGGGCGCCTGGGCACGGTGGTGCTGTGGGCCTTGCTGATCTGCACCGAGAGTGCCGGGCAGCTGTTTACCAAAGTTGCAGGGGACCAACTGGGGCAGATGGATTTCAACTGGCAGTGGTTGTCCGAGGTGGCGCGTAACCCGGGGATCCTGGCGGCGATCGCCAGTTACATCGGCGCGTTTTTCGTGTGGATGCTGATCCTGCGGCGCAGCAGCCTGTCCCTGGCGTTTCCGCTCAGTTCGCTGGTGTTTGTGGTGGTGTTGCTGGGTTCGTGGCTGGGGCTGGGGGAACATATCAGCCCGCTGCATTGGGTGGGGGTGGCGGTGATTATCGGCGGAATCGCGCTGCTGGCCGAAGGCGAGGAAAACTGAAACACGAATTCATGGGGAGTGGGCTTGCCCCTCCCATATTTTGTTCGAAGTGATCAATCAAACTTGTAGCTGATCGCCGTTTGTACCTGGCCCTGGTTCACGTCGCCGGTCTCCTTGACGATGCTGCTGTTGGCCGCCGAACCCACCAGGTGCACCCAGCTGGCGCTGGTCAGCAGTGACCAATTGGAGGCCAGGGGGAATTCGAAACTCTGGGTCAACGTGAGGTTCTGGAAGCCGCCGTTGGCGTTATACGGACGAATACCAGAGGCCGCGGATTCATTGGCGTCCACCCCGAAATAAGTCTGGGTCTGGCGCGCATCGGCGAAATTCGCCGCCAGGCCGCTGCTGCCGATCACCCCGCCACCCAGGGGGTAGCCCAGCTCGCCGCCGACCTTGCCCAGCGCGCCGCTCTGCGAGTGCCCGCCGCCCACGGCCTGGCCCATCCGGGCGTACACGCGCCAGAAGTCGGCCGGCGCGTATTGGATGAAGCCGCCCACTTCCGCCATGTCCGACACATTGCGCAGGCCTTGCAGCTCACCGTTGGAGGTACGCCCCTGCAGGTAGTTGATATAGGGGCCGGCGGTAAAACCGTTGGTGTTCAGGGCGCTCCAGGTCAGGCCGTCATCGGTGCTCAGGCTGACGTTGCCCCAGTCCAGGTCCAGGTAGGGCACGGGGCGGGTTTCGTAGCGGCTGCCGGTGGGGTCGTGGGGTTGATAACTGAGGCCCGCGCCGGCTTCACCGGTGACCGGGGCTGCCAGGGCGGTGTCGGCAATGCCCCACAGCCCCAGTAAACCGGCGAATACAGCGCAAGTGAGTTTGAGCATGGAGCAGGTTCCTTATCTGGACATGCGCGCATGAACGCGCGAAGGGCATCCCTTGCGCAAGCACTCATCTTGTTTGTAGCGAGCTACAAAAATTGTAGCTTGCACGACACATATCTCCACCGCTAACGCCAGAACCCCCAGCCCGGCTGGGCTTCAGCCAGTTGGCACACTCCCTGCTCTACCCCTTGGGCAAGCGCACACAGCGCGCTCCTCAAGGTAAACGCAGATGATCCACTGGCATATCGTGTGTGACTTCGACGGGACCATTACCCCCACCGATGTCATCGACAACGTCCTCCAACGCTTCGCCGGCCCCGAGTGGGAAACCATCGAACAGGAATGGCTGGATGGGCATATCGGTTCCCGCGAATGCCTGAGCCGTCAACTGGCGCTGATCAAGGCCACCCCAAGTGAACTGCTGGCGTATTTCGACAGTGTCGAGATCGACCCGGATTTCCCCGACTTCGTCGATCACGTGCTCGGCCTGGGCGCTTCTCTCGAAGTGGTCAGCGACGGTATCGAACAGGGGATTGCGCGGATCCTGTCGCGCAACTACGTGACCTTGCTGCCGATCCTCGCCAACCGCCTGCGCCAGGTCGACCAGAACAGCTGGCGCATCGATTTCCCGTATGCCAGCGATGCCTGCCGCGCCGCGTCCGGCAACTGCAAGTGCAAATCCACCCCGCGCAACAAGCGCGTGCTGGTGATCGGCGACGGCAAGTCGGACATGTGCGTGGCCTCCACCGCCGACTTCGTGTTCGCCAGAGACAGCCTCGCCCAGTACTGCGCAGCCAACAACATCCCTCACGCGCGCTTCGACACCTTCGCCGAAGTGCCTGCGTTGCTGGCCCGCCTGCCTCAGGGCATCGCCGCCAACGCCACCACCTTCAATACCTCTTCTGACAATCAGGAACTCTTCCACCATGTCTGATATCCGCATCGCTACCGCCGAAGACCAGATCCTCCTGGATAAAGAAGCCAAGTATTGCTCCTACGGCGACACCGTTCACTACATCGAGCCACCGCGTATTTTCAGCCGTTGCGAAGGCTCCTACGTGTGGGACACCGAAGATCAGGCCTACCTCGACCTGCAAATGTGGTACTCGGCCGTCAACTTCGGCTACGCCAACCCGCGCCTGAACAATGCGTTGAAACAGCAGATCGACACCCTGCCGCAAATCGCCAGCCAGTACCTGCACAAAGGCAAGATCGAGCTGTCGGAAATGATCGCGGTGGACGCCAAGAAGAAATTCGGCCTCGACGGTCGCGTACACTTCAACGTCGGCGGTTCGCAGTCGATCGAAGACTCCCTGAAGGTGGTGCGTAACGCCACCAACGGCAAAAGCCTGATGTTCGCCTTCGAAGGCGGCTATCACGGCCGGACCCTCGGCGCCTCGTCGATCACTTCCAGCTACCGCTACCGTCGCCGCTACGGCCACTTCGGCGAGCGTGCGCAGTTCATCCCGTTCCCGTACCACTTCCGTGGCCCCAAGGGCATGACCAAGGAAGAGTACGGCAGCCATTGCGTGCAGCAATTCGCGCGCCTGTTCGAGACCGAATACAACGGTGTGTGGGACCCGAAAGTCGGCCAGAGCGAATACGCCGCGTTCTATGTCGAGCCGATCCAGGGCACCGGCGGCTACGTGATCCCGCCGATGAACTTCTATCGCGAACTCAAGCATGTGTTGGATCAGCACGGCATCCTGATGGTGTCCGACGAAATCCAGATGGGCTTCTACCGCACCGGCAAACTCTGGTCCATCGAGCACTTCGACGTACAACCGGACGTGATCGTGTTCGGCAAGGCGCTGACCAACGGCCTCAACCCACTGGGCGGCATCTGGGCCCGTGAAGAGTTGATCAACCCGAAGATCTTCCCGCCAGGTTCGACCCACTCCACTTTCGCCTCCAACCCATTGGGCACGGCGGTGGGCCTGGAAATGTTCAAGATGACCAACGAAGTCGACTACGGCGCGATGGTCATGGCCAAGGGCAAATTCTTCCTCGAAGGCCTGCAGGACCTGCAGAGACGGTTCCCGATCATCGGCGACGTCGACGGCCTGGGCCTGGCCCTGCGCTGCGAAATCTGCGGCCCGGACGGCTTCACGCCGGACAAGGCGACCCTGGACTACATGGTCGAAGAAGGCATGAAAGGCGACATGGTCGTCGATGGCCGCAAACTCGGCCTGATCCTCGACGTGGGCGGCTACTACAAAAACGTGATCACCCTGGCACCGTCCCTGGAAATCAGCTACCCGGAAATCGAACTGGGCCTGAAGCTGCTCGAGCAACTGCTGGTACGGGCGACCCAACGGTGAGCGCCGCCGGGATCGACCTCGGTGAAGGCAGTGCCGGTTTCGTTCTCGGTGAAGGTCCGGTCGGGATCCTGTTGATCCACGGCCTGACCGGCACCCCGACGGAGTTGCGCCAGGTCGCCAAGGGCCTGGTCAAGGCGGGTAACTGCACGGTGTACGTGCCCACCCTGGCCGGGCACTGCGGTGACAACAGCGACCTGCAGGCCACCGGCTGGCTGGACTGGTACGAGGGCGTGCGCAAGACCTTCGTGCAGGTCAGGCAACGCCACGAGCAGGTGTTTGTCGGTGGCTTGTCGATGGGTGCGGTGATGTCGATGTACGTGGCTGCCGAGCACCCTGGGCAAGTTGCCGGGCTGTTGATGTATTCCACCACCCTCAAGTACGACGGCTGGAGCATCAACAAGCTGGCGTTCCTCACGCCGTTGCTGATGAAGATTCCGTTCGGCGTGCACATCTGCCGCTTCGAAGAGAAGCCGCCCTACGGCATCAAGAACGAACGCCTGCGGGCAATCGTCGAGCGGCAGATGAAGGAAGGGCAGAGCAGCGAAGCCGGTTTGCTGACCATGGAAGGCATCACGGTGCGCGAGTTGCACCGCATGAATGCCGTGGTCAGGAAATGCATGCCCAAGGTCAAGGTGCCGGCCCTGGTGCTGCACTCCCTCGAAGACGACATCACCAGCCGCTGGAACGCCGATTACGTGGAGCGTCACCTGGGCGGCCCGGTGACCAAGATCCTGCTGGACAACTGCTACCACATGATCACCGTCGACCTGCAATACCGCCGGGTGATCGAGTTGAGTGCCGACTTTGTCGAGCGGCACACCGCGTTTGTGGACGCCGGCTTACTTTGTGGTGAGCGGGCTTGTCAGCCATAACAAGGGAAACGATGTGATCACCACCCAAGCCTTCCCGACCATCCGGGCCCTCCAGCGTAGCGCCTGGAACGACTGTTTTCCCGGTGCCCTGGAAGACTGGGACTATTACGTCGCCGTGGAAAACGCCGCCATCGATGACTTCCAATGGCGCTACCTGGCGGTTTACGACAATGGAACGCTGGTGGCCGTGGCCGCCGCCTTCATCACCCATTATCGCCTCGACACCACGGTGTCGGGCGCCGGCAAGCGTTTGGCCGAACGTGTGGAGCGGCTGTGGCCGGGTGTTTTGCAATTGGGCCTGTATGCCATTGGCTCCCCGGTAGCCGAGCGTTGCGACGCCGGGGTGGCCAGTGGCGTGCCCGAGTCGCGTCGCCCGTTGTTGCTCAAACACTTGCTGGAAGCCGCGCGCCAGGATGCCGATGATTTCGGTATCGGCCTGCTGGCGGTCAAGGATGCACCCAGCCAGGATCCCCATTGGCTCGACAGTTGCCGGGTGGCGGGTTTTCAAAGCATGCCGGGCTTGCCCACCGGGGTGTTGCCGCTGCCGTACGGTTCGGTGGACGCCTACCTCGGTTCGCTGGGCAAATCCACCCGCAAGGACTTGCGCCGCAAGCTGCGTGCACCTGGACCACGGGTGGAATGGCGCGGCAATATCGACGACGTGCTGCCCGAGGTCATGGGCCTGTACGAAGCCACATTGAAGCGCGCCGAGTTGCAGTTCGAACACCTGCCTGCCGGCTATTTCACCGGCGTGCTGGAACGCCTTGGCGATCGCGCCGTCTGTGTTCTTTACTGGGTCGACGAGCAGTTGGTGGCGTTCAACCTGCTGCTGCTGGACGAGCACCGGTTGGTGGACAAGTTTTTCGCCCATGACGTTGCGTTCAGCCGTGACTACAACCTGTACTTCCGCAGCTGGCTGACCAACGTCGACTACTGTATTCAACACAATATTGCGGTGTATGAGTGCGGCCAGGCCGGGTATGCCAGTAAGCTGCGCCTGGGCTGCGAGTTCCAGGGCAACAGCGTGTTTTTCCGCCACCGCAACCGGCTGGTCAACGGCCTGCTCACGCTTGTAAAACTGTTTATTCGACCGGATCGTTCCGACCCTGCCATGGCTGCTGCGATAAGCGAAACCTGATGATCACCAAGACCCGCCAGAAAGCCCGCCCCTTTGCCATTTCGCGCTGGAGCGTCCAGCGCAAGCTGGTGCTGGCGTTCTGGCTGGTCAGCGTGATTCCCACCATGATCGCGGCGGAGCTGGCGGCGACCACGCTGTCGCAGATTTTCGACAGCAACGTGCGTATCTGGCTGCAGGAATCGACCAAGATCGTCAAGGACGAGATCGGCGACATCCTTCACGACAACGCGCGCATGGCCAAGCTGTTCCTGCGCTACACCAGCCCGCCCTCGAGCCGGCAGGCGGCCAAGCATGACCGGCTGACCGCGGACATCGCCGATGCCACCGACATCGACGTGGTGGCGCTGATCCGCACCAGCGATCAAAAGGTGGTGTTCAGCACCGCCTCCGATGACATCGTCAAACAGATCAGCCTGACCAGCAACGCGGTGCTGCAGACCGTGCAAGTGGCGGGGGTGAGTACCGGGATTGTGGTCTCGACCTTCGAAACCAGCCAGGACGGCGTCGACTACCGCCTGTTGGTGGCGACCTACCTGGACAGCAGCTTTCTCACCAGCGTGGCCGATGTGCATTCCCTCGACCTGCGCCTGTACCTGGCCAACCCCGAGGGGTTCTCGGAGATATTTTCGACCCAGCGCTTCGTGGATCACCCGGCGCGTATCCCGAAAAGTGTCGAGACCGCGATGCGCAGTACCAAGCAGCCCAGCGAGCAGTTCACCAACAGCTACAGCGGGTTGTACTGGCCGATTTTCAACGACGCCGGTGACCTCCAAGGCGTGATTTTCAGCGGACTGTTGCGCCATACCAGCCTGGTGGGGCTGGTGAACCAGAGCAACCTGTTCGTGCTGATTTTCCTGCTCAGTTCGGCATTGTCCCTCGCGGCCGGGGTGCTGGTGTCACGGCGCCTGACCAAGCCGTTGCGGGACTTGTCCGAAGGCGTGAGCGCGGTGATCTCAGGCAACTACGCGCACCGCGTGCTGGTCAGTGGTGGCGACGAACTGGCGCAATTGAGCAGCACCTTCAACCATATGACCGAGCGCCTGGGCGAGCTGCATCACCTCGAGGCCCAACTGCGCCGGCGTGATCGCCTGCATGCCCTGGGTGAAGTTGCCATGGGCCTGGCCCACGAGATCCGTAACCCGTTGGGCATCATCAAGACGGCGACCCAGTTGTTGCACCGCCGCGTTGATCTGCCGGACGCCGACAAGCGCCACCTGGAATATGTGATCAGCGAAGTCAGCCGCATCAACGACTTGATCACCGAGTTCCTCGATTTTGCCAAACCCAACCCACCGTTGCGCGTGCTGCAGCCGGCCCGTCCATTGGTGGAGGAGATCCTGGGCTTCTGTGCGCCGGAACTGGCCAGCCATAACATCGACGCGCAGATCGACGACCAGGCGCCGGGGGCGACGATCTACGCCGACGCCAAGCAACTCAAGCAGGCCTGCCTCAACCTGATTCTCAACGCCATCGATGCCATGCCTGAAGGCGGGCGCCTGACCCTGGGGATTCGCAGCGAGGGCGACAACACCGTCATCACCATCGCCGACACCGGCCAGGGCATCGCGCCGGAGATGATCGAGCGCATCTTTACGCCATTCGTCACCACCAAGGCCTCTGGCACGGGCCTGGGCCTGGCCAAAGTCTATTCGATCATGGAAAGTCACGACGGCAGCATCGAATGCGCCAGCGAAAACGATGCCGGCGCCACCTTCAGCCTGTACATTCCAGCGACAGGCGAAGACGACGAGGACAGTCATGACGCATAACATTCTGGTAGTCGACGACGAACCCAAGCTCTGCGACCTGCTGGCGTCGGCCCTGGGCCAGAACAGCGTGCAGGTGTTCATTGCGGGCAACGGCCTGCATGCGCTCAAGGTGCTGGAACAGGAAGACATCGACCTGGTGATCAGTGACTGGCGCATGCCGGGCATGGACGGGCCGGCCTTGTTGGCCGAGATCAAGGTGCGTTATCCCCACGTGCCGGTGATCGTGATGACCGCCTACAGCACGGTGAAAAACGCCGTGCAGTCGATGCGCAACGGTGCCTACGACTACATTGCCAAACCGTTCGATATCGACGAGCTGGACATCACCGTGGCCAAGGCCCTGCAGTTTCGCGACATCATGCGCGACAACGCGCGCCTGCGCGCCGAGCTGGATGAGCAGGCGCAGTTCGACAGCCTGGTGGGCGACAGCCCGGCGTTTCGCAAAGTGTTGCAGGCGGTGGATTCGGTACGCGACAGCAGCACCACCATCCTGCTGACCGGCGAAAGCGGCACCGGCAAGGAAATGGTCGCCCGCGCCATCCACAAGCACGGCAGCCGTGCCGACAAGCCGTTTGTGGCGGTCAACTGCGCGGCGATCCCCGAAGGGCTGCTGGAAAGCGAAATGTTCGGCCATCGCAAGGGCGCGTTTACTGGCGCCGTGTCTGACCGGGTCGGGCGCTTCCAGCAGGCCGACAAGGGCACGCTGTTTCTCGATGAAGTGGGCGATATGCCTCTGGCATTGCAGGCCAAGATCCTGCGCGCCTTGCAGGAGCGGGTGATCGAGCCTGTGGGCGACCCCCGCGAGCGCAAGGTGGATGTGCGGGTGATCGCCGCCACCAACAAGAACCTGCTGGAGGCGGTGGCCAACAAGGAGTTTCGCGAAGACTTGTATTACCGCCTCAATGTGTTCCCGATCCCGCTGCCGGCCCTGCGTGAACGCGTGGAAGACATCGCGCCCCTGGCCCGTCACTTTGCCCGGACCCTCAGCGCCACTGCCGGCAAGCGTATTACCGGCTTCAGCCCTGAAGCGTTGCAGGCCATGGCCGCGTATCACTGGCCGGGCAATATCCGTGAGCTGCAAAACTGTGTGGAGCGCGCGACCATCGTGGCCGCCACGCCTGTGATCGAAGACATTGATTTGCCGGGCTATCTGTTTGCTTCCAAACCCAGCGAAGGCGGCGTGACCGCGATCCTCAGCGACGGGCCGGGGATTCCCCAGGACCTGGACGCGGCGCTGGCGGAGGTGGAGAAGGCCTATATCCTCGCGGCGTTGCAGGAGAGCAATGGCGTGCAGGCTGCGGCGGCGGCGAAGATCGGGATTTCCGAAAGGAGCTTTTGGTATCGCCTGAAGAAACTGGGCATCCAGGTCGACAAAATAGTCCGCTGATTAAAATGTGGGAGGGGGCTTGCCCTAATGTCAGTCAGTTAAGCGTACATCGCCTCCTGTAGGAGCGAGCTTGCTCGCGAAAAACGTCAACGATAACGCGTGCTTCCTGAATGAACGCGGCGCCTGTGAGTTTTTCGCGAGCAAGCTCGCTCCTACAAAAAGCCTTAAATGACTGGCATTAGGGCAAGCCCCCTCCCACATTTTTTGACCGAGTCGGGTCAGGTATGGAAGCGTACCCAGATACTCACCAGGATCGTCGCTGCCATCAGCCACGCTACCGCTGCGACGGCTAAAGAGGCCTCCAGCCGCATGCGGTCCACCATCACATACAACGTCGCCAAATACACAAAGTAGGGAATGATCGACCACATCCCGAACAGGATGGTGGTCTTCAAATCGTCCAGCGAACGGCCCTTGCCGACGATGTAATGGGCGATCAACGCAAAGGTCGGAAACAGCGGCACCAGCCCGGCGATGTAGTAGTTCCTGGTCTTGGCCAGCGCCGCCAGGATCAGCACCACCGCCGCGCCCAGGGCGGCTTTCAAAAAAAGATCCATCAGTGGCTCAACCCGTATTTCTTGACCTTGTCGAACAAGGTGGTCTTGGCCATGCCCAGTTCCTGGCTGGCCTGGGTCAGGTTGCCGCCGCTGCGTTGCAGGGCATCGCTGAGCAGGTTGCGTTCAAAGGCTTCCACCGCTTCGGTGAACGCCAGGCCTTGGCTGCCGCTGCTGGCCCCGCTTTTCTTGAAGGCGGGCAGGCCGAGGGCGAAGCGTTCGGCGACGTTGCGCAGTTCGCGTACGTTACCGGGCCAGTCGTGGCTCATCAGGCTGGAGAGGGTCTGGTTGTCCAGTTCCGGCGCGGTGCGGTCAAAACGCAGCGACGACTGCTGCAGGAAGTGTTCGAACAGCTGCAGGATGTCTTCGCGGCGTTCGCGCAGGGGCGGCAGTTCCAGGGTCACCACGTTGAGGCGGTAGTACAGGTCGCTGCGGAACTGGCTGGCGCGGCTCAGTTCGTCGAGGTCGGACTTGGTGGCGGCGATCACCCGGCAATCCACGGCCACGCTCTGGTTCGAGCCCAGGCGTTCCAGGGTGCGCTCCTGCAGCACTCGCAGCAATTTGATCTGCAGGTTGATCGGCATGCTTTCCACTTCATCGAGGAACAGCGTGCCTTCATGGGCGTGTTCGATCTTGCCGATACGGCGCTTGCCGGCGCCGGTAAAGGCGTTGGCTTCGTGGCCGAAAATCTCGCTTTCGAACAGGTTCTCCGGCAGGCCGCCGCAGTTGAGGGCGACGAACTGGTGGGCATGCCGGCGGCTGAAATCATGCAGGCAACGCGCGACCAGCTCCTTGCCGGTACCGGTCTCGCCTTCGATCAGCACGTTGGCCGAGGTGTCGGCGACGTTGGCGATCAGCTCGCGCAGGTTCTGCATGGCCGGCGAGCGACCGATGATGCGGCCTTCCAGCGAATCCCGCTCAGCCAACTGACGGCGCAGCGACCAGACTTCCCGCGCCAGCCCGCGTTGTTCCAGGGCGCGGCGGGCGACGTCGACCAGGCGCTCGGGGGAGAAGGGTTTCTCCATGAAGTCGTAGGCGCCATTGCGCATGGCGCCGACCGCCATGGAGATGTCGCCATGCCCGGTGATCAGCACCACCGGCAGGCTTTTATCCAGGGCCTTGAGACGGGTGAGCAGTTCCAGGCCGTCAATGCCCGGCAGGCGAATGTCGCTGATCACAATGCCGGCGAAGTTCTCGCCGATACGTTTCAATGCCTCCTCGGCACTGCCCACGCCCACGCTTGGGATATCTTCCAGCGCCAGCGCCTGTTGGCAGCCGAGCAGCACATGGGGGTCGTCTTCGACGATCAGCACGGTGAGGTCTTGAGGATCAATATTCATGTCGACTCAGCTTGTTGAGCGCCCACCAGCGGCAGGCTCAGGACAAAGGCAGTGCCACCGCCGGCCGGGTGCTCCACGGCGAGGGTGCCGCCGGTGGCTGCCGCGAGGCTGGCGGAGAGGGTCAGGCCCAGGCCCAGGCCTTGCTCGCCGGGTTTGGTGGTGAAGAAGGGTTCGAACAGATGCTTGCGCGCCTCGGCGTCGATGCCGTGGCCGTTGTCGCGCACCAGCAGGCGGTATTTGCCCTCGGCGGCGCTGCCTTCCAGCCACAACTCGGGAGCCGGTTGTGCCTGCATGGCGTCGAGGGCGTTGCCGATCAGGTTGACCAGGATCTGTTCCAGGCGGGTCTGGTCGATCTGCAATTGGGCCGGGGCAAAGTCGCGGTGCAGGCTCAGCGGCAGGCTGTCCAGGCGTGGGCCCAGGACCTGGAACGCGGCGTCCACCGCCTTGGCCAGGCTGGCTTCGCCCTGGTCATCGCCGCGTCGGGCAAAGGAGCGCAGGCTGGCGGTGATACGGCCCATGCGGTCGATCAGTTCGTTGATGGTCTTGAGGTTGGCGCTGGCGGTGTCCAGCGCGCCGCGTTCGAGGAAGCGCACGGTGTTGCCGGACAAGGTGCGCAGCGCGGCCAACGGCTGGTTCAGTTCATGGGCGATGCTGGTGGACATCTGGCCGATGGCCGCCAGCTTGCCGGCCTGTACCAGTTCATCCTGGGCGCGGCGCAGGGTTTCTTCGGCCTGGCGCCGTTCGCGGATCTGGCCCTTGAGCCGCTCGTTGCTGGCGCGCAGGTCGGCGGTGCGTTCGGCGATCCGCCGTTCCAGCTGGCTGTTGGCTTCCTGCAAGGCTTCCCGCGCCGCGAGGCGGGTGGCGATGACTTTGCGCCGCTCGTTCCAGGCAATCAGCAAAAACGCGACGAGGCCAAACGCGACAGCCACCAGGATGCCCTGGTTGATCGCCGCGCGACGCAGGTCGTTGAGCGGAGTGAGCAGGGTGAAATTCCACGGTGTGTCATTGAGTGGGCGGGTTTGCGCCAGGTAGCTGACTTCGTGCTCGTCGTTGACCACTTCAGTGTTGGCCGGGAAAGTCAGCTTCTCGCTGCGTTCATTCAAGCGCTCACGGGCCAGGGGTTCCAGTTCGTTGAGCGTGGCCCAGTAATATTGCAGGCTGTGGGCCAGGCGATCCTTGGTCTCGTCGCTCAGCGGTCGCACCGCCTTGAGGCGTCGAGCCGGGTCGCTGGAGAGAATGATGATGCCGTTCTCGTCGCTCACAAAGGCTTCGAGGCGCGCGCGTTGCCAGCGCTCTTCCAGGGCTTCGAGGCGCACTTTGACCACCGCCACGCCGATGATCTTGCCGTGTTCCTCCAGGCCATGGGCCAGGTAGTAGCCGGGTTCGCCGTTGGTGCTGCCGATGCCGTAGAAACGCCCGGGCTGGCCGCGCACGGCATTCTGGAAATAGGCACGAAAGGACAGGTCTTCACCCTGGTAACTGTCGGCATCGCGCCAGTTACTGGTGGCCAGCACACGGCCGGTGGTGTCCATCACGTAGATGGCCCGACTGCGACTGCGTCGGTTCAGGCCTTCGAGGTAGTCGTTGACCGTTTTGCGGGTTTCCTGGTTCGGCTCGGCCAGCAGCTTGGAGACGCTCGACTCCAGCTCCAGCAGGCTGGGCAGGTAGGTGTATTTGCTGATTTCACTTTCGACGGTGCGGGCATGCAGCTCCAGCTGGCGTTCGCCGTTGTCGCTGAGGGTGCGGATGCCGTAGTACTCACTGATCCAGAAGCCGATATAACCCAGGCCGATCATCAGAGCGATGATCAACGGCGGCAGGAACAGTTGGCGAATCAGACGAGGTTTCACGGCAAGTGATGGCGGTGCGGCGCGATAGAGGTTGGGGTCGCATTTCATCACAGATGCCTTGGGTCAGCTACCGCCCTCCGGCCAACTGTAGGAGCGAGCTTGCTCGCGAAAAACGTCAACGATGACGCGTGCATCCTGGATGTCCGCGGTGCTCTTGGGTTCTTCGCGAGCAAGCTCGCTCCTACAGGGTGGGAGTGAGGCTGTTTTTAGTGCTGCAGGATTTTCTCAAGGAAGTGCTGCGCGCGCTCGGAGCGGGCGCTGATGTCGCCGAAGAACTCTTCCTTCGGGCAGTCTTCGATGATCTTGCCGGCGTCCATGAAGATCACGCGGTCGGCCACTTTGCGGGCAAAGCCCATTTCGTGGGTGACGCACATCATGGTCATGCCTTCCTGGGCCAGTTGCACCATCACGTCCAGTACTTCGTTGACCATTTCCGGGTCGAGGGCCGAGGTCGGTTCGTCGAACAGCATGACGATCGGGTCCATGGCCAGGGCGCGGGCAATCGCCACACGTTGCTGCTGGCCACCGGAAAGCTGGCCCGGGTGCTTGTGGGCGTGCGCCGACAGGCCGACGCGCTCAAGCAGTTGCAGGCCTTTCTTGGTGGCTTCTTCCTTGCTGCGGCCGAGCACCTTGATCTGTGCGATTGTCAGGTTTTCGGTGATGGTCAGGTGCGGGAACAGCTCGAAGTGCTGGAACACCATGCCCACGCGCGAACGCAGTTTCGGCAGGTTGGTCTTCGGGTCGGCGATGGAGGTGCCGTCGACGATCACGTCACCTTTCTGGAACGGTTCCAGCGCGTTGACGCACTTGATCAGGGTGGACTTGCCCGAGCCCGATGGCCCGCACACCACGATCACTTCGCCTTTTTTAACCTCGGTGCTGCAATCGGTCAGCACCTGGAAGTCGCCATACCACTTGTTGATGTTCTTGATAGAGATCATACGGCAAACCTTTTTTGCAGACGCTTGACCAGCAGCGAGGCGGAAAAGCTGATGATGAAGTAGACGACACCGGCGAAGATCAGGAACTCATTGGAGCGCCCGATGATGTCGCCGTTGGAGCGGGCGGAGTTGAGGAAGTCCACCAGGCCCACGGTGTAGACCAGCGAGGTGTCCTGGAACAGGATGATCGACTGTTGCAGCAGCAACGGGGTCATCTTGCGGAACGCCTGGGGCAGGATGATCAGGCGCATGGTCTGGCCATAGGTCATGCCCATCGCTTGTGCCGCCGCCATCTGGCCCTTGGGGATCGACTGCACGCCGGCCCGCACGATCTCACAGAAGTACGCCGCTTCGAACATCATGAACGCCACGACGCAGGAGGTGAACGCACCGATCGGCGTGTCTTCGCCGGTGATCCAGCGCAACACGAACGGCACCGCCAGGTAGAACCAGGTGATCACCAGCAGCAGCGGGATCGAGCGGAAGTAGTTCACATAGGCGCCGGCCACCCGGGACAGCAGTTTGCTGGACGACAGGCGCATCAGTGCCAGGATCGTCCCCAGCGCGATACCGCCGATCACGCCCATGACCATCAGCTTCAAGGTCATGACCATGCCGTTCCACAGGCCCGGGATGGCGGGGATGATGCCGCTGAAATCGAGTTCCATTATTTACCCCCCACGGAGATCAGGCCGGGCACTGCGACTTTCTTCTCGACCACGCGCATCAGCAGCATCAGGCTCATGTTCAGGGTGAAGTAGATCAGCGTGGCCAGGGTGAAGGCTTCAAACAGGTTGGCCGAGAACTCGGCGGTCTGTTTGGTTTGCGCCAGCAGTTCCATCAGGCCGATCAAGGACGCCACGGAGGAGTTCTTGAAGACGTTGAGGAATTCCGAGGTAAGCGGCGGAATGATGATCCGGTAGGCCTGGGGCAGCAGCACGTTCCAGTAGATCTGCGGCAACTTGAAGCCCATGGCACGTGCAGCGGCCTCTTGGCCCCGTGGCAGCGCCTGGATACCGGTACGCACTTGCTCGCACACACGGGCAGCGGTGAACAGGCCCAGGCACACGACAACGCTCAGGTAGGCCGAGGTGGTCGGGTTGAGGTCCTGTTTGTACCAGTCCTGCAGGTTCTGCGGCAGCAGGTCGGGTATCAGGAAGTACCAGATGAACAGCTGCACCAGCAGCGGCACGTTACGAAACAGTTCCACGTAGCAGGTCGCGATGCCCGATACGAGGCGGTTTGGCACAGTGCGCATGACCCCCAGAATGGAGCCCAGCAGCAAGGCGATAATCCATGCCACGACAGCGATGGCGATGGTCCAGCCCAGGCCGGCGATGTACCAGTCGAGATAAGTCTCGCTGCCCACGCCGGTGGACTTGAAGAACACGCCCCAGTCCCAGTTGTAATTCATTAGGGTCTCCCCTCGAGATCGATCGATGTACAAGCACCCGCTTGGGGAAAGTCCATTCCCGCCTGGCGATGAACGCCAGGCACACGCGATCGGCTCGAAAACCGCCCGGTCGAGTGTTCCAAAGTATAGCCAGCAGGTAGTAACAGACGCCTGAGGGAGGGTTGGCTCCCTCAGGCGATAAGGTTAGTCAGGAATCAGATTTTTACTTCAGGCGCCGGCTTGTCGGTCGGGTTCTTGATCAGTTCCTTAACCTTGTCGCTCATTGGGAAGTTCAGGTTCAGGTTTTTTGGTGGGATCGGGCTTTCGAACCACTTGGCGTAGATCTTGTTGATTTCGCCGGACTTGTACAGGCCAACGATGGCGTCATCCACCGCTTTCTTGAAGGCAGGATCTTCTTTGCGAACCATGCACGCGTAGGCTTCGAAGGACTGTGGAGTACCGGTGATGACCCAGTCATCCGGCTTCTTGGCCTTGGCTTCTTCACCGGCCAGCAGGGCGTCGTCCATCATGAAGGCTACGGCACGGCCGCTTTCCAGCATCTGGAAGGACTCGCCATGGTCTTTGGCGGAGATGACGTTCATGCCCATCTGCTTGTCAGCGTTCATCGCCTTGATGATGCGCTCGGACGTGGTGCCGGCGGTGGTCACGACGTTCTTGCCTTTCAGGTCGGCGAAGTCGGCGTAGCTAGGCTTGCCTTCCTTGTCTTTCTTGACCAGCAGGCGAGTGCCGATTTCGAAGATGTTGGTGGTGAAGGCGACTTGCTGGGCGCGTTCGGCGTTGTTGGTGGTGGAACCGCACTCGATGTCGACGGTGCCGTTCTGAACCAGCGGAATACGGGTCTGCGAGGTGACCAGGTTGTACTTGGCCTGCAGATCGGGTTTGTTCAGGTCTTTTTTCAGGGCTTCGACGATGGCCAGCTGAATGTCGTGGGAGTAGCCCACAGGTTTGCCCGAACCATCCGCAATGTAGGAAAACGGAATGGAACTGTCGCGGTGCCCGAGGGTGATGGTGCCGGAGTCGTTGATTTTCTTCAGTGTGCCGGTGAGTTCGGCGGCAAAGACTGGAGTGCTGATCAGAGCAGCAGCGATAGCTGCGCCCAGGATATGGGGAACGATGCGCATCAATACTTCCTCGACATTTGTTTTTTTTATGAAGCCGGCTAGACGGCTCTCTTGTACAGCGAATGCCCGTGACGGCTCCTGAAGCGTCCCAGGCAATCGTCTGGGAGTGTAGAGCATGAGTCGTGCCAGACCGAAAATAAAAGCTTAACAAGTTGATTTATATGATGATTAATTTTGTATGACGACAAATATGTAACCGTTTGATCCGGTAAACCGAATAGGCTTGCCTGTGGCGTTCGGAAAACCGAATGCCAGGCGGTATAAAAAAGCCCCTGGGCCTTACGGCGCAGGGGCTTTTGTGCGATGGGCCTGTCAGGCCGCTTCGATCTTGCTGCGGGTCTGCTCAACCTTGGACAGGTAGCGTTGCACGTTATCCTGTTCCTGTGGGGTGGTGAACAGGCCGAGTTTGGTCCGGCGCCATAGCACGTCCTGGGGCTGGGTTACCCATTCCTCGGCACACAGGTAATCGACCTCGCGGGTGTAGAGGCCGCCGCCCAAATGTTCACCCAGGTCAGCCAGCGACTGCACGCCTTCGAGCAGGCGCCAGGTGCGGCTGCCATAGGTGGTGGACCAGCGGCGCGCGATCTCGCTCGGCAACCAGTCGAACTTGCTGCCAATGGCCTCGGCCAGGGCTTCTGGGGTGGTCATGTCCTCGCCGCCGGGCAGGCTGGCGGTGGCGGTCCAGCTGGGACGCATCTGCGTGAAGTACGGGGCCAGTTGCGCCATTGCCGATTCGGCGAGCTTGCGGTAGGTGGTCAGCTTGCCGCCGAACACCGACAGGATCGGCGCCTCGCCCGTACCACCGGACAGCGACAGGGTGTAGTCACGGGTGATGGCCGACGGGTTGTCCGACTCGTCGTTGCACAGTGGGCGCACACCCGAGTAGGTGTGGACGATGTCGTCGCGGCTCAGCTGTTTCTTGAAGTGCGCGTTGACCACCTTGAGCATGTAGTCGGTTTCACCTTCGGTGATCGCCACTTTCGCCGGGTCGCCGGTGTATTCGCGGTCGGTGGTGCCGATGATGGTCAGGTGGTTCAGGTACGGAATGGTGAAGACGATGCGCTGGTCTTCGTTCTGTAGGATGTGCGCGTGGGCGCCTTCATACAGCTTCGGCACGATCAGGTGGCTGCCCTGGATCAGGCGGATACCGTAGGGCGAGTCCAGCTTCAGGTCGTCCTTGATGAACTTGGCGACCCACGGGCCGGCGGCGTTCACCAGGGCGCGGGCACGGATCGAGAACAGGCTGCCATCGGCGCGTTCCATGTTCATGTCCCACATGCCATTGCTGCGATGGGCACTGATGCAGCGGGTCTGGGTATGGATGTGCGCACCCTTTTCACGGGCCGCCATGGCGTTGAGGACGACCAGGCGGGCGTCGTCGACCCAGCAGTCGGAGTATTCGAAGCCTTTGGTGATTTCGCTTTTCAGCGGGCTGTCAGGGCCGAACTTGAGGCTCTTGGAGCCGGCGAGTTTCTCGCGCTTGCCCAGGTGGTCATAGAGGAACAGGCCGGCACGGATCATCCACGCCGGGCGCAGGTGGGGGCGGTGTGGCAGGACGAAGCGCATCTGTTTGACGATGTGCGGGGCCTTGGCCAGCAGCACTTCACGTTCAGCCAGGGCTTCGCGTACCAGGCGGAATTCGTAATGTTCGAGGTAGCGCAGGCCGCCGTGGATCAGTTTGCTGCTGGCGGAGGAGGTGTGGCTGGCCAGGTCGTCCTTTTCGCAAAGGAATACCGACAAACCGCGACCGGCTGCGTCTGCTGCAATGCCGACGCCGTTGATCCCGCCACCGATTACGGCAACGTCATAGACTTCGGCAAGCGGTGGAGCAGGCAAGGTAGAAGGGTTCATCGACTGGCCTCGGGAGCTTTTTCGTATTGGAATTCGAACATTAATGTTCATTTGCGAAAATGGTAGCTGATAAACGTGGGCACAGCCAGCCGACTTCGATTGAAAAAACTCATCGAAGGGCGGGAAAAGGAAAATTTGTGAACATAAGCCTGGGCAAGGCCCGAGAAGAAGGCGCTGGATAAATCGCCACCGGGGGCTTGCCCCCGATGGCTTCAGTGCAGACGCTATACGACTTCCAGGCGAACCTTGTGCTGGTTCAGCAACTGCACCAGCGCCGGCACCGGCTCCTGATCCGTCACCAGGCAGTCCACCAGGCTGATCGGCCCCAGTCGAATCATGGCATTGCGCCCGAATTTGCTGGAGTCCGCCGCCAGGATCACCTGGCGTGCATTGGCGATGATCGCCTGGGAAACCCGGACTTCCTGGTAGTCGAAGTCCAGCAGGCTGCCGTCCTCGTCGATGCCACTGATACCCACCAATGCGAAGTCGACCTTGAACTGGTTGATAAAGTCGACACTGGCCTGGCCCACCACGCCGCCGTCACGACGCACATTGCCGCCGGTCAGCAACACGTCGAAGTCGTCCTTGGCGCTGAGCATGGTGGCGACGTTGAGGTTGTTGGTGATGATTTTCAGGTGGTTGTGGTTGAGCAGCGCACGGGCAATGGATTCCGTGGTGGTGCCGATATTGATGAACAACGAGGCGTGATCGGGGATTTGTGCCGCGATGGCTTCGCCGATGCGTTGTTTCTCATCGCGCATCTGGTCGGCCCGCATGGCGTACGCGGTGTTCTCGACACTGGAGTCATAGGCCGCGCCGCCGTGGTAGCGGCGCAGCAGATTGGCGTCCGCCAGTTGGTTGATATCGCGGCGGATGGTTTGCGGGGTGACAACGAATAGCTGCGCCATTTCCTCGATACTGACGTAGCCGCGTTCGCGGACCAGTTCGAGGATTTGCTGCTGGCGGGGAGGCAGATTCATGGGGCGTCCTTTGGGCTGCCATACAAAAGTGGCCCATGATGACGCAGGAATCTGCTCCCTGCCAGTTACAACCCGATATGGGGCCCGCGCATGGCTTATTCGGCGCCTTCGTGGGGTTCCCAGTCGCGGGTGCGGCTCACCGCTTTTTGCCAGCCGGCGTAGAGTTTTTCCTTGGCGGCTTCTTCCAGCTGCGGTTCGAATTCGCGCTCGATCACGGCCTTGCCGCGCAGCTCGTCGAGGCTGCCCCAGAAGCCGCAGGCCAGACCGGCCAGGTAGGCGGCGCCGAGTGCGGTGGTTTCGCGCATTTGCGGGCGCTCGACCTGGGTGCCGAGGATGTCGGCCTGGAATTGCATCAGGAAGTTGTTGGCCACCGCACCGCCGTCCACACGCAGGGCCTTGAGGCGTTCGCCCGAGTCCTGTTGCATGGCGTCGAGCACGTCGCGGGTCTGGTAGGCAATCGACTCCAGGGCGGCACGAATAATGTGATCCACGCGTACGCCGCGGGTCAGGCCAAACAGTGCGCCACGGGCATACGGGTCCCAGTAGGGGGCGCCCAGGCCGGTGAAGGCCGGGACCAGGTACACGCCATTGCTGTCCTTGACCTTGCCGGCGAAGTATTCGGTGTCGGTGGCATCGGCGATGATTTTCAGCTCGTCACGCAGCCATTGCACGGTGGAGCCACCGTTGAACACCGCGCCTTCCAGCGCATAGGCCACTTCGCCACGGGGGCCGCAGGCGATGGTGGTGAGCATGCCGTGCTTGGACTTGACCGCTTTGTCGCCGGTATTCATCAGCAGGAAGCAGCCGGTGCCGTAGGTGTTCTTGGCCTGGCCGGCCTCAACGCACATCTGGCCGAACAGTGCGGCTTGCTGGTCACCGGCGATACCGCCGATGGCGATGCCGCTTTTGGTGCGGCCGTAGATCTCGGAGGAAGACTTCACTTCCGGCAGCATTTCCCGCGGAACGTCGAGGATCTCCAGCATCTTCGCATCCCACTCCAGGGTGTGGATGTTGAAGAGCATGGTGCGCGAGGCGTTGGTGTAGTCGGTGACGTGGGTTTTGCCGCCGGTAAATTTCCAGATCAGCCAGCTGTCGATAGTGCCGAACAGCAACTCGCCGTTGCGCGCACGCTCGCGGCTGCCTTCGACGTTATCGAGGATCCACTTGAGCTTGGTGCCGGAGAAGTACGGGTCGGTGACCAGGCCGGTGGTGTCGTTAATGTATTGCTCGTGGCCGTCGCGCTTGAGCTGCTGGCAGATTTCGGTGCTGCGGCGGCACTGCCAGACGATGGCGTTGTAGATCGGGCGGCCGGTGACCTTATCCCAGACCACGGTGGTTTCACGCTGGTTGGTGATGCCGATGGCGGCGACCTGGTCATGGTGCAGGCCGGCCTGTGCCAGGGCCTCGACCATCACCGCGCTCTGGGTGGCGAAGATTTCCATCGGGTCATGTTCGACCCAGCCGGCTTGCGGGTAGTGCTGGGTGAATTCACGTTGGGCGGTGCAGACCACGTTGGCGTCGCGATCGAAGATGATTGCCCGGGAACTGGTGGTGCCCTGATCAAGGGCAATGATGTAGTTCTTATTCTCGATGTCGGTCATGTCAATTGCCTTGGACGAAATAAGGAAGTCAGAAATCAGCCGGGGCCGCATAGGGCAGGGGACCAGGCTGGCGCTTTCAGGAAATACGAGTCTTGCCGTTGACAGCCGTGTCAGTTGTTTCCGCTATAGCAGGTGCGGCGCTCGGCAAGTGGCGGGCAATCAGCCCGCGATAGGCCGCAGCACCGAGGCATGCGCCGACAATCGGCGCGAAAATCGGAACCAGGAAGTAAGGAATATCGCGGCCGCCAGTAAAGGCCATTTCACCCCAGCCAGCGAAAAAGGTCATCAGCTTGGGCCCGAAATCCCGCGCCGGGTTCATCGCAAAGCCGGTCAGCGGGCCCATGGCACTGCCGATGACCGCAATCAGCAGGCCGATCAACAGTGGCGCCAGCGGGCCGCGCGGCAGGCCGTTGTTGTCATCGGTGAGGGCCATGATCACGCCCATCAGGATCGCGGTAATGATCATTTCCACCAGGAAGGCCTGCGCCGTGCTCAGCAGTGCATGGGGGTAGGTGGAGAACACCGAGGCCAATTCCAGGCTGGCCTGGGTGCCGCGTACCAGATGGTGGGTTTGTTCGTAATCGAAAAAGAGATTGCTATAGAGCGTGTACACCAGCGCCGCCGAGCAGAAGGCACCGGCGATTTGGGCCAGGATGTAGAACGGCAGTTTGCGCTTGTCGAAGTCGGCAAAAATACACAGGGCGATACTGACCGCCGGGTTGAGGTGGGCCCCGGAAATACCGGCGCTCAGGTAGATCGCCATGCTGACGCCGATCCCCCAGATGATGCTGATTTCCCACAACCCGAAGCTGGCACCCGCGACCTTGAGCGCAGCAACGCAGCCTGTACCGAAGAAGATCAGCAGCGCAGTCCCCAGGAACTCGGCCATGCATTGGCTTGAAAGTGAAGGCTGTTGAAGAGCAGTTGTCATGGAAAACCTCGATTGTTGTTCTTGTCTGGCGCACTGCCTCAACGGACGGTTGCGCGATTTTCACCGTGACAGGATCCCCATCCAAGACACGGCTTACTGCTGGAACGCTGCAGTTGTATTCCTACAGTATTCGGAAACGAAAAAATATAGACAAGAATGACGGCTGTCAAAGGTCGAAAGTGAACTGTCGGTCACTTTCCAACTATTGGTTTGATGAATGATCACGCTCGCCACGTTAAGTATTGTGGACGGGGAGGGCGGACTAGAGCGTTTTATGCGGGCTTGGCATAGAATTGGCCGTCTGTTTGCCACGCTCGGAGAGGTCATGACCCCCGCATTGGATTTGTTGAAAAAAGTTCGCGCCGAACATCGCGTCCACAGTTATGAACACGACCCCAAGGCGGCCTCCTATGGCCTGGAGGCCGCAGAGAAATTGGGCCTCGACCCGGCGCAGGTGTTCAAGACCTTGTTGGCCAGCAGTGAAAAAGGCGAATTATTGGTGGCTGTGGTGCCGGTCGTCGGAAGTCTGGACCTCAAGGCCCTGGCTCATGCGGCGGGTGTGAAAAAAATCGAAATGGCTGATCCGGCAGCGGCGCAGCGTTCCACCGGTTACCTGCTGGGAGGCATCAGCCCACTGGGGCAGAAGAAGCGGCTGCGCACATTTATCGATGTAACGGCGCAGCCGTTCGCGACAATTTTTGTGAGTGCGGGGAGGCGCGGGCTGGAAGTGGAGTTGTCCGCCACGGTACTGGCGGAACATACCCAGGCCAAATTCGCAGAAATTGGCCGGGTGTAATCCCGATATGCTGGAGAATTAATGTGGGAGGGGGCTTGCCTCTCCCACACGTTGATCATTGACTCAGCCAGCCGGGCTGTAGCGCCGTACGCCGGATTCGGCGTGAGGAACCTGCGCCGCGACGCTGCCTGAGGCCTGGAACAGCACCAGATGCTCCGCGGCCACGCGAATGCCCACTTGTGCGCCCACCTGATGGTCGGCATGGCTGGGGAAAATCGACTCCAACTGCGCACCCGTCGGCAGTTGTAGGCGGTACAGGGTTGATGCGCCGAGGAAGGTCTTGCCGACGATCCGCGCTTTCAAGGCACTGTCCGGCGCGTAGACGATGTCGTCCGGGCGCAGCAAGACGTCCACGGCACCCCCCGTAGGCCAGGTGTAGGCGCGGTTTCCGCGCAGGTCGCCCAGTTCGGTGTGGACGGACTCGGGCGAACTCAACTGGCCACGAATGAAATAACCCTGGCCGATAAAGCTGGCGACATACGGCGTCAGGGGTTCGTGATAGAGGTTGTAGGGGGTATCCCACTGCTCCAGGCGCCCTTCCTTGAACACTCCGACGTGATCACTCACAGCGAACGCCTCTTCCTGGTCATGGGTGACCAGGATCGCACTGGTGCCCCGTGCCTTGAGGATGTCGCGTACCTCGTGGCTGAGCTTGCGCCGCAGTTCGCCGTCGAGGTTGGAGAACGGTTCGTCCAGCAGCAACAGTTGTGGCTCCGGCGCCAGGGCGCGGGCGAGGGCGACGCGTTGTTGCTGGCCACCCGACAGTTCGTGGGGGAAGCGCTTGCCCAGGTTCTTGAGGTTGACCAGCTCCAGCAGTTCGGCGACCACACGGTCTTTTTGCGGGTGTTTGCGAATGCCGAAGGCGATGTTGTCGGCCACGCTGAGGTGGGGAAACAGTGCGTAGTCCTGGAACACCATGCCGATACGACGTTTCTCCGGCGCCAGGGTAAAACCGGCGCTGGAGATCACTTCGCCCGCGAGGCTGATTTCGCCTTCGTGCACCGGCTCAAAACCGGCAATCGCGCGCAAGGTCGTGGTTTTGCCACAGCCCGAAGAACCCAGCAGGCAACCGATATCGCCCGCGTTGAGGTGCAGATTGAGGTTCTGCACCACCCGTTGATCCTGGTAGCCGCATGCCAGATTGCGCAAGTTCAGCAGTAATGGCTGGCTCATGCGTGGTGGTACGCCGGTTCGACGAGGAATTCGAGCAGGGCTTTTTGCGCGTGCAGGCGGTTCTCTGCCTGGTCCCAGGCCACGGAGCGTGGGTCATCGAGCAGGTCGAGGCTGATTTCTTCACCCCGGTGGGCGGGCAGGCAGTGCATGAACAGCACGTCCGGCGCGGCCATGTCGAGCAGGGCGCGGGTCACCTGGAAGGGCGCGAACAGGGCCAGGCGCTTGGCGGTTTCGTCTTCCTGGCCCATGGAGGTCCAGACGTCGGTGCTGACCAGGTGGGCGCCGATCGCTGCATCCTTTGGATCGCGCAGGATCTGCACACGGCCATCGGCCTTGGCCAGGAACTCGGCGGCCGGTTCGAAGCCTTCCGGGCAGGCGATGCGCAGGTGGAAGTCGAACTGAATCGCCGCTTCTATATAGCTGTTGCACATGTTGTTGCCGTCACCGATCCAGGCCACGGTCTTGCCCTGGATCGAGCCACGGTGCTCAAGGAAGGTCTGCATGTCGGCCAGCAACTGGCATGGGTGCAGGTCATCGGACAGGCCGTTGATTACCGGCACGCGCGAGTTGGCGGCGAATTCGGTCAGGGTGCTGTGGGCGAAGGTACGGATCATCACCGCATCGAGCATTCGCGACATGACGATCGCGCAGTCGCTGATCGGCTCGCCACGGCCCAGTTGGGTGTCACGCGGCGACAGGAAGATGGCCTGGCCACCCAGCTGGATCATGCCCGCTTCGAACGACAGGCGAGTGCGGGTCGACGACTTCTCGAAAATCATCCCGAGCACGCGGTTTTTCAAAGGCTCGAACAGTACGCCGCGGTTACGCAGGTCTTTAAGCTCAATGCCTCGACGGATCACGCTGACCAGCTCTTCGGGCGTGCAATCCATCAGGGAGAGAAAGTGCCTTGCGCTCATCATTAACTACCTTTTTGCAACAGACCGCAGATACTCAAAGCCTTGTTTATTGTGACAACGGGCGAGACCTGCGGCGAAAGCCGCACGGGGCGACGAAATAGGGGAAGGCGCGATCTTATAATTAAATGTCGCGTCTTACCAATAGGGCTACGGTTTTATGGGTGTTCAAGAAGGGCGCAAGAGCGCATTCGAAGACGGTTTCCAGACAGCAGCAGGTCATTTGTACACTGGCCTCGCAACCATTTGCAATGTGCAGGGGCGGGCCCAGGCCGGGCTGTGTCGGTTTTAGACGTGGGTTACAGGCTCTGTAACATTTGCTCATGTTTGCTCATGTTTGCTCATGGCCTGGCCTGATGGCTATCGATTCACAGGGCGAACGATGCTGGTGCCTGTCATGGTCACGGCCCATAGTCAGGCCAAAGCCCAATAAAGAGACTGGCCATGACCAAGACTCTCCACCACCGTGCCTGCCACCTGTGCGAAGCCATTTGTGGCCTGACCCTGGAAACCACCCAAGCCGAAGACGGCAGCCTGGCGATCACCTCGATCAAGGGCGACACGCTGGACAGCTTCAGTCGCGGCCATATCTGCCCCAAGGCCGTGGCGTTGCAGGACATACAGAATGATCCTGACCGCCTGCACCAGCCCATGTTGCGGGTGGGCAGCGAATGGCAGCCAATCCCGTGGGATGAGGCGTTTGCCCTGGTCGCCGAGCGGCTGGCGGGCATCCAGGCGCGGCATGGACAGAATGCAGTGGCGGTGTATCAGGGCAACCCCAGCGTGCACAACTATGGGCTGATGACCCACAGCAACTACTTCCTCGGCCAGCTCAAGACGCGCAACCGATTTTCTGCCACCTCCGTAGACCAGTTGCCCCATCACCTCACCAGCCACCTCATGTACGGCCACGGCCTGTTGCTGCCGATTCCGGACATCGACCACACCGACTTCATGCTGATCCTGGGCGGCAACCCGCTGGCCTCCAACGGCAGCATCATGACCGTGCCCGATGTGGAGAAGCGTCTCAAGGCTATCCAGGCCCGGGGTGGCAAGGTGGTGGTGGTCGATCCTCGGCGCAGTGAGACGGCGGCGATCGCTGATCAGCATCTGTTCGTGCGGCCTGGCGGGGATGCGGCGTTGCTGTTCGGGGTACTCAACACACTGTTCACCGAGAACCTGACGCGTGACAGTCATTTGCCGGTAGAGGGCCTTGAGGATGTGCGCCGTGCGATCCTCGGCTTTACCGCCGAAGCCATGAGCCGCCAGTGTGCCGTACCCGCCGGGCAGATTCGCCAGTTGGCACGGGATTTCGCTGCTGCGGATAAAGCGGTGTGCTACGGGCGCATGGGGGTGTCGACCCAGGCGTTCGGTACGCTGTGTCATTGGTTGGTGCAGTTGATCAACCTGGTCACTGGCAACCTCGACCGCGAAGGCGGTGCGTTATGCACCAGTCCGGCAGTGGACTTGGTCGCGTCCACCGGTGGCGGGCATTTCAATCGCTGGCAGAGTCGCGTGTCCGGGCGCCCGGAGTACGGCGGCGAGTTGCCAGTGTCTGTATTGGCCGAAGAAATGCTCACCGGCGGCGAAGGACAGGTCCGCGCGCTGGTGACGGTGGCGGGCAACCCGGTGTTGTCGACCCCCAATGGCCGCCAGTTGGAGCAGGCCCTGGACGGCTTGGAGTTCATGGTCAGCATCGACCTCTATATCAACGAGACCACGCGTTATGCCGATCTGATCCTGCCGTCCACTTCGGCGCTGGAAAACGACCACTACGACACCACGTTCAACATGTTCGCCGTGCGCAATGTCACCCGTTTCAATCGCGCGATCCTGCCCAAGCCTGAGGGGGCGTTGCATGACTGGGAGATCTTCGTCGGCCTGGCCACGGCATTCGCTGCGCACACCGGTATGGCGCTCAAGCCCACCATGCCGCCTGCGCAAATGATCGACTTCGGCCTGCGCGCCGGCGCTTATGGTGATGCGTCGAGCCATCAGTTGTCGGTGGCGAAGCTGGCGGACCATCCCCATGGCATGGACCTGGGGCCGCTCAAGCCAAATCTCGCCGCGCGGTTGAAAACCGTGGATGGCAAGGTGCAGGCGGCACCGGCAGTGATTCTGGCGGATCTGGCGCGCTTTGCGGCGCAGCCGATGCCTGTGGCTGACGAGTTGCTGCTGATCGGCCGTCGCCATGTGCGCAGTAATAATTCCTGGATGCATAACTATCACCGGCTGGTGAAGGGTAAGCCTCGGCACCAGTTGCATATGCATCCCGACGACCTGGCCAGTCGCCAGTTGGCAGATGGGCAGCGGGTGCGCGTCAGTTCACGTATCGGCATGATCGAAGTGGAGGTGGTCGCCAGCCTGGACATGATGCCCGGCGTGGTCAGCCTGCCCCATGGTTGGGGTCACGGCCGTCCTGGCGTCCAGATGACCATCGCCAGCGAGCAACCCGGGGCGAGCGCGAATGACTTGACCGACGAGCGGCAATTGGATGAGTTGTCGGGCAATGCGGCCTTGAATGGCGTACCTGTCCAAGTCGCTGCCGCATAAGGAGCCCGAGCACCGCGTTGGAATTTTGCGTTACAATGCGCCACCGTGCCGACCTGTGAGTCGCAAAGTTCCAGCCGAGGTGTTCCATGGATATCATCGAAACGATCAAAGAGCAGATTGCCAACAACACCATTCTGCTTTACATGAAGGGCGCACCTAACGCTCCTCAGTGCGGTTTCTCCGCGAAGGCTTCCCAGGCTGTTATGCAGTGTGGCGAGAAGTTCGCTTACGTGGATATCCTGCAAAACCCGGAAATCCGCGCCAACCTGCCGAAGTACGCCAACTGGCCTACCTTCCCGCAACTGTGGGTAGCCGGCGAGCTGGTCGGCGGTAGCGATATCATCACCGAAATGGCAGCTGATGGTTCGTTGCAGGCGTTGATCAAAGATGCAGCGGCAAACGCGGCGGCCAAGACCGACGCTTGATTCGCCTGCGATAAAAAGCCCCGCTTCTCGTGAGAGAGCGGGGCTTTTTTGTACCTGGCGACGGGATTATTCGCCCATCTGCGATTGCAGGTAGTTTTCCAGGCTGACTTTATCGATCAGGCCCAGTTGGGTTTCCAGCCAGTCGATATGTTCTTCCTGGTCTTCCAGGATGTCTTCCAGCAGTTCGCGGCTGCCGAAGTCGCCCTTGGTCTCGCAATGTGCAATGGCGGCCTTGAGGTCGCTGTGGCTCTTGCGTTCAAAGCCCAGGTCGCTGCTGATCATTTCCTGGGTGTGCTCGCCGATGTTCAGCTTGCCCAGGTCCTGTACGTTCGGCAGGCCTTCGAGGAACAGGATGCGCTTGATCAGCGCGTCGGCGTCCTTCATGGCCTTGATGGATTCTTTGTATTCACGCTTGCCAAGCTTTTCCAGGCCCCAATCGTCGTACATGCGCGCATGCAGGAAGTACTGATTGATCGCGACCAGTTCATTGGCAAGGATTTTGTTGAGTTGCTGGATGACTGAGATGTCGCCTTTCATGACTGGGGTCCTGCCCTGTAGTAGCTGTGTATAAGGCGGAGTTTGAGCGGCGAAAACCCTAGTGTCAAACCTAAGTTATTGAATAATAAATGAAAATTAATCGGAATAAGAATGTTTGTGTTCCGCGTCTTAGCGCTAACTAATTGAATTACAGGCATAAAAAAACCGGACACTCGGTCCGGTTCTTCAAAACACGCCTATTTAGGCGTGTGTAAATTCTGCTGAGTAGGGAACAGCGGCCTGTGCTGTTTGCAGCTGCGTCAGGGTTTCCCGTACCACTTGCTTGGCGAGGCAAGCACATTTACCACATTGACTGGCAACGCCGGTGGTTTCACGCACTTCCTTGTAGCTGCAGCAACCTTCATAGATTGCTTCGCGGATTTGTCCGTCGGTGACGCCGGTACACAGGCACACATACATAAGGGAGAACCGTCGCGGGTTTAAGGCTTAAGTGCGATGGATCTTAATGTTAACGAGAATGATTGTCAAAGTAGATTCGTAGGGTATTGGCCTGCACCGCCCTCACGCTGACGAACGGTTTTTTCAGTGTATGATGGTCGGTCTTCACGAAGCGTGACTGCGTCACAGGGCTGTCGCTTGAATGCGGCAGACTCAAGGCCGGTCCTTTTACTTCAATCGTCACCCTTACATCAGGAGATACCCAATGAGCGTACTCGTCGGCAAACAAGCCCCGGATTTCGACGTACCTGCCGTGCTCGGCAATGGCGAAATCGTTGACAGCTTCAAACTGTCTGAAGCCATCAAAGGCAAATACGGCCTGGTGTTCTTCTACCCGCTGGACTTCACCTTCGTCTGCCCTTCGGAGCTGATCGCTCTGGACCACCGCATGGACGATTTCAAGGCGCGTAACGTTGAAGTGGTTGCCGTTTCCATCGACTCCCATTTCACCCACAACGCCTGGCGCAACACGGCCATCAACGATGGCGGCATCGGCAAAGTCAAATACACCATGGCTGCCGACATGAAGCACGACATCGCCAAGGCCTACGACGTTGAGTCCGAAGGTGGCGTGGCTTTCCGTGGCGCGTTCCTGATCGATGACAAGGGCGTTGTGCGCTCCCAGATCATCAACGACCTGCCGCTGGGCCGTAACATGGAAGAGCTGATCCGCCTGGTCGACGCCCTGCAATTCCACGAAGAGCACGGCGAAGTCTGCCCTGCCAACTGGAAAAAAGGCGACAAAGGCATGAACGCTTCGCCTGAAGGCGTTGCGGCTTACCTGACCGAGAACGCTGGCAAGCTGTAAGCCGGATTCGCGGGACAAAAAAACCGGCCTGAGAAGGCCGGTTTTTTCATGCGCGGGATTTGACCTCAGTCGCCGAAGTCTTCCCAGCCGCCCATCTGCTTCCAGCGGTTGACGATGCCGCAGAACAGCTCGGCGGTCTTCTCGGTGTCGTAGCGGGCCGAGTGGGCTTCGCGACCGTCGAAGTCGATGCCGGCCGCCTGGCAGGCCTTGGCCAAGACGGTCTGGCCATAGGCCAGGCCAGCAAGGGTGGCGGTGTCGAAACTGGAGAACGGGTGGAACGGATTGCGCTTCATGTCCAGCCGCGTCACGGCGGCGTTGAGGAAGCCCAGGTCGAAGCTGCTGTTATGCCCGACCAGGATCGCGCGCTTGCAGCCGTTGGCCTTCAAGGCCTTGCGTACGCCACGGAAGATATCGGTGAGTGCCGCCTCTTCGCTGACGGCCATGCGCAGGGGGTGATCCAGCTTGATCCCGGTAAACTCCAGGGCTGCCGCTTCGATATTGGCACCTTCAAACGGCTCGACGCGGAAGAAGTGGGTGTGCTCCGGATACACAAAGCCCTGTTCGTCCATGCCGATAGTGGTTGCGGCGATTTCCAGCAGTGCATCGGTGGCGCAATTGAAGCCGCCGGTTTCTACGTCGACAACGACAGGCAGGTAGCCGCGGAAACGTTCGGCCATCGGGTGGCGCGAACCACCACCGCCACCGTGTTCCTGGTCGTCATCGTAATGGTCTTCACTCACTTGCTTTCCTCCAGCAGGCGCCAGCGCAGTGTTTCACCGGCGCGCAGCGGGATAACGGTCAGCTCGCCAAATGGCAGGCTGGCGGGGGCAGTCCAGTCTTCACGGACCAGGGTGATACGGTCGGTATTCGCCGGCAGGCCATAGAATCGCGGGCCATTGAGGCTGGCGAAACCTTCGAGTTTATCCAGGGCGTTGCGCTGTTCGAACGCTTCGGCATACAACTCGATGGCGGCAAACGCGGTGTAGCAACCGGCACAACCGCACGCGGCTTCCTTGGCGTGCTGGGCGTGGGGCGCAGAGTCGGTGCCGAGGAAGAACTTCGGATTACCGCTGGTCGCGGCATCCAGCAAGGCCACCTGGTGGGTGTTGCGCTTGAGGATCGGCAGGCAATAGAAGTGCGGCCGAATCCCGCCCACCAGCATGTGGTTGCGGTTGTACAGCAGGTGATGGGCGGTGATGGTTGCGCCGACGTTGGCCGAGGCCTCGGTGACGAACTGCACGGCATCGGCCGTGGTGATGTGCTCGAACACCACCTTGAGGGTCGGGAACAGCTCGACCACGCGGCGCATGTGCTCGTCGATGAAGATTTTCTCGCGATCGAACACGTCCACGTCGCCACGGGTGACTTCACCGTGGATCAGCAGCGGCATGCCGACTTCGGCCATGGCTTCGATGGCCGGCAGGATCTTGTCGATGCTGGTCACGCCGGAATCGGAGTTGGTGGTCGCACCGGCCGGGTACAGCTTGGCGGCGTGCACGAAACCGCTGGCCTTGGCCTGGCGAATTTCTTCGGGCTGGGTACGGTCGGTGAGGTAGAGCACCATCAACGGTTCGAAGCGGCTGCCGGCCGGCCGTGCAGCGAGGATGCGCTGGCGATAGGCGTCGGCTTCGGCGGCGTTACGCACCGGTGGTACCAGGTTAGGCATGATGATGGCGCGGCCAAACGTACGCGCTACATCGGCCACGGTTTGGGGCAACGCAGCACCATCGCGAAGATGAATATGCCAGTCGTCGGGACGCAGCAGGGTCAGGCGGTCGGACATTGGGGATTCCAGGCGGGTCAATCTGGTGGGAATGCTACCGGAAAAGACTCTTGCAGGCACTCGCTATCAAGTTTTGCAGGATGCATCCGATAGCCTTTCGTATGCCTTATCGATGTATGACGCTTTGAAGTGTTGTAGAAACCAGTGGAGCCTCCCGTGCGCCAGCATTATCTAGCCCTGCTCAGTGTGTTCGCCAGCCTGCCTGCTATGGCCCTCACGTTCCAGACACGTCTGGAGAACATTGAGTGGAAGGTAGAGGGGGACAAGTTCGAGTGCCGCCTGAGCCAACCGATCACCGACTTCGGTTCGGGTGAGTTCGTGCGCCGGGCCGGCGAGCAGGCGACGTTTCGTCTGAAAGCCTATAACGGGTCGTTGGGCGCAGGGTCGGCCACCTTGTTGGCCGCCGCAGCCCCCTGGCAGCCCGGTCGGGGTGACATCAATCTCGGCGCCGTACGTGCCGGCAGCGGTGATGTGCTGTTCAACAGCTCTCAGGCCCAGGCCGGGCGTCTCTTCAACGGTTTGCTCGATGGACGCTCGCCCACTGTGCGGCACTATGGACGCGAGGGTGGCTATTCGGAGATTCGCCTGCTGCCGGTGAAATTCAACAAGGCCTACAGCGACTATCAACTGTGCACCGCCAAGTTGCTGCCGATGAATTACGATCAGGTCAAGCAGACCGAAGTGGGCTTCCCCGGTGGCGGCATCGAGCTGGACGCTGCGGCAAAGCAGAAGCTGGCGGTGATTCTCGAATTCATGAAGGCGGACCCTACCGTCAACCATATCGAATTGAACGGCCACTCGGACAACAGCGGCAATCGCCTGAGCAACCGTGATGTTTCACGCCGTCGTGCGCTGGCGGTGATGGACTACTTCAAGGCCAACGGTATTCCTGAGTCTCAGATCACCCTGCGGTTCCATGGTGAAAGCTACCCCTTGGCGCCCAACACCACTGCCGCCAACCGGGCCCGTAACCGCCGTGTGAATATTCAGCTCGAACGCGTGGCTGCCCCTGAGAAACCGGCCCCCCAGGCCACGGGGCCGAGCAACCCGGCACACACCTCCTGAAGTGCGACCATCGGTCGCTCGCTCGACATAATCTGTCGCTTTATCTTCATTTGCTGTCGCGCCCCTGTAAATCCACGGTTTTGATCGGTAGAATCGACGCCTTTCCGTACAACCCCGTGGAGTGATGGCATGGCCGACGTAAACAAGGTCGTTCTCGCGTATTCCGGCGGCCTGGACACTTCGGTGATCCTCAAGTGGCTGCAGGATACTTATAACTGTGAAGTGGTGACCTTCACCGCTGACCTGGGTCAGGGCGAAGAGGTCGAACCTGCACGTGCCAAGGCGCAAGCCATGGGCGTGAAAGAGATCTACATTGACGACCTGCGCGAAGAATTCGTCCGCGATTTCGTCTTCCCGATGTTTCGCGCCAACACTGTCTACGAAGGCGAGTACCTGCTGGGTACTTCCATCGCACGTCCGCTGATCGCCAAGCGCCTGATCGAAATCGCCAACGAAACCGGCGCTGATGCCATTTCCCATGGCGCCACCGGCAAGGGCAACGACCAGGTGCGTTTCGAACTGGGTGCCTACGCGCTCAAGCCCGGCGTGAAAGTGATTGCCCCCTGGCGTGAATGGGACCTGCTGTCCCGTGAAAAGCTGATGGATTACGCTGAAAAGCACGCGATCCCGATCGAGCGTCATGGCAAGAAAAAGTCCCCGTACTCGATGGACGCCAACCTGCTGCACATCTCCTATGAAGGCGGCGTGCTGGAAGACACCTGGACCGAGCACGAAGAAGACATGTGGAAATGGACCGTCTCCCCGGAGAACGCTCCAGACAAGCCGCAATACCTGGAACTGACCTACCGTAATGGCGACATCGTCGCGCTGGACGGCGTCGAAATGACCCCAGCCACCGTATTGGCGACGCTGAACCGTATCGGTGGCGAACACGGCATCGGTCGCCTCGACATCGTCGAGAACCGCTATGTGGGCATGAAGTCCCGTGGCTGCTACGAAACCCCGGGCGGCACCATCATGCTGCGTGCCCACCGCGCCATCGAGTCCATCACCCTGGACCGTGAAGTGGCTCACCTCAAAGACGAGCTGATGCCCAAGTACGCCAGCCTGATCTATACCGGCTACTGGTGGAGCCCTGAGCGTCTGATGCTGCAACAGATGATCGATGCTTCCCAGGCCCACGTGAATGGCGTTGTGCGTCTGAAGTTGTACAAGGGCAATGTGATCGTTACCGGCCGTAAGTCGGATGACTCGCTGTTCGACGCCAACATCGCCACTTTCGAAGAAGATGGCGGCGCCTACAACCAGGCCGACGCAGCGGGCTTTATCAAGTTGAATGCATTACGCATGCGCATTGCTGCCAACAAAGGTCGTTCGTTGTTCTGAGTGTCAAGCCGGTTGTAAAAATGGCCCCTTGTTCAAGGGGCCATTTTTTTGTCTTGAATTCTTGATTAAGTCCACTTTCTTTAAACTTGTTTAATCAGTGTTTTTGATGATGGGGACGCTGGTTTTTTGTCGGGGGAATGTTTTTTATCATTTGTGTAGGAACCAGTCTTACAGATAATTCACTCATGTAGGTGCGAGGAATATGTAAGAAGCCAAAAATTCTGTAGGAAATAAGGATGTAAGTAAATATGTTAAATGGAACTGAAACTACCGATTTTTCTCTGCCAGCTCCGCTACCTGCAGTCGACAGGCAAGGGGCATTTCCTGATAGTTGCGTGCGGCACGTTTACCTTATCCCCTGGGGGGGCTGGAAATTTCACTCAAAATATGTGAGGTCCCGGAAAGTTCTGAAGGGCCTCATAAAACTGGAAACATCTGTATCGGTGTTTTTTTGTAGGGCGTTTCCTTTATCTCTGTGGGTTGGGTCTCTGCTTGCTGTTGCTCGGGGGGGAACGCTATGCCAACTAGGAAACGACTAGGCTATTGTGTTTGCTCTAAATAATTCGAACAGCGAAATTGGACTTTCTCATGAATAAAGTGCTGATCGTAGATGATCATCCCGTCATTCGTCTTGCTGTGCGTATGCTAATGGAGCGTCATGGTTATGAGGTCGTTGCAGAGACCAATAACGGTGTCGATGCGTTGCAACTTGCGCGGGAGCATATGCCGGACATTGTCATACTGGATATTGGGATTCCCAAGCTCGATGGCCTGGAAGTTATTTGCCGACTTTCGTCTACCAAGCAGGCTGTCCCGTTCAAGGTCCTGGTGCTCACCTCCCAGGCTCCAGGTCACTTTTCGATGCGTTGCATGCAGGCGGGTGCTGCTGGCTATGTGTGCAAACAACAGGACCTGACTGAATTGCTCAGCGCGATCAAGGCGGTGTTGTCGGGCTACAGCTATTTCCCAAACCAGGCACTCAACTCGGTACGCTCCACCATGGGCAATGCCAGTGAGGCCGATATGGTCGAGCGTCTGTCCGGCCGGGAGATGATGGTGTTGCAGCAGTTGGCCCGGGGCAGGACCAACAAGGAGATTGCCGACGGTATGTTTCTCAGCAACAAGACCGTCAGCACCTACAAGACTCGTCTGCTGCTCAAGCTCAATGCCCGCTCTCTCGTGGACTTGATCGAGCTGGCCCAGCGTAACGGCTTGGTATAGGTGAGGGCACAGCACTGCGCATAGGCCGTACAACCGGCAGAAAAAAGCCTCCGACAGGGAGGCTTCCGGCCGTCGACCGCTTGATCAGAGGTCGAAGTCGTAGTCGGCCAGTTGTTTTTGCAAGCGTCGTTCTTCCAGAAGGTTGTCGATAGTACGGCGTTTGCTCAGATTGGTCTTGGCGACCTCCGCCACAGGTGCTTCCACGCCATCGTCCTCCGATTCAACGAGGTCGTCTTCCACATCCAACTGTTCTTTGTCAGTGCTCATAACGTTAACTCCGGAGTAAGACTGCCGTTGGCGCTCCTTATAACGATAATCCATGAATGGGTAAAAAAGATTTTTTCAATCGACTGATCGAGAAAACCAATGAACCCTCAATCGTCCGACGTCTTGTCCTTGTATTCGCACAGGTCTTCAATGCGGCAGCTGCCGCAGCGCGGCTTGCGGGCCTGGCAAACATAGCGTCCGTGCAGGATCAGCCAATGGTGGGAGTCAAGCAGGTACGGTTTGGGCACGAACTTCATGAGCTGCTTTTCCACTTCGACCACGTTCTTGCCGCGGGCTATTCCGGTTCGATTACTGACCCGAAAAATATGGGTATCCACGGCCATGGTGAGTTGCCTGAATGCGGTGTTGAGCACCACGTTAGCGGTTTTACGGCCCACCCCCGGCAGGGCTTCCAGTGCTTCGCGGGTTTCTGGCACTTCGCTATTGTGCCGTTCTATCAGCAAGCGGCAGGTCTCGATGATATTCTTGGCCTTGCTGTTGTAGAGGCCGATGGTCTTGATGTACTCCGATAACCCGTCCACGCCCAGGGCGTAAATCGCCTCTGGCGTGTTTGCCACGGGATACAGCCTGGCCGTGGCCTTGTTGACGCCGACGTCCGTGGATTGGGCCGACAGGATCACTGCAATCAGTAACTCGAACGGCGAGGAGTAGGCCAGTTCGGTCTTGGGTTCCGGATTGTCTTCGTGAAGCCTGCGAAAAATTTCCAGGCGTTTTGCGGCGTTCATGGGGCGGAAGGTTCCTTTCGGGCAGTCAGCGTAGTTTCGAATAGTGGGTCCAGGCCTGGAGTCCTGCGAGCAGGACAACCCGACGATATCAATGTGGTGTCGGCGATGGACTGTAACAACCCCCAGGATTATTAGTCATGTGCCATGGGCGTCTACTTGGCGCTGCGCATCATCGAGCTTGTGTTGCGCGTCGGCTAATTGTTGCGGATCCGCCTGTTGGTCGAGGGCTTTCTTCAACTCGGCCCGGCGCATCGCCAATTGGATTTTGGCGCGCTTGAGGTCGGCGTTGTTGACGGCAGGCAGCGGTGTCGCGGGTGTGTGATGCTGGCCCAGGGCTGCCAACGCCTGCTCCGCTGCCTCGAACTGCTGTTGCAGGGCGATCAGTTGGGATTGTTGTTCAAAGGTCGGCGGGTGCCCAAAAGCCTGCAAGGATTTGTGCAATTGGGCGCGGCTCATGGCCACGTTGATCTTGGCTTTTTTCACCTCCGCATCCTGGGCGGCTCGCGCTGCGTCAAGTGGCAAAGGGGGAGTTGGTGCTGAACGCTGAGGCCGCGCCACACGTTGGGCAATCCTGTGCTCTTCTTCCCGTTGCAGGCGCGCATTGCGTTGTTCAAAGCGTTGCCGGGCACGGTCGCGCTTGAAATCTCGTTCACGGCGTTCGTTTTCGTTCGCTGCCAGGCCGCCGACGATCGGCAGCCCTGTGACCAGTGGGCGTAACTCAATGCAGTCGACGGGGCAGGGCGCGACGCACAGGTCGCAACCGGTGCACTCATCGATGATAACGGTGTGCATCAACTTGGCGGCGCCGACAATCGCGTCCACCGGGCAGGCCTGGATGCATTTGGTGCAGCCGATGCACTCGGCCTCGCGGATGTAGGCGACCTGGGCCGGGGCGTCCCCACGGCTGGTATCCAGCTCCAGAATGGGTACACGCAGTAATAGCGCAAGGCCGGTGATCGTCTCCTGTCCTCCGGGTGGGCATTTGTTGATTGCCTCGCCCCGCGCGATACCCTCGGCGTAAGGCTTGCAGCCCGGGTGCCCACATTTGCCGCATTGTGTCTGCGGCAGCAGCGCGTCGATACGTTGAATCAGATTCATGGAGTGATCATTGGCGTGCCGGTTGAACAAACAGGGTTTGATTATCCGGCAAGCGAGAAGGGGGGACTAGTTGAAAAGCCCCGTCGCCGAAACGACAGGGCTGTTTTGCAGCGCTTACTTGATACGTTGACCCGGCTTGGCGCCGCTGTCAGGGCTCAGCAGGTAGATCTCTTCGCCGCCAGGGCCCGCCGCCATCACCATGCCTTCGGAAATACCGAACTTCATTTTCCGCGGCTTGAGGTTGGCAATCATCATGGTCAGGCGACCATTGAGCTTGGATGGGTCCGGATAGGCGCTCTTGATTCCGGAGAACACGTTGCGTTGTTCGTCACCAATATCCAGGGTCAGGCGCAGCAGTTTGTCGGCCCCTTCCACGGCTTCGGCCTTGATGATCAGCGCCACGCGCAGGTCCACGGC
This sequence comes from Pseudomonas sp. Yb2C2, assembly GCF_052112325.1. Lineage (NCBI taxonomy): Bacteria > Pseudomonadati > Pseudomonadota > Gammaproteobacteria > Pseudomonadales > Pseudomonadaceae > Pseudomonas > Pseudomonas sp. Yb2C2. The sequence goes on along the minus strand of NZ_JAVAJK010000002.1, from coordinate 256,504 downwards.
AGCAAAGGCGTCAAAGTCGATTTCCGGGGAAAGCGGGTCCTTGGCCAACTCGCCGTTACCGGCCGGTTTCGATTCGCCGGTATCGGTCTGGCTGGCGGCCAGGTCTTCTTTCGATGCGTCGGTCATTGCCTGGACCTTGACCGGGTCGATCCGGGTCATCAGAGGCTTGAATTCATTCAACTGATGGTTGCTGAGCAACGTGGCGTGGTCGTTCCAGGTGAGCGGGGCGACATTGAGGAACGCCTCGGCGTCGGCGGCCAGCAATGGCAGCACGGGCTTGAGGAAGATCACCAACTGGCGGAACAGGTTGACGCCGGTGGCGCAGATCGCCTGGACCTCTTCCTGCTTGCCTTCCTGCTTGTTCAGCGACCAGGGGGCCTTGTCGGCAATCCAGGCGTTGGCGCGGTCGGCCAGGCCCATGATCTCGCGCATGGCGCGGGCAAAGTCGCGGGCTTCATAGGCGTCGGCGATGCTTGGGGCGGCAGCCAGGAACGCGTCGGTCAGTTCCGGCGCGGCGTTCTCGGCCACCAGCAGGCCGGCGTTGCCTTTGTGGATAAAACCGGCGCAGCGGCTGGCGATGTTGACCACCTTGCCAACCAGGTCCGAGTTGACCTTCTGGACGAAGTCTTCCAGGTTCAGGTCCAGGTCGTCGACGCCACGGCCCAGCTTGGAGGCGTAGTAGTAGCGCAGGTATTCCGGCGACAGGTGGTCCAGGTAGGTGCGTGCCTTGATAAAGGTGCCACGGGACTTGGACATCTTCTGGCCATTGACCGTCAGGTAGCCGTGTACCGCGATGCCGGTTGGCTTGCGGTAGCCCGAACCTTCGAGCATGGCTGGCCAGAACAGGGCGTGGAAGTTGACGATGTCCTTGCCGATGAAGTGGTACAGCTCGGCGGTGGAGTCCTTGCCCCAGAACGCATCGAAGTCCAGCTCCGGCGTACGGTCGCAGAGGTTCTTGAAGCTGGCCATGTAGCCGATCGGCGCGTCCAGCCATACATAGAAGTATTTGCCGGGCTCGCCTGGGATCTCGAAGCCGAAGTACGGTGCATCACGGGAGATGTCCCACTGTTGCAGGCCTGCATCCAGCCATTCGGCGATCTTGTTGGCCACGGCGTCCTGCAGGGTGCCGCTGCGGGTCCAGGTTTGCAGCATCTGCTGGAAATCCGGGAGCTTGAAGAAGAAGTGCTGGGAATCCTTGAGTACCGGGATGGCGCCGGAGATAGCCGAGCGCGGGTTCTTAAGGTCAGTCGGTGCGTAGGTGGCACCGCATTTTTCGCAGTTGTCGCCGTACTGGTCTTCAGTGCCGCATTTCGGGCAGGTGCCCTTGATGAAGCGGTCGGCCAGGAACATTTTCTTTTCCGGGTCGAAATACTGCGTGATCGAGCGCGTGGCAATGTGCCCGGCGTCCTTCAAACGCAGGTAGATCTGGCTCGACAGCTCACGGTTTTCGGCGGAGTGGGTCGAGTGGAAGTTGTCGAAATCCACCAGGAACTCGGCAAAGTCGGCGCTGTGTTCAGCCTGCACATTGGCGATCAGCTGTTCCGGGGTGATGCCTTCCTTTTCGGCGCGCAGCATGATGGCCGAACCGTGGGCGTCGTCCGCGCAGACATAGATGCATTGATTGCCGCGATGCTTCTGGAAGCGCACCCACATATCGGTCTGGATGTACTCAAGCATATGGCCAAGATGGATGGAACCATTGGCATAGGGCAGGGCGCTGGTGACGAGGATCTTGCGTGGCTCGGACATGGGGCTCGGCTACTTGATGAAACGGAGGTCGGCCACTATAAAGCGCCGGGAAATTTATTTCACCCCGTGGTGCTGTTTCAGAATCTTCCGCACCTGCGAAAGCATGCCGTAACGCTGCTGGAACGGTTAGGATAGCCGCCTGTTTCAGTCAGTCTTTTTTCGGGAGTTGCCCATGAGCGCCGTCAATCGCGCAGCGGTGGAAGCCGTTCTTCGCCAGTACACCGACCCCTATTTGAACCAGGATCCGGTCAGCGCCGGCTGTGTACGCGCCATCGAGGTCCAGGGTGACCAGGTCTCGGTCCAGCTGGAGCTGGGTTATGCCGCCGGCCTGTTCAAGAGCGGTTGGGCGCAGATGCTGCAAATGGCCATCGAGGGCCTCGACGGCGTGCGTGCGGCCAAGGTCGACATCCAGTGCGTGATCGCCCCGCACAAGGCCCAGGCGCAGATCCCGGGCCTGGCCAACGTCAAGAACGTGGTGGCAGTCGCTTCCGGCAAGGGCGGCGTGGGCAAATCCACCACCGCAGCCAACCTGGCCCTGGCCCTGGCCCGTGAAGGCGCGCGCGTGGGTATTCTCGACGCCGATATCTACGGCCCGAGCCAGGGCGTGATGTTCGGCATCGCCGAAGGCACGCGGCCGAAGGTCAAGGACCAGAAGTGGTTCGTGCCGATCGAGTCCATGGGCGTGGAGGTCATGTCCATGGCGTTCCTGACCGATGACAACACGCCGATGGTGTGGCGCGGGCCGATGGTCTCCGGCGCGTTGCTGCAGTTGGTCACCCAGACCGCCTGGGGCGACCTGGATTACCTGGTGATCGACATGCCGCCAGGCACCGGCGATATCCAACTGACCCTGGCACAGAAAGTCCCGGTGGCCGGCTCGGTGATCGTGACCACGCCCCAGGACCTGGCGTTGCTGGACGCCAGGAAGGGCGTGGAGATGTTCCGCAAGGTCAACATTCCGGTGCTGGGTGTGGTGGAGAACATGGCGGTGCACATCTGCTCCAACTGCGGCCACGCAGAGCATCTGTTTGGTGAAGGCGGTGGCGAGAAGCTGGCGACCCAGTACGGCGTTGAACTACTGGCCTCGTTGCCATTGTCGATGGGCATTCGTGAACAGGCCGACGGCGGCAAGCCCACCGTAGCGGCAGAGCCCGATGGCCAGATCGCCATGATCTACCAGGAATTGGCTCGCCATGTGGGCGCCCGGATCGTCCTGCAGGAAGCGGCGGCCCCGGCAATGCCGACCATTACGGTCAGCGACGACTGAACTCGCTGAAGGACAAGAAGCCTCGACTTGTCGGGGCTTTTTCTTGCCTGGAGATCGGTCAATGGGTTTCTTTTACGCTTTTACGCAATGGCGCGCGTAAGCATTCGCTTACTTTCTCGTAAGTGTTTGGTTTTTTTGCCGGGCGTGTGCGTCTCTAATCCTTGAGGGAGTTTTCTATCTAATTGAAATATAACAATTATTTATCTTTGTCTGGGCGCTGGAAACTGTCAGTGCCAAGTTTGGATCCCGTTGAACTTCCCTCGGAACTCTCTAACATCAGCCCTGTGTCCACGGATTGACACAGCCATCAAGGAACGATGGTTGAAGGAACGTCGCAGGATGCGATTCATCAGGATGATGAAAAGGAACACAGGGACTAGGGAAAAAATGTGGGCGGGTCATACCGCCCCTTTTTTCGTCTATAGAAAAGTGAATGCGTTCCCCGGAACGCAAAAAAGGCCCTTGAAGGGCCTTTTTTTGTTGGGCAGCGGCGCTTTTAGCGCTCTAGTTGCTCAATCTTGTTGGGTTTGCCATCCCATTCGGCGGCATCCGGCAACGAGTCTTTCTTCTCGGTGATGTTTGGCCAGATTTCAGCCAATTCAACGTTCAACTGAATGAACTGTTCCATGCCCGCCGGGACTTCGTCCTCGGAGAAAATGGCGACGGCCGGGCATTCAGGTTCACACAGGGCGCAGTCAATGCACTCGTCCGGGTGGATGACCAGGAAGTTCGGGCCTTCGTAGAAGCAGTCCACCGGACACACTTCTACGCAGTCGGTGTACTTGCACTTGATGCAGTTGTCGGTGACGACGAAGGTCATTTCTAATTCTCTCCTCAGGCGGCGGCAGCGAAACCCTTTGTGGTAGGGCTCGCGAGGTTCGGGAGCGATAGTCTGCAGGCCAGGCTAAGAGCCAGCAGCATCCCAAACCGCGCGAGAGTCTATCAGCTTGCAAGCGTGAGCGTTATATCCGAGTCTTCAGTGCATATAACATTTCCAGCGCTTTTCGCGGCGTCAAGTCGTCCAGGTCAAGCTTTGCCAATTCATCCAGCACCGGATGGGGCAGGCTGGCGAACATATCGCTCTGGTGCGGCGCAGCAGGTTTGCGGCTGGCCTTGGCAGGGCTGGCCACCACGGTTTCATGGGGCAGGGCCGTGGTTTCCAGGCGGCTGAGGTGCTCGCGGGCACGGGTGATCACGTCGTTCGGCACGCCGGCCAATTGCGCCACGGCCAGCCCGTAACTCTGGCTGGCCGGCCCTGGCAGCACGTGGTGCAGGAATACGATGCGCTCGTTGTGCTCGGTGGCATTCAGATGCACGTTGGCCACCAGCGGCTCGCTTTCCGGCAGCACCGTCAGTTCGAAGTAGTGGGTGGCAAATAGCGTATAGGCACGCAGATGCGCCAACCGTTCGGCCGCCGCCCATGCCAGGGACAGGCCGTCAAACGTACTGGTGCCGCGACCCACTTCGTCCATCAGCACCAGGCTGCGCTCGGTGGCGTTGTGCAGGATATTCGCGGTCTCGCTCATTTCCACCATAAAGGTCGAACGGCCACCGGCCAGGTCATCGCTGGAGCCGATCCGGGTGAAGATGCGATCCACCAGAGACAGCTCGCAACTGGCTGCCGGCACAAAACTGCCGATATGCGCCAGCAGTACGATCAACGCGGTTTGACGCATGTAGGTGGATTTACCACCCATATTCGGACCGGTGATCACCAACATGCGCGTATCATCGTCCAGCGACAGGTCGTTGGCGACGAACGGCGTGGTCAGCACCTGCTCCACCACCGGGTGGCGCCCCTGCACGATGCGCATGCACGGCTCGCTGACAAACCGTGGGCAGTTCAGGTCGAGATTCAGCGCCCGTTCGGCGAGGTTGCTCAGCACATCCAGCTCCGCCAGGGCGGCGGCGGTGTCCTGCAGCGGCGCCAACTGGCTGATCAAGTCTTCCAGCAACGCCTCGTAGAGCATCTTTTCCCGGGCCAGGGCACGGCTCTTGGCCGACAGCGCCTTGTCTTCAAACTCCTTCAGCTCCGGGGTGATAAAACGCTCGGCACCTTTGAGTGTCTGGCGGCGTTGATAGTCGATGGGCGCCGACTCGGCCTGCTTACTCGGCAACTCGATAAAGTAGCCATGCACGCGGTTGTAGCCCACCTTCAGGTTGGCCAGGCCGGTGCGAGCTTTTTCGCGGGCTTCCAGGTCGATCAGGAACTGCCCGGCGTTTTCGCTCAGGGACTGCAGTTCGTCCAGTTCGCTGTCGTAGCCGGTCTTGAGCACGCCGCCGTCACGGATGATCGCCGGCGGGTTGTCGATAATGGCCTTTTCCAACAGCGCTGCCAGTTCCGGGTAGGTACCGGCCGTTACGGCGAGCTGTTGCAGGTGCGGCGTATCCAGTTCGGTCATTGCCACTTGCAGTTGCGGCAGGGCGCTGAGGGCATCGCGCAGACGCGCCAGGTCACGGGGTCGCGCATTGCGCAGGCCGATCCGCGCCAGGATGCGCTCGATGTCGCCGATTTCCTTCAGCTGCGGCTGCAGCTTTTCAAAGCGATAGCCGTCCAGCAGGCAGGTAATCGACGTCTGGCGCGCCTGCAGCACCGTCAAATCCCGCAACGGACGGTTCAACCAGCGGGTCAGCAGACGGCTGCCCATGGCAGTTTGGCAGCGATCGACCACCGATTGCAGGGTGTTGTCACGCCCGCCGGACAGGTTGGTGTCCAGTTCCAGGTTGCGACGGCTCGCGCCATCGAGCACCACGGTGTCGTCCAGGCGCTCATGGCGCAGGCTGCGCAAATGCGGCAGGGCGGTGCGTTGGGTTTCCTTGGCATAGCTGAGCAGGCAACCCGCAGCGCCGATGGCCAGGGTCAGGGTTTCGCAACCGAAGCCTTTAAGGTCCTGCACCGAGAACTGCTGGCATAGACTTTTCAGTGCCGAGTCACGCTCGAAATCCCACGGCGCGCGACGCTTGGTCCCACGGCGTTTTTCCGCAGGCAGATCCTTCGGCCAATCATCCGGGATCAACAACTCCACCGGGTTGATGCGCTCCAGCTCCGCCAGCAGGTTTTCCCAGCCCTTGATCTCCAGCACGCTGAAATTGCCGCTGGTGATGTCCAGTACCGAAAGCCCGAACAAGCGCTCATCGCCCAGCACCGCAGCGATCAGGTTATCGCGACGCTCATCCAGCAGCGCCTCATCACTCACCGTCCCCGGCGTAATAATGCGCACCACCTGGCGTTCCACCGGGCCCTTGCTGGTGGCCGGATCGCCGATCTGCTCGCAGATCACCACCGATTCGCCCAGCTTCACCAGCTTGACCAGGTAACCCTCCAGCGAGTGGTAAGGAATCCCGCACATCGGAATCGACTGCCCCGCCGACTGCCCGCGCGCGGTCAAGGTGATGTCCAGCAACTTGGCGGCCTTCTTCGCGTCTTCATAGAAGATCTCGTAGAAGTCGCCCATGCGATAGAACATCAACTGATCAGGGTGCTGGTTTTTCAGGCGCCAGTACTGCTGCATCATCGGGGTGTGGGAGGACAGATCGGACGTGTTTTTACTCATTGGATAATAGGCAAATTCGTTGAAAGGAGTGGGGCAAAGGTGGGGCGCTCGGCCCTGCTGATTTTGCAATGGCTGCAAGGTTAACACGCGAGGTCGGCCCTTCGCAGGTCGCAAACGGATAGGTAAAACGCAAAGTGGGATGGCGCATTTGTTTAAATGCGCAGGGACGTGTCGCTATTGGCGCGCAGCCGAAAATGCCTCCCTCAGTACGATGAGGCGATCGCCTTGGCCAGTTGCATGTCGGACATAAGAGGCGAGGCGTAGGTCGCGCGATAGTACCGAGATGCCTGTTCGAACTCAGCACCGCGGATCTCGCCGTCCGAACCGATAAAGGCGAGGGCATCGGTTTTGGAGGATGTGAAAAGCTTTGGCGCATCGGTCGTGAGAACGCTGGCTCCCCCAATCAGGATGGTGGGCACGAACGTCGTGTACATCAGCGCTTTATCGAAAGGGTTGGCGTTTTCAGCCGCCGCTACCGGGTTGCCGATCACTGCCACGGCAGCGATCGCCAGAGTCTTCCATGAGCCCATTCTTCGATGCTTCCATTTCTGTGAGAGGCCGCACGATAGCAGAGGCGGTCCCTTTGCAGATATAAGGCGCTGCCGAGCACAATGAATCCCGCGCTGAAGATGCGCTTTCGATTGAAGCAGGTCCACTGAAAGGTATTGCGAGTGCATAATTAATGCATGAATGATGCAAATTAGCATTTGCCAACCCCAAAAACTCCCGTCACTATCGCCGCTATGCAAAAACGCAACGTTTCTATCGTCTTAAGAGAACTGCTGGACCGCGACCGGATCTCCCCCACGGAGCTTCACCGGCGTACTGGCGTGCCTCAATCCACGTTGTCCCGGATTCTCAGCGGCAAGATCGTTGATCCGTCGGATAAACACATCTCGCGTATCGCCGAGTACTTCCGCGTCAGCACCGATCAACTGCGCGGGCGTGCGGCGGTGGGGGCTTTGCGCGATGACGGGCGCGACCCGACGCATTCGGAACTCAAGGATATAAGCCTGTGGGACGATGACACCCCCGTTAATGATGACGAGGTGTCGATCCCCTTTCTGCGCGAGGTTGAATTGGCTGCTGGATCAGGAAGATTCGTCATCGAGGAAAGCGAGAAGGCCAGCCTGCGTTTTGGAAAGCGCAGCCTGCGACATAACGGTGTGCAGTTCGACCAGGCCAAGTGTGTGACGGTGCGCGGCAACAGTATGTTGCCGGTACTGCGCGACGGCGCGACGGTCGGCGTGAATGCTGGCAAAAGTGGCATCGGCGACATCGTCGATGGCGACTTGTATGCCATCAATCACAATGGCCAGCTGCGGGTTAAACAGCTCTATCGCCTGCCTTCCGGGATTCGCCTGCGCAGTTTCAATCGCGATGAACACCCGGATGAGGACTACAGCTTCCAGGATATCCAGGATGAGCAGATCAGCATCCTCGGTCATGTGTTCTGGTGGGGGATGTACGCCCGTTAACCTCCTTGCGTAAGAGAGAGCCCGCCATCGAGCGGGCTTTTTTTCGCCCGTGGAAAATCGCCAAACCCTTTGCCCGCAAGGCATGAAATGCATCAGTGCATTATCATGGTAAAATAAATGCATTTGTGCATTGACTGTATATGCATACATGCATATCCTTCATCTCAAGCCAGCCAACAAGGCCTGGTGGAGGCGGCAAGGATGCTGCCAAGGAAGACAAGGAAGGCACGCAACATCGGCAAGGACGCCATCAGAGCGATGGCAGGGATGCCAGGCAACACCGGCAAGGATGCCGACGCTCTTTAGTGACACCGCTTCAGCAACAGGCAGCGATGAACCGGCCTTAACGGTTCAGAGGGTTGGCAACTGACCCGGGTGTGCAGCGTAAAGCACCAGAAGCAGTTATCCGGCAGACAGGGATCGTGGTCGGAAAAACATCGAGGAAAGATCCGTACCGCGCCAGTAGCGCCGAAAGATCGACGCTGGACCGCATTACTGAAAAGCCTGGGCAACCGGGCTTTTTGGAATGCCTACCTATACATGGATTTACCCAAAAGCCGGTGCGTTGCCGGCATTGCTCAGCCAGGAGGCGTGACATGACAAACGAGCAGCAAGCGTTAGCGGAAATGCCTATCTGGCTGGTGATCGCACTGGCGCTGATTGGCGGCGTATCCGGCGAAATGTGGCGTGCCGACAAGGAGGGTGCCCGCGGCTGGTCGCTGGTCCGGCGTCTGGCCCTGCGGTCCGGGGCGTGCATGGTCTGCGGGGTTTCGGCATTGATGCTGTGCTACGCCGCCGGCATGTCGATCTGGACCGCCGGCGCCATTGGTTGCCTGACGGCCATGGCCGGCGCAGACGTCGCCATCGGCCTTTATGAACGCTGGGCGGCCAAGCGCATCGGGGTCAACGAAGCGCCGACATCCCGCTCGGATCAGCAGTAACTGCTGCAAGGACGCAACTGATGACACTTATCGAAAAACCCTCCCAACTGCCTGTAGCCATTGAGGGGGCGCTGAAGCGTGCCTTCCCACAATTACAGGTAGGCAACCACCAGGACGTTGGCGGCGCCGGGGATCACACTGGCGTGCTGATCAGCGTGGAACGCAACGGCCCCGGTGTGCGTTCCCGTGAAGGGCGCAAGGCGCATGCCTTGTCGGTATCACTCAGGGTTACGGTCGCCAGCGCGGCGGCGCCTTTTGACGCGTGCGACCTGGCCAGCCAATTGATGGACCTGGCGCTGGATAACCGCTGGGGCCTGCCGTCGGACCAGTGCGATTTACCCACGGCCGTCGTCGCGGCGCCCTCTGGGCTCGCCAGCGCCGAAACGGACTACGACACCTGGACCGTGTCCTTCACCCAAACCCTCTATCTCGGCCCGTCGTTGCTCGAAGACCCCACCGGCACACCGCTGTTTGCCCGCACCTGGGAAGTCTCGGACATCGACGATCCGGATCAATATCGGCCCCTGCAGGAGTAGTCCATGTTCGACGCATTGTTACGCATGCAACTGGGGCCGATTGTCGAGCGCCTGGCGGAAATGGAAGCCCAGCTCGAAGACCTGTATCGACGCGCGGACAGTTTCTGCCGCATTGGCGTGTGCCAGGAGGTCGACGCTGCCAGCAATACCTGCAAGGTCAGCCATGGTGAGTTGCTTACCCCGGCGATTCGGTTCTTCAACCCCAGCGCCGGTGCGCAGACCGAAACCCGTATTCCGTCGGTGGGCGAGCAATGCCTGTTGCTCAACTACGGCGGTGGGGAAGGGGGCATGCAGTCTGTGGCGCTGTTCGGGCTGAACAGTAGTCTGTTTCCACCGGTGTCCAGCGTGGCCTCGCTGACCCGGCGGCGCCATCAGGATGGCACCCAAAGCGACTACGACGATGCCAGCCACACCTTCAACTGGATTAACGGCCCAACCATGTTCAGCGGATCCCGCGAACAGGTCGACGTCAAGGTCGGTGCTGCCAGCCTGACCCTGAGCGCCCAGGGCATCACCCTGCAACTCGGCACCACCGGCCTCTCGCTGGATGCCGCCGGTGTGCATTTGAGCGGCCCGCTGGTGGATCACCAGGGCCGCGTGATCAGCCGCGCATAAGGATTTGCCATGATCGGAATCGATAGGAACACCGGGGCAGCCGTCGATGACTGGCTGCAATTCGTACAGCGTGCCACCCGAGCGCTGACCACCCCCTTGGGCACTCGCCAGAAGCGCCCGTTGTACGGCTCGATGATCCCGCAACTGCTCGGCCAGAACCTTGGCGATGACCTGTTGATCCTCGCCCAAAGCCACGCCGCGCAAGCGTTCTACAACAGCCAGAACGGCATTGTCGACTTCCAGCCCCAGGTCATCGTCGCCACCCGCCAGGGCGCCGGGTTATTGCTGCGTTTTGCCGGCACCTGGAAAAACCGACAACAATCCTTCGAGGTCGTGACATGAGCATGCTGATCCCAGGCCAGAACCAACTGGCGGAGCCGGCGATTATCGCGGTCGATGAGTTCGAACCACTGCTGGCGGAGTTCAAGGCGTTTGTCGTCGACTACGTCGCCATCCGCGCGCCGCACAGCGCGGCCAGACTCAAGGTCAGTCTCGACAACGAAAGCGAGCTGTTGACCCTGGCCCTGGAAGCGTTTTGCGTACGCCTGCAAACCCACGAACGCAAATATAACGCCCGCATCAAGCAGATGCTGGCGTGGTGGGCCACCGGCAGCAACCTGGATGCACGCCTGGCCGATATGGGCCTGGAACGCCAAGTGCTCGACCCCGGCGACCCGGCGGCTTTCCCACCGGTGCCACCCACCCTGGAAAGCGACGACGACGCGCGCCTGCGCTATTACCTGGCACCCCATGCGCCGGCGGCAGGTTCGCGGATGCAGTATCGCCGTGAAGTCTTCACCCTCGGCGAGCGGCCGTCGGTCAAGGTGCAAAGCGCCACACCGGGCGTGGTGACCGTCAGCTACACCTTCGATCCGGACGGCTACGCGGCCCAGGTCAAGGATGGCAACGGACGGCGCACGGCGCCTGGCGAAGTAATGGTCACCGTGCTTTCAAGGGAAGGAGATGGCACGCCGTCCGCCGATTTGCTTGACGGCGTACGGCGACATTTCGCACGGCCCGATGTACGCCCTGAGACCGACCTGGTCACCGTCCAAGGCGCACAAATCCTGCCGTACAAAATTCGCGTGGTGGCCAGGATCAACGCCGGTCCGGATTCCGGACTCACCCAAGTCGCCGCGCAGAAACTGCTGCAAGGCTATGCAGAGTCCTGCCATCGCCTGGAAGGCCGTGTGGACCCAAGTTGGATCGACTATGCGATCCACAGCGCCGGCGCCGCGCAGCTGCAGATCCTCGAGCCGCTGGCGCCGATCATCAGCACGGCATTCCAGGCCCCGTATTGCAGGGGCGTCGAGGTGGAGGTGCGCACGCTATGAGTGAACCCAAAGCGAGCTTGTTGCCTGCCAACAGCTCACCGCTGGAGAAGGCTTTGGATCTGGGGTTTGGCACGTTGCTGGAGCGGGTCACCCCACCGTTTCCCGAACTGATGGACCCGGATCGTACACCCGCGGCGTTCTTGCCTTACCTGGCGGCGGACCGGGCGGTCAACGAGTGGAGTGCCACAGCCCCTGAGGTCGAGAAGCGCCTGACCGTCAAACTTGCCTGGCCCACCGCGCGCCGGGCCGGCACCCGCCAGGCCTTGGAAAATGCCGCCAAGGGCCTGCAACTCAGCCCTGAAGTGCTTGCCTGGTATGCGCAGAAACCGCCGGGCGTGCCCTACAGCTTTGCCGTACGGGCCTGGACCGAATTGCCCTACAGCGAAGCCATCGATGCCCGACTCGACCGCCGCCTGGCCGATGCCAAAAGCGAACGCGACATCCTGTCGATCTCCGTGGGCCTGAGCGCCTTCGGCCGCCACAGCATTGGCGCCGCCACGCTGTGCGGCGAACTGACCACGATCTACCCAAACGTGCTGGCGGGCGTCGAGGCCTCGGGCCGCGCCTTTATGGCGGCCGGTCTGTACAGCGTCGAAACCACCACCCTTTATCCACAGGAGCACTAAATGGCTGACTATTACACCCTGCTCACGAATGCGGGGATCGCCTACGAAACCGCCTGCAAGGCGGCTGGCGTGCCGATCAAACTGGCGCAGATTTCCGTCGGTGACGGCAACGGTGCTGTCTACAACCCCGACGCCAACGCCAAGGCGCTCAAGCGCGAAGTCTGGCGCGGGCCGCTGAATGCGCTGTTCCAGGACGAGAAAAACGCCAACTGGCTGATGGCCGAAGTCACCATTCCATCGGATGTCGGCGGCTGGTATGTGCGGGAAGCCGGACTGTGGACGGACACCGGGATCTTGTATGCCGTCGTTAAATATCCGGAGTCGTATAAACCGGTGCTGGCGACATCGGGATCGGGGAAAGAGTTTTATATTCGCTCAATCTTTGAGACCAGTAATGCGTCGATCGTGACGCTGCTGATTGATGACACGGTGGTGAAGGCAACTCGGGCTTGGGTGATGGACTACCTGGCGAAGGGGACGTATTCCAAGGCTGAGATTGAGGCGATGATTGCCAAGGCTTCGGCGTTGCCGGTTGGGGCCGTGATTGCGTTTCCAGTCGACAAAGTCCCGGTGGGCTTTTTGGAAGTTGACGGTAGCGTCCAGAGCGCCGCGGCTTACCCTGATCTGGCGAAGCTTCTTGGGGGAGTTTTCAATAAGGGTGACGAAGGGGGGGGCAATTTTCGACTACCGGAATCGCGTGGTGAGTTTTTGCGCGGGTGGGACCATGGCCGCGGAGTTGATGCCGGGCGTGCGATTGCTAGTTGGCAAGAGGATATATTCAAGTCCCACACCCATCGAATGCAATATGGGAGCTATGCAGGCGGAAGCCTTGGGGCGCCCGGGTATCAAACAGTAGGTGTTTTATCAGCCGTAGGGGTAGAAGCGACAGGCGGTGGTGAGACCCGCCCGCGAAACCTCACGGTCGTTTGGTGCATCAAGGCTTGGAGTGCGCCGATCAATCAGGGAAGTGTTGATATTGTCGCGCTTGCATCGCTAGCTGCTCAGGCGACTGAAATCGCCCAGGGTACTGCCAAGGTGGCTACTCAAATTCAGGTTGATGCTGGAGCGGACGACGCTACTTTTGTTACTCCCAAAAAGCTCAGAATGGGGGTGGCGTTTCTAGCTGCAGCCAATGGCTATTTGGCGCTACCCACTTGGCTAGGGGGGATAATCTTTCAGTGGGGTGTTACCGCTCGTCCAGCTTCTCCGGCAGATGCGGCAGTAACTATTAGCTTCCCGCTAGCTTTTCCGAAGGAGCTTTATCACATAAGTGGAAGCATTCGAGGATCCAGTGGCGCGGTAGGTGACCCTAATCATTTTTTCAGTACTTCCTTCACGCAGTCACTGACATCTTTTGTATGTTGGTTCGACGCGATTTCGGGATCTTATGATTCACTCGCCACTGCGCGCTGGTTTGCGATAGGGAGGTAACTCATGAAAGTTTTATACAGTCTGGACACAAAAGGTTTTTATAACACTGCCGTGCACGCTGATATCCCCGCGGACTCCATTGAGGTTTCACAAACGGAGTATGAGGAGTTGCTTGAGGGCCAGTCGTTTGGAAAGTTGATCACGTCAAACTCATCTGGAAAGCTTCAGTTGTCTGCTCCACCAGAGAAGAAAAAGGATTGGCCCTCCGAAATCGCGTTGGTTCGTTACAGCCATGAATTGTCTGGTGTTTCTGCTGAAGGAATAGACATCCTGACGGATCGTGATACTCAGGGAAAACTGACGGCCTGCGCTTTCAGGGCTCAGCGAAGTACGGGTTACTCCGTAGATTGGAAACTAGCGAATGGTTCATTCGTGACTCTTTCCGCCAACGAAATACTCCGCGTTGCTGAAGTTGTCGATGACTATGTTCAGGCCTGCTACTCACGGGAAAAGGAGTTGCTGTCGATCTTGGCCGAAGGAAATTTTGAAGAGTCGATGCTCCTTGAAGGATGGCCCGATAAAGCGTTATTAAAGTCGGCAAAAGTTGACTCAGACACCGCATAAACGCCCCGCACTCTGGGGCTTTTTAATGACCATAAACAACACCAAAAACCGCTCCCGCGGTTTTTTTTCGTCTGGAGATTCTCTCTTATGTCTACCCGCCAAACCTACACCGTCCTCATCCCATTCCCAACCGGAGGTGGCCATTGGTCCACCGTCGGCGAGGAACTGGACCTGCTGGACGTCGAAGCATCCGCCCTGCGCACCGCTGGCCGCCTGGAACTGACCAGCGTCCTCAACGCCACCCCGGCCAAAAAGGCCACCACCAAGAAGGCTGACTAACCATGGCTGAGGTTCTGAACTTCGAGCACAACGGCATCACCGTCAATGCCACCGAATCCCCCGAGGCCATGGGCGGCCTTGGCGACAACGTGATCGGCCTGGTCGGCACCGCGCCGAATGCCCATGCGTCGATCCCGAAAAACGCGCCGTTCCGTATCAACAGTTTCACCACCCATGCGCTGCTGGACCCTACCGGCGCGGAGTCTGGCACGCTGTTCCACGCAGTCTACCAGATCCTCAAAGTGGTCAAGGTGCCGGTCTACGTGGTGATCGTGGAAGAGGGCGCCACCCCGGCGGACACCCTCAACAATGTAATCGGCGGCAACGAGCCGGTCACCGGTCGCAAGTTGGGACTGGCGGCACTTGCAAGCGTGCCGGAAGACCTGACCATTATCGGCGCCCCAGGCTTCACCGGTACCAAGGCTGTGGCGGGTGAGTTCGCGGCCTTCGGCAAGCGCATCAAGGCCCGTGTAGTGCTGGATGGCAAGGACGCGGCGGTGGCCGACCAGGTGACCTACAGCGGTGAACTGGGCGGTGCCGACCTCGGTTTCGACCGTTGCCTGCTGGTGCACAACATGCCGTCGGTGTACTCCAAGGCGGCGAAGAAAAACGTGTTCCTTGCGCCGTCGTCCCTGGCGATCGCTGCGCTGGCCAAGGTCAAGCAATGGGAAAGCCCAGGCAACCAGGTGACGTTCGCCGAGGACGTTTCCCGGGTGGTCGAGTACAACATCCTCGACACCTCCACCGAAGGCGACCTGCTCAACCGTTACGGCGTGAGCTACTACGCCCGCACCATCCTCGGCGGTTTCTCGCTGTTGGGTAATCGCTCCATCACCGGCAAGTTCATCAGCTATGTCGGCCTGGAAGATGCCATCAGCCGCAAGCTGGTCAAGGCGGGCCAGAAAGCCATGGCCAAGAACCTCACCAAGTCCTTCATGGACCAGGAGGTCAAGCGTATCAACGACTGGCTGCAAACCCTGGTCGCCGACGAAACCATTCCCGGCGGCAGCGTGTACCTGCACCCGGAGCTCAACAGTGTCGAGAAGTACAAGAACGGCACCTGGTTCATCGTCATCGATTACGGCCGCTATGCGCCGAACGAACACATGATTTATCAACTCAACGCCCGCGATGAAATCATCGAGCAGTTCCTGGAGGACGTTCTCTAATGTTTACCAACCGAGTCAGACAGGCCATTGCGGCCACCCTTCAAGGCCTGCCGTTGTCCGCGACGGTTGAGGAATTCACTCCGCCGAAGATTGAATTCGACATGGAGCCCATGTCCGGCGGGCGCTTTATCGCCGAGGAAATGGCCAAGAGCGGCAAGGTGCTCAATGCCACTCTGGTGCTGCAAGGTGCCGGCCCGGAAATCATGCTGGCCCTGGGTGTACGCCTGGGTGATGACATCCTGCTGAACGTGCGGGAAGCCGGCCAGGATCAGGACGGCAAGACCTACTTCACCTATCACACGGTCGGCGGCAAGCTGAAATCCCTGGTCGAAGCCAAGTTGAAGATGGGCGACAAGGCTCTCACCACGCTTGAGCTTTCCTGCCGCACTTACAACCGCCTGGAAAACGGCATCCCGGTCATCGACATCGACGTGCGCACCCAGAAGTTCGTGCTCAATGGTGTAGACATCCTCGGCGATGCCCGCCGTGCGGTGCTGATGCCGTAACTCCCCGGGGGCGGGCGTGCTCGCCCCTTATTTGATCAAGGAATTGCCCCATGGCCTGGATGCCACCGCTGCACCTCCTGCTGTCTCCGATCACCGCCGACACCGGCGCGACGATCCAGCAGGTGCAACTCAAGCCGCTGTACTACGCCGCGCAAAAAGAAGCGCTGGCCCGGGCCGGTGATGACGAGGACGACCAGTTTTTCGAACTGGCGAAACTCGCCACCGGCCTGTCGGAAAAAGAACTCGACCAGCTCAAGCGCCCGGACTACGTGACCATCGCCCAATACGTACATGAAATGTCGACGCGCCCTGCGTCGTTTTTCCTCGGTGACGCTGAGCAATCGGCCCACGACCAGCCGGTCCGATTGTTGCTGCCCCTCGAGGCTGCGGGTCGCAGCCTCACCGTTCTGCCCCTGGAAATGCCCGCCCTGCGCGCCACCAAGGTGATGAAAAAACTCCCCACCAACAAAGAGCGCGCCGAGTTCATCACTGCGCATTGCACCGGCTTGATGATCCCCGACCTGGCCGGCCTGACCGTGCCCGACTGGACGCAGCTGCAGGAGCGTATCGACGATTTTTTAAATCAACCGGCGGCCTTCTTTCGCAACGCGACATCGATGTAATCCTCGATGTGGTGCCGCTGGTGTATTCGGTCAATGAAGCGGAGATCCTTGCTTGGGACGCCGCAAAAGCATTACGCCGCTACGACATCGCGATCACTCGGCTTGGCGTTAAACAGGAGTAGAGCGGGATGCAAGAGACTAAATACGGGATCAAGCTCGCCCAGGAAGACCTGCGCTGGATGTTCGGCGAGGCGGATCTGGGCAATGCACTCGCCCCGTTTTCCACACGTGCTGTGGCGCCTGTAAGCCTGGAGGCTGCATCGCACCCGCAGTTTATGCTCGGCTCTACGTTGGCCACGCTGAGTGTGGATATCAATGCTCTGACGCAGGAGCAAGTGCGGCTGCGTGAGACGTTGGAAACGCTTAATAGTACGTTGTTCATCAACAGCAATTCTTTGGCACCGAGAGAGGTCGATGTCGCCGCGGGCGCGTTGAAAAATGAGCCGAAGGCGCCGCCTGCCGATCCTTCTGCCGACGCGGGCAAGTCGGCCTTGGACACGTTATGGGACTCTGCCAAGAGCAAAGCCGCGGATAAACTTATTGATCTTGCTATCGACAAGATTGGCAAGATGATCAAAGGCCGTAAAAAAATCGGTGGGCGCGGCTCACCGCTTCGTCGTGTGTCCGAACGCACTGGTAACTGGGTAGGGGGCTCGCAAATGGGCTTTCATTCGGGAGCCCCCTTGCAAGGCTTGCAGTCCTTCGTGGGTGCAGTGCCCAGTTCGTCGAATATCCCCGCCAGTGGACTAACCGGAGTACTTGCCAAACTTGAGTCAACCGGCGTTCGCCGACTTGGCCCTCTGAAATATGCCGCCGTCGCCACTGACGTGATCCAAGGTGTCCGCAATGGTGACGCAAAAGCCGTCGGCTCAGGCCTCAGCACCGCCGGTGGCGCCTGGGCCGGTGCCTCCGCAGGTGCGGCCATTGGCACAATGGTTTTTCCCGGTGTTGGTACTGCTGTCGGTGGTGCAATCGGTGGTTTGCTGGGCAGTGAGGCGGGAGCCTGGCTCGGTAACCAATTGCTCGGCTCAAGTGATCGCCTGCCAGCGCCTGGTGCGGTGAGCAAGGAACTCAGCGGTGCGTGCACGGACAACGTGCAAGTGACCCTCGCCCCGAGCATCCAGATCACCGGTGTAAACCCCGCCGATGCCCAGCAGGTCGTCAACCAGGTGATCCAGGCGCTGCAATTTCAGTGTCTGCCGATGCTCAGCGACGCCCTCGGCATCCGACGCAATGCGGCACTGGCCGATTCTCCTGGAGGTGACTGATGCGACAACAAATGGTGCTCGGCGACTTTATTTTCGGCTTGTCTCGAGGGTTTGCCTATTCCTCGTTGGTCCGTGCCAGCGACGGCGGCTGGAGTGACCTGGCGATTATTGCCAGCAAGTCGCAGTCGCGGCAGAGCGGTCAGAAGCTGGAAAAACTCACATTCAGCGGCACGGCCATGTACGGCGTAGGCATGCAGCGCCTGGACCAATTGCGCGCGCTGCAAAATGCGCGGGCGCCGTTGCCCCTGGTTGACGGCATCGGCCGTAACTGGGGCTTGTGGCGGATCAATTCGATTGTGGAAACCCAGAGCAATGTCATCGATGACGGCACCGCCATGGTCATGGCCTGGACGCTGGAGTTGGAGGAATTCGCCAATGCGTAGAGTACGAAGTATTGCCGGTGATTCGGTCAACCTGTTGCTTTATCGCGAGGTGGGCCGTTGCGACGACACGGCGGAAGAAACCCTCTGGCGCCTGAACCCCGAGCTTGCCGAATATGGCCCGGTGCTGCCGGCCGGCGTGTGGGTGATCGTGCCTGAACTGCACGCTCGGCCCGGAGCTGTGCGACCCGTTTTGGCCTGGGATTAAGGAGGCGGCATGGCACAGGGATTTACGCCTATCGTGGAGTTTTATGGCGCCAACGCGGCGCTGCTCAATCAACGCCTGATGCGCTGGAGCCACACCGACGCCGCGGGCATTGAGACCGACCGGCTGGAGCTGACCCTCAATATCGAGGGCCTGGACGGCCTGCCCACACTGAACGGCAGGATCGGCTTGCGTGCCGGTTACCTGGAATCGGGGTTGGTGGAAAAGGGCGAGTTTGTCGTCACCCAGCGCACCCCGGTGCTGTTTCCCATGCGCTTGATGATAGTGGCCACCGCAGCGCCCTTCAGCGTGGTCGATGCAACGGGTTATCGCCAGCGTCGATCCGCCAGTTACGGTCCGACCACCCTGGGCGCGCTGTTTCGCCAACTGGTCAGTCGTCACGGCTATTCACCGCGAGTGGCGCCGGCGCTGGAGGGGATTGCGATCGCGCACATCGACCAGTCCAACGAAAGTGACATGGCGTTCATTTCGCGCCTTGCCCGCCTCTATAGTGCGGTCACTAAACCGTTTAACGAACTCTATGTATTGGCCGAAGCCGGCCAAGCCAAATCGCTCTCCGGCCAGCTGTTGCCGGAAGTGAAGCTGTCCGTGACGGATGACAATCGCCCCGATGAACAGAGCTTCATCACCGCCAAGCTCGACGAAAAATCCCGCTCGAAATACCAAGGCTGCCGTGCCAGTTGGTGGGATGTCTCCGCCGGCAAGCAGCGCGTCGTCCAGGTGGGGAATGCACCGTTCAAAACCTTGCGCCAACGCTACCAGAACGAAGCCGAAGCCCGCGCCGTTGCCGAAGGTGAACTGCGTCGTGTGGGGCGTGAAAATTTGAAGTTGCTGATCGATTGCCCGGGCAATCCATTGTTGGCCGCGGAAGGCCTGTTAGTGCTGGATGAGAGCTGGCCGTCCTATATGCAGGGGCGCTGGTCGATAAAGCAGGTGGTTCATGTCGGCGATCCGGCGACGGGATACCGCAGTTCGATCACGGCCGGTGGGTTGTCGATATAGTTACTTTTCGAGAGTAAAACCAATGGTGATAACACTCCCCCAGCTGCTTGACGTTATGCCGGATGCCCGCCTTAGAGCGGGCGTTTTTTTAATGCCCTTGAATGCGGCTTTCGTTCGTTTCGAGATCAACTGTGCGAAGCGCATCGCCGCCTTCCTCGCCCAGATTGGCCACGAATCCGCCGAACTGCGTTACGTCCGTGAACTGGGCAGCGATTACTACCTGAGCAAATACGACACCGGCAGCCTGGCCGCGCGCCTGGGCAATAGCCCCGAAGCGGATGGCGATGGCCAGTTGTACCGCGGCCGAGGACTGATCCAGATCACCGGTCGGCGCAATTACCTGGCATGCAGCCAGGCGCTGTTTGGTGATGATCGTCTTTTACGGGAGCCGATGTTGCTGGAGCAACCGCAAGGGGCGGCTGAGTCGGCCGCCTGGTTCTGGCAGGTCAATGGCCTGAATGAGCTGGCCGACAAGGACCAGTTCACCACCATTACACGGCGTATCAATGGCGGGCTGAATGGGCTGGAGGATCGCTTGCGGCTGTGGGCGCGGGCGAAGGCGGTGTTATGCGTTTCCTAGGGGCCTACCAACTGATCGGTGCTTGCCTGTTGGTGGCGGTGACCTGGCAGGTCCAGGCCTGGCGCTTGGGGGTACAGCTTGAGCGCCAGGCTTCTGCCCATGCACAGGCGCTCAGCCAGCAAAGCCAGGCGGCCTTGCATCAACAACAGGCTGAACAGGACAAACGGCTGGCCCTGGAGCAACAGCTCAGTGCCAGCGACCAACACCATGCTCGGGAGTTGAGCGATGCCCAACGTAACCAGGCTGCTCTGCGCGACCGTCTGGCCACTGTTGATGTGCGGTTGTCAGTCCTTCTCGACGCCACCGAAGCCGCCGATGGCTGCGCAGTGCCAAGTACCACCACCACCGGCGGCCTGGTTCATGCAGCCGCACGAGCCCGACTTGACCCGGCGCATGCTCAGCGAATTATCGGCATCACCGATGCCGGCGACCAAGGACTGATCGCCTTGCGCGCTTGCCAGGCGTATGTGCGCGCTGTCGCCCGCTAATCTCTTGTTCCAGTCTGTCGCTTGCATGAGCGATTTGCTCCTGTAGGGTAGGCAAACCCCCGCCCACTTCTGGAGACCGTCGTGAAGGAAATCACTCAACTTGCCGCTGACCTGGGCCGCCGCCTGCAGATGCTCAATGCCCACGTCACCACGGCCGAATCCTGTACCGGTGGCGGTATCGCCGAGGCCATTACGCGGATCCCGGGGAGTTCGGCCTGGTTCGAGGCGGGGTATGTCACCTATTCCAATCGGCAGAAGACCCGGCAGTTGAATGTGCCGGAAACCTTGTTTCCAAAGGTTGGGGCGGTCAGCCAGGAAGTGGTGGAGGCCATGGTGCGCGGCGCCCAGGAGAAAAGCCTGGCGCGCTTTGCCGTGGCGGTCAGCGGTGTGGCGGGGCCCGATGGTGGTTCGGTGGACAAGCCGGTGGGCACCGTGTGGCTGGCCTTTGGCGTTGGCGAGGAGGTCACGGCCGAGCTTGCGCACTTCTCCGGCAACCGCGATGAGGTCCGCCGACAAACGGTGAAGGCCGCGCTGGAGGGCTTGTTGCGACGAGCTGCAGCAGAAATAGAAAATCAGGGGTAGGCGATCTCCGATCTTTGTGGAACAATACTGTCTACTTATACAGGTGTTGGCCGTCAGGCCTTATTGATTACGTGAGGACTTTAATGGACGACAACAAGAAGAAAGCCTTGGCTGCGGCCCTGGGTCAGATCGAACGTCAATTCGGCAAGGGTGCCGTAATGCGTATGGGCGATCACGACCGTCAGGCGATCCCGGCTATTTCCACTGGCTCTCTGGGTCTGGACATCGCGCTCGGCATTGGCGGCCTGCCAAAAGGTCGTATCGTTGAAATCTACGGTCCTGAATCTTCCGGTAAAACCACCCTGACCCTGTCGGTGATTGCCCAGGCGCAAAAAATGGGCGCCACCTGCGCGTTCGTCGACGCCGAGCACGCCCTGGATCCTGAATACGCCGGCAAGCTGGGCGTCAACGTTGATGACCTGCTGGTGTCCCAGCCGGACACCGGTGAGCAAGCCCTGGAAATCACCGACATGCTGGTGCGCTCCAACGCCATCGACGTGATCGTGGTCGACTCCGTGGCAGCCCTGGTACCCAAGGCTGAAATCGAAGGCGAAATGGGCGACATGCATGTGGGCCTGCAAGCCCGCCTGATGTCCCAGGCGCTGCGTAAAATCACCGGTAACATCAAGAACGCCAACTGCCTGGTGATCTTCATCAACCAGATCCGCATGAAGATCGGCGTGATGTTTGGCAGCCCGGAAACCACCACCGGTGGTAACGCGCTGAAGTTCTACGCGTCGGTCCGCCTGGACATCCGCCGTACCGGCGCGGTGAAAGAGGGTGACGAGGTTGTGGGTAGCGAAACCCGCGTCAAGGTCGTGAAAAACAAAGTGGCTCCGCCTTTCCGCCAGGCTGAATTCCAGATTCTCTACGGCAAGGGTATCTACCTGAACGGCGAGATGATCGACCTGGGCGTGCTGCACGGCTTCGTCGAAAAGTCCGGTGCCTGGTATGCCTACAATGGCAGCAAGATCGGTCAGGGCAAGGCCAACTCGGCCAAGTTCCTGGCGGACAACCCGGACATCGCTGCCACGCTTGAGAAGCAGATCCGCGACAAACTGCTGACCCCAACACCAGACGTGAAAGCTGCCGCCAACCGCGAGCCGGTTGAAGAAGTAGAAGAAGCCGACACTGACATCTGAAATAAACGATGACCGTTGTACTGGATACACTTGTCGCCGTTCGGCGCACCGCAATGGACCTGCTCGCTCGCCGCGAGCATGGTCGAGTCGAGCTGACGCGTAAACTGCGTCAGCGCGGTGCGGAACCTGAGATGATCGAAACCGCCCTTGACCGATTGACGGAAGAGGGGCTGCTTTCCGAATCCCGTTATCTCGAAAGTTTTGTCTCCTACCGAGCCCGGTCCGGCTATGGCCCGGCGCGTATTCGCGAAGAGCTGAGCCAGCGTGGTTTACAGCGCGCCGATATCGACCTTGCCTTGCGTGAGTGCGGTATCAGTTGGCAGGCGCAGTTGGAGGACACCTGGCGCCGCAAATTCTCGGGTCATCTCCCCATTGATGCCAGGGAACGCGCCAAGCAGGGACGCTTCTTGAGTTATCGCGGTTTTTCTATGGAGATGATCAGCCGCTTACTCAGCGGTCGAGATATGGACGACTGAACAACCTTGTTGTGCGGTGAACGGCCTTGTTATGGCGAGCGGGCTTGCTTGTGGTGAGCGGGCTTGCCCCGCGCTGGGCTGCGAAGCAGCCCCAATAGCCTCACCTTCGATCTAAACCTGAAACACCAAACCTGAAGCCCCCAAAAAAGGCCCGCTATGAAAATAGCGGGCCTTTTTGCGTTTCTGGATCCTGCGTTTTTGGATTTCACGCCGGCTGCGGCGCTACCCGCTGTTGCGTCTTCCCCTGAGCCTGCGCCCAGTTCTCCGGCAAGTTGATGTAATCCACCAGCTCCCGCAACCGGCCCTGGTCACGGCCATTGAAGTTGAACACCAACCGCGTCAAATGGCTGAACTTCGGCTCATCATGCTCCTCACCGGTATAGGCAAGCTGCTGGAATTCTCCGCTCAACCGCAGGCTGGCAAATTCACTCTGCAAATGAGCCAGCGCTCGATCGCTGAGCGGGTGATTCATGCGCACCACAAACTCACGTTTCAACCAGCGCGTGGAATGGAAGTTGGCATAGAACTGATTGATCTCTTCCACTGCCTCTTCAGCGCTGTACACCAGGCGTACCAGCTTGAGGTCGGTGGGCAGGATGTAGCGATTGGCTTCCAGCTGGCTACGGATAAAGTCCAGGGCGCCTTGCCAGAAACCGCCACCGGGCGCATCCAGCAACACTACCGGCACCAGCGGGCTTTTGCCGGTCTGGATCAGGGTCAATACTTCCAGGGCTTCATCCAGGGTGCCGAAACCACCCGGGCACAACACCAGCGCATCGGCTTCCTTGACGAAGAACAGCTTGCGGGTAAAGAAGAAGTGGAAGGACAGCAGGTTCTCGGTGCCATCGATGGTCGGGTTGGCATGCTGTTCAAACGGCAGGGTGATATTGAACCCCAGGCTGTGTTCCAGGCCTGCCCCTTCGTGGGCCGCCGCCATGATGCCGCCGCCACCACCGGTGATTACCATCAGGTCCGAACGGGCCAGTGCGGCACCCACCTCACGGGCCAAGGCGTACAGTGGGCTTTCCACCGGGGTGCGTGCCGAGCCGAACACCGTGACCTTGCGGCGCCCCTTGAACTGTTCGAGTACGCGGAAGGCGTGGTCCAGTTCGCGAATGGCTTGCAAGGTGATCTTGGCGTTCCAGCGGTTGCGGTCGTCCTGGGCCATGCGCAGCACGGTCAGGATCATGTCGCGATACAGGGGGATATTCGGGCTGTTGGGGGCGATCTGCTGGAGCTGAGCTTCAACCTGTTGCGTAAGGTCGGCCCCGTTTTCTTCAAAATGCCGGAGCAGGCGGTCATTCGGTTCGTAAGGCATTCAACTTCTCCTTCTTCACAGAGGCTGGGCCAACGGCGAGAGATTCGTCCGGGGGCCACGACACTGCATGTGTCGCTGCATACCAAGGCATTGCACGTGTTCGCCAGGCAGCAAACGGGCTCTGTATGTTCCTTGTGATTTAAAAAACCTTTGCACTGCACGTCGCAGGAGGGCAACCCTCTTTTGCCCTGGAAATGTTACAGAACGGCGTGGAAGCCGTGATGAACGGGCGGTCGGGATGACTTGATCATGGGCCGAAAAACCCTTGGCTGGCAACCGCTTATTGGTCACTCAGCAGGGAGTTTAGCCGCCTGCAGGGAAATGAAGCAGGGGAGTGCGCGCTACTGGACAGCAGCGCGCGAAGGGCAAGCGAAGATTACTTTTTCTTCTTGGCGGCAGCCGGTGCCGGGCAATCCGCTTCCACGAATTTCACCGATGCCACAGGACGATTGGTCTTGTTCTCGGTGATTTCATAGCGCATCACTGCGCCCTTGGCCATCAGCTCGCGATAACCTTTGTTCAGGCACACGCTTTGCCCCAGCTGGAAGTACACCGCCTTGGGGTTGGCGCGCATCTGTTCGGCGCGATCAGGCAATACGCTGAGGTGATCAATCAGTTGCATGCCCTCAACGGTGTAGGCCACTTCCAGGGTTTTTTCGTCGATTTCCCGGGGCAGGTCCTTGTTGCTTTCAGTCGCGACGCTTTGCAGCTTCCGGTTCATTTGGGCCTCCAGCAGCGAGGCCGCCTGGGCGCCCACGGGCAGTACCAGCGCAAGTGCGATGGATGGGGCGGCAAGACGCAGCATGGAACGCAGCATGAAACTCTCCTGATTCGGTTACTGGTGCATAGACCAGCCACTGCGCTGTGCGTTCAGTGGCGCGCAATTATAGGTGACCCCTTGCCACTACAGCCAGGCGTATCGCTGGTAAACTGCGGTCACTTCAGCCTTCCACGAGTTTTCTCCGTGTCGATCTACCCCTCTGTACGGCGCATCCGATGAGCCATGCCGTCTCCCGCCTGCGCGCACAGCGCCTGGCACGCGCGATCAAGCCCTTCGTCAATCGAGGCTCCCGTGCCGAACGCTGCCCCGGCTGCCGGGTCATCCCCGAGTATTGCCTGTGCGCCTGGCGCCCCCAGGTCGCGGCCAGGTCCGCCATGTGCCTGCTGATGCACGATGTCGAACCGATGAAACCCAGCAACACCGGCTGGCTGATCGCCGACGTGGTCGAGGACACCACGGCATTCGCCTGGTCGCGTACCGAAGTCGACCCGGATTTGCTCACCCTGCTCGCTGACCCGCAGTGGCAGCCCTACATCGTGTTCCCCGGCGAATTCGTGGCGCCCGAGCGTGTCGTCAGTACCGTGACGGTGGCAGAAGGCAGGCGCCCGCTGTTCATCCTGCTGGATGGCACCTGGAGCGAAGCGCGCAAGATGTTCCGCAAGAGTCCCTATCTGGAGTATCTGCCGGTATTGAGCCTGGCGCCTGAGCAGCTTTCGCGCTACAAACTGCGCCGCTCCAAGCGTGATGACCATTTCTGCACCGCCGAAGTCGCCGCCCTGTGCCTGGAACTGGCCGATGACACCGCTGCCAGCGAAGTGCTGGACGCCTACCTCGACGTATTCAGCACCCATTACCTGGCCGCCAAGTTCCAGCTGCCATTGGACCCGACCGACAGCGTCCATACTCGTCTTGCACCCTATATAGCCACGCTATAGCCAGACGACGTTTGCATGATGGCACCGTAAACCTGCATGCCGCTAAAATGCCCATGGGCGTAGTGCTTGACCCCCCAGGCTGCGCTGGGCATGCTGAGCGCCGATTGGGGTGCAACCGTGAGTTTTCGACGTCGTTCCAAGTGCTTTTGACGTTGAACGTACCCTGTGGCGATGGCTGCCTGGCCGTCGCCTTGTGTATTGGTGAACCCCGAACCCATCGGGGCTGCCATAAAAAACAGGATCATTTAATCAATGGCCACATACGAAATCCTGATAGCCGATGACCACCCGCTGTTTCGCAGTGCGCTGCATCAGGCCGTGACCCTGGGCCTTGGCCCGGACGTGCGCCTGGTTGAAGTGGCCAGCATTGCCGAGCTGGAAGCCCGCCTTACCGAAAAATCCGATTGGGACCTGGTGCTGCTCGACCTGAACATGCCCGGCGCCTACGGTTTTTCGGGGCTGGTGCTCCTGCGTGGGCAATACCCGCAGATCCCCGTGGTGATGGTCTCTGCCCAGGAGGATGCCGACGTGGTGGTGCGTTCCAAGGAGTTTGGCGCCAGCGGCTTCATTCCAAAGTCCAGCGCGATGGAAGATATTCAGAAGGCCGTGCGCGCAGTGTTGGACGGTGATGTGTCCTGGCCGCCGCAAGCGTTTGAACACATCAACGTGTCCGACGAAGCCAAGGCCGCCCGTGATGGCTTGGCCAGCCTGACACCCCAGCAGTTTCGAGTGCTGACCATGGTCTGCGAAGGTTTGCTGAACAAGCAGATCGCCTATGAGCTGAGTGTGTCGGAAGCGACCATCAAGGCTCATGTCACGGCAATCTTTCGCAAATTGGGGGTGCGTACGCGGACCCAGGCGGCGCTGCTCTTGCAACAACTTGAGTCAATTGCTCAGCATTAAGTTGTTACCGATTCACGCTTTTTTGACTTTGCGTGATCTAGTTTCCCCACTCCTTTGGTTCAGTTGCCTACGTCTATGTCGCCTTTCAAGGGTCAAACCGGTCTCAAACGTATCTTCAATGCAGGGGGCTATTCCCTGGATGGCCTGCGCGCGGCTTTCACCGGTGAGGCGGCGTTCCGTCAACTGGTCTTGTTGAACGTCATCCTGATCCCGCTGAGTTTTTTCCTGCACGTCAGCCGTGTTGAGCGCGCGCTGCTGATTGCGGTGTGCCTGTTGGCCTTGATCGTTGAATTGCTCAATTCGGCGGTAGAAGCGGCGATCGACCGTATTTCCCTCGATCGCCACCCCCTGTCGAAAAACGCCAAGGACATGGGCAGCGCCGCGCAATTCGTGGCACTGACCATGATCACCCTGGTGTGGGCAGTGATTCTGATCTGACGATCAGGCAATGCTCGGCAGCACGATCTCGTCGCTGCGCTGAACCCCGGCAGTGAAGGCGCGGCACAGCTCCAGGAACTCCCGCATCGCGGAGGTCTGGTATTTCTGTTTATGCCAAATGAAGTAGAACTGTCGGGCCAGGTCCAGGTCCGGGGTTTCTACCGGCACCAGGCTGCCACGGCGAAATGCATCGCGCAGCGCCAGCCGAGAAATACACCCAATGCCCAAACCCGATTCCACCGCCCGTTTGATCGCCTCGGTGTGCTCCAGCTCCAGGCGGATATTCAGCGCGCTGCGGTGATGGCGCATGGCCTGGTCAAAGGTCAGGCGCGTGCCGGAGCCTTGTTCCCGCAGGATCCAGGCCTCATGGGTCAATTCTTCCAGGGTGGCCACGCCGCGCTTGGCCAGGGGGTGCTGAGGTGCACAAAACACCACCAGCTCATCTTCCACCCAGGTTTGCACCTCGATATCCGGGTGGCTGCAGTCGCCTTCGATTAGACCCAGGTCAATTTCGTAGTGCGCAACTTGGTGCACGATATTGGCAGTGTTCTGCACATGCAGCTTCACCTGGCTTTCGGGGTGCTGCTGCATGAAGCTGCCGATCAGCAGGGTGGCCAGGTAATTGCCAATGGTCAGGGTAGCGCCGACCGCCAGGGAGCCGAAGCCGGACTTACCGTTGAGCAGGTCTTCGATCTCCTTGGCCTGGTCCAACAGCGCCACCGCTTGGGGCAACAGCTGATGGCCCAAGGCGTTGAGACTCAGGCGTTTACCGGCACGGTCGAATAATTGGCAGCTGGATTGACGCTCCAGCTCCGTAATCGAGGTGCTGGCGGCGGATTGAGATAAGGCCAGAAGGCCAGCAGCGCGGGAGACGCTTTCCTGCTGGGCGACGGCGACGAAGACTTGCAGTTGACGGAGAGTAAATCGCATATCGATATAACCGATAACCCTTATCTTAATAATCCAGTTAACAGATATTGTCGCCGCCATTAGAATGCTGTGCAATTGCGCACTTCATCTTTGGCGCAGACCCATTTCCAGGAGTCCCCCGTACATGAGCAACATGAACCACGAGCGTGTCCTCAGTGTTCATCACTGGAACGACACTCTGTTCAGCTTCAAGTGCACCCGCGATCCGGGCCTGCGCTTCGAGAACGGTCAGTTCGTGATGATCGGCCTGCAACAGCCCAACGGCCGCCCGCTCATGCGCGCTTACTCCATTGCCAGCCCGAACTGGGAAGAGCATCTGGAGTTCTTCAGCATCAAGGTGCCGGATGGCCCGCTGACTTCCCAATTGCAGCACTTGAAGGAAGGCGACGAGATCATCATCAGCAAAAAACCGACAGGCACCCTGGTGCTTGACGATTTGAAGCCGGGCAAACACCTCTACCTGCTCAGCACCGGTACTGGCCTTGCTCCGTTCATGAGCGTGATCCAGGACCCGGAAACCTACGAGCGCTTTGAAAAAGTGATCCTGTGCCACGGCGTGCGCTACGTCAACGAAGTCGCTTACCGCGAATTCATCACCGAGCACCTGCCGCAGAACGAGTTCTTCGGCGAGGCCCTGCGTGAGAAGCTGATCTACTACCCGACCGTGACCCGCGAGCCGTTCGAAAACGAAGGCCGCCTGACCGACCTGATGCGCAGCGGCAAGCTGTTCAGCGACATCGGCCTGCCACCGATCAACCCCGAGGACGACCGCGCCATGTTGTGCGGCAGCCCAAGCATGTTGGACGAGACCAGCGAAGTACTGAACAGCTTCGGCCTGAAAGTTTCGCCACGCATGCGTGAGCCGGGTGATTACTTGATCGAGCGCGCGTTCGTCGAGAAATAACTGCGGTAAAAAATGTGGGAGGGGGCTTGCTCCCGATGGCGATGGGTCAGTCGATATACACGTTGACTGATCCACCGCCATCGGGAGCAAGCCCCCTCCCACATTGGGTTCCGGTTTATCCCGCTGGCACCACTTCCAACACACAAATCATCCCGGCCTCTGGATAGTGCCAGCGCACATCCACATCCCAGAACTGCGCCCCGTATTCGCGTTCAGGCCCTGGCGTCTGGTACGCCGGCCGTGGATCCTGTGCCAGACACTGATCGATCAACTCCACCAACGGCTCCCCAAGGCGCTGGGCATGGCCTTGTGCCTGCTGCAGTGCGCTCTTCAGCCACTGCACGGGAATCAGCTGCGGCGCACCACTGGCGATGCTGTTGGTGGCTGTGTCGATGATGTCGGCGTAGGGCACATACGGCTTGATATCCAATACCGGGGTGCCATCGAGCAAATCGATCCCGGAGATCCACAGCCGGCCTGGCTCCACCTTGTCCAGCTTGACCACTGACTGGCCAATCCCGTTGGGCCGATGAGTCGCGCGGGTCGCAAACACGCCCATGGACGTGTTGCCGCCCAGGCGGGGCGGGCGCACTTTCAGGCGGGGCTTGTCCTCCAGGGCCTGGTGGAACAGAAACAACAGCCACACATGGCTGACCTGCTCCAGGCCCTGTACCGCCTCGCCCTGGTCGAACGGCGCCACCAACTCCAGCACGCCCCGCGCGGCAGGCGCCAGTTGCGGTTGGCGCGGAATGGCGAACTTCTCCTTGAAGCAGGAGCGTACGAAACCGACGGGCGAGACCTGGTAGGCCATTACTGGAGCCTCAAGTTGCAAGCCGCAAGCCACAAGCTTTTAACTTGCAGCTTGAAGCTTATGGCTGTTCTTATGCTCTGACGCGCAGCGTCAGGCCCTTGAGGAAGTTACGCAGCAACTGGTCGCCACAGGTGCGGTAGTTGGTGTGGCCGAACTTGCGGAACAGCGCGCTCAGCTCAGGCTTGGACACCGGGAATTCGGCAGCCTTGAGGATGGCGTGCATGTCGTCCTCCTTCAGTTCGAAGGCCACACGCAGTTTCTTGAGGATGATGTTGTTGGTCACCGGGGTTTCGATCGGCTGCGGCGGACGGCTTTCGTCCTTGCCGCGCTTGAAGATCACCAGGCCATCGAGGAAGTGGGCCATGACCTCATCCGGACAGAACACAAAGCCTTCTTCCTCGTCTTTCTTGAGGTAGGTCAGCAGGTCTTCCTTGGTCACGTCCATGCCGCCGAGCTTGATAAGCTCGACCATCTTGTTGTCGCTGATGTCGAGCATGTAGCGCACGCTGCGCAGTACGTCGTTGTGAATCATGGTGGGCAATCCTGGTTTTCAACGGTGGGCGCCGCCGGGTGGGGCGGTGCCTGGAAAGGGGGAGGCTGTTTAGAACTTTTCTTTGCCGGACAGATAACGCCATTGGCCAACCGGCACTTTGCCGATGGACACGCCGCCGATGCGAATGCGGCGGATAGCGACGACTTTCAGGCCAACGGCTTCGCAGAACAGGGCGATCACGCCTGGTTGCGGGTTTTTCATCGCAAATCGCAGGCGATTTTCGTTCTGCCAGCTGGCTTTTACGGCTGGCAGCTCTTTGCCTTTGTAGGTCAGGCCGTGGTTCAGGCGGTTGAGGCCGTGGGCAACCATGTCGCCTTCAACCTCCACCACGTATTCCTGCTCGATCTTGGCGGCATCGGCGGTCAACTTGCGCAGGATCTTCCAGTCCTGGGTAAACACCAGCAGGCCGCTGGCCTTGGCCTGCAGGTCGGCGCTGGCGGTCAGGCGCAGGAAGTGGCCCTTGAGCGGACGCTTGCTGAAGCGGTGTTCCTCCGAGAGGGTTTCGGCGCTGATCGAGGCCATTGCCGTCTCGGCATCGACACCAACCGGGGCGTGGAACAGGATGGTCACCGGCTCTGGCGCAGTGGCCTTGGCCTCCGGGTCCAGTTCGACCTTCTGGGTGGTGATCTTGAATTGCGGCTCGTCGATCACTTCACCGTCCACCGAGACCCAGCCGCCTTCGATAAACAGCTCAGCCTCCCGACGGGAGCAACCGACCAGTTCGATAAGGCGTTTGGAGAGGCGTATGGGGTCAGTCATGACAAGGGCCGTAACAAAAGGGGGCGGCTATTGTACCTGTGTGGGCGCGGTTAATCCCGGCCCCATTTCATTTAGCCCTGACGGGCGTTTTGTTGTTGCTGGCGCAGGCGCAGGTGCAGCAACGGATAGGGCTGGCCCAGGCCGTCATGCTCGGTGCGTCCGACCACTTCGAAACCCTGCTTGAAATAGAACCCCAAGGCTTGGGGATTCTGCTCGTTAACGTCGAGTTCGTCGGCGTTCATGCGCTCGATTGCATAACGCAGCAACTGCCGGCCTAGGCCTTGCCCGCGGTATTGCGGGTCGATAAACAGCATCTCCACCTTACCGCACGCCACCCCGGCAAACCCGGTAATACGCTGGCGTGCGTCTTTGGTGCAGATCAGCATCACCGAATCCAGGTAGCGGGTCAGCAGCAGGTTTTTCAGCAATATGATGTAACTGTCCGGCAAAAAATCATGGGTGGCCCGCACCGAGGCCTCCCAGATGCGCGCCAACTCCGCGTAGTCGCTGGCTTTAGGTGTGTGGATAACCGAATGCTGACGCATGCCCGCTGCCCCTTGCGATGATTGGCGCTGATGGGCAAAAGATAGACCTAAAAAAGCCCCGCATCTTGTCCAGAAGCAGGGCTTTTCAAGTTTTTTCGATCAGTCGCGCTTTTCAGCCCACAGATCGTACTCATCGGCGTCGGTCACGGTGCACCAGACCTTGTCACCCGGCTTCAAGCCGCTGGCATCGTCGATAAACACGTTACCGTCGATTTCCGGTGCATCGAAGAAGCAACGGCCGACTGCGCCTTGCTCGTCGACTTCGTCGATCAGCACTTCGATTTCCTTGCCGATACGCAGTTGCAGGCGCGCCGAGCTGATTGCCTGTTGGTGCGCCATGAAGCGCTCCCAACGGTCCTGCTTGACGTCATCCGGGACCACGGCCAGGTCCAGCAGGTTGGCCGGGGCACCTTCCACGGGCGAGTACTGGAAGCAACCCACACGGTCCAGTTGCGCTTCGGTCAGCCAGTCCAGCAGGTACTGGAAGTCTTCTTCGGTTTCGCCGGGGAAGCCGACGATGAAGGTCGAACGGATGATCAGCTCGGGGCAGATCTCGCGCCAGTTCTTGATGCGCGCCAGGGTCTTGTCTTCGAAGGCCGGACGTTTCATGGCCTTGAGCACTTTCGGGCTGGCGTGCTGGAACGGGATGTCCAGGTACGGCAGGATCTTGCCGGCGGCCATCAACGGGATCAGCTCGTCCACGTGCGGGTACGGGTAGACGTAGTGCAGGCGCACCCACACGCCCAGGCTGCTGAGGGCTTCGCAGAGTTCGGTCATGCGGGTTTTCACCGGCGCGCCGTTCCAGAAGCCGGTGCGGTATTTCACGTCGACGCCGTAGGCGCTGGTGTCCTGGGAGATCACCAGCAGCTCCTTGACGCCGGACTTGACCAGGCGCTGGGCCTCGTCGAGTACGTCACCCACCGGACGGCTGACCAGCTTGCCGCGCATCGACGGGATGATGCAGAAGCTGCAGCTGTGGTTGCAGCCTTCGGAAATCTTCAGGTACGCATAGTGACGCGGGGTCAGCTTGATGCCTTGGGGCGGTACCAGGTCGATCAGCGGGTTGTGATCCTGGCGCGGCGGCACTACGTCGTGCACGGCATTGACCACTTGCTCGTACTGCTGCGGGCCGGTCACGGCCAGTACGCTGGGGTGCACGTTGCGGATATTGCCTTCTTCCACACCCATGCAGCCGGTCACGATGACCTTGCCGTTTTCCTTGATGGCTTCGCCGATCACTTCCAGGGACTCTGCCTTGGCCGAGTCGATAAAGCCGCAGGTGTTGACCACCACCACATCGGCGTCCTGGTAAGTGGACACCACGTCATAGCCTTCCATGCGCAGTTGCGTGAGGATGCGTTCGGAATCGACGAGCGCCTTCGGGCAACCCAGGGAAACAAAGCCAACCTTGGGGTTGGCTTTTGCGATGGTGGTGGACATGTCTAACCTCGGTATTGAATGACGCCGCCAGTCGGGCACGACAGGGCTGCGGACGGGCGCTTGCCGCGCCTCTGATCAAAAAGTGCGCAATTCTAGCGACGGGCAACGCACTTGACCAGCTTTATGCAGGGAAATGCGACGAGTGCTGCGTCATTCGATTCGCCAATCACTACGCGAACAATTCCGCGTGACTCCCCAAGTCCACAAAGGTGGTCAGGTCAGCCCGCGATTGTTCATAAATCATCAGAAAATCACCGCCGATGTGGCACTCTCTGAAACCGTCCCAATTCCCGGTAAGCGCATGGTCTCGATACTCGGCGGGTAGTTGTTCGCCTAAAAAAAGCATCACCATCACCACCCGGACCTCATTCATATCCCGACGCCCGGCACGCTTGTAGCGTTCCCAGGACTTTTTAAACTCAGGCGTCTGCGCGCATTGTTTTGGCAGGTCAGCGCGCTTTTGTTTCTTCTCCTGTTTCGCCATCAGTGTCCCTTAGCATGTCGTCGATCGAGTCAAACTGGCGACGTATCGCATGCGCTTGTGCCATGGCACGAGCGGTCTTCTGCGAAGGAACCCGCACCTCAAACGGTATTCCCTGTGTTGTCACGACCTGGCGGAGGAAAAGACGCATGGCGTCACTGAGGCTAAGCCCACAGGCATTGAGCACAGCAGTGGCACGCTCCTTCAAATCCTCATCGATGCGGCATCGCACGTCAGTAGTCTTCAGTAATGCAGGCATATCATGACTCCCTCTCAAAGTTGTAGCTACGTTGTGGCTACAGCCAGAGTATGAGACAGCCCATCAAATTTGATCAAACGCTTTTTGTTCCCAGCACGCCGCTATGCAACCCATGCGTCGGAAATCGCGAAGTCCGTAAAAAGCGAAAAACCTAGCGTTGGAACTAAATGACGTCAATGCAGGCAAAAAGACTCCAGCTTTATGCAGGGAAATACGACGACTGCTGCGCTATGCTTCGCGCCGTTGCGCACGGGGAAAACCCTTGGGTCAATAAAACGTCTGTTACGAGAAGTAAAACAGCGCATGCTAGGGTCAGCTTAGACGCGCTGTTTATAAGAGA
Organism: Pseudomonas sp. Yb2C2; assembly: GCF_052112325.1. Classification (NCBI taxonomy): domain Bacteria; kingdom Pseudomonadati; phylum Pseudomonadota; class Gammaproteobacteria; order Pseudomonadales; family Pseudomonadaceae; genus Pseudomonas; species Pseudomonas sp. Yb2C2. Next base: position 222,291 of record NZ_JAVAJK010000002.1, on the reverse strand, counting down.
CCTCAGGTCAAAGGGCAGGAGTGGTTGATGGGTCAGGCAAGTAGTCAGGCAGCAGGTGCCGAGCATTCCAACGCAAAGCCGATCGGAATGCTGGTGGCAGCGGTCGGGGTGGTTTACGGCGATATCGGTACCAGCCCGCTCTATACCCTCAAAGAGGTGTTCAACGGCGGTTATGGGGTGCAGGTCAACCATGACGGTGTGCTGGGGATCCTGGCGCTGATCTTCTGGTCGTTGATCTGGGTGGTGTCGATCAAGTACATGCTGTTCGTGCTGCGCGCCGATAACCAGGGCGAAGGCGGCATCATGGCCCTGACCGCGTTGGCGCGAAGGGCGGCGGGGGAGCGCAAGAAGTTGCGCAGTTTCCTCGTGGTGTGCGGCCTGTGCGGTGCTGCGCTGTTCTATGGCGACAGCATGATTACCCCGGCGATTTCGGTGCTGTCGGCCATTGAAGGCCTGGAGCTGGCGTTCGACGGCTTGGAAAAATGGGTGGTGCCGATCGCCCTGGTGGTGCTGGTGGCGCTGTTCCTGATCCAGAAGCACGGTACCGACCGCATCGGCAAGCTGTTCGGGCCGGTGATGGTGACCTGGTTCCTGGTGCTGGGTGGCCTCGGTGTGTATGGCATTACCCTGCACCCTGAAGTGCTCAATGCCCTGAACCCGATGTGGGGCGTGCGTTTCTTCGAGGCCCACCCTGGCATTGGCGTGGCGATCCTCGGTGCGGTAGTGCTGGCGTTGACCGGTGCCGAGGCGCTGTATGCCGACATGGGCCACTTCGGCCGCAAACCCATCGCCCGCGCCTGGTTCATCCTGGTCTTGCCGGCGTTGGTGCTCAATTATTTCGGCCAGGGCGCCATGCTGCTGGGCGACCCGGAAGCCGCACGCAACCCGTTCTACCTGCTGGCGCCAAGTTGGGCGCTGATCCCGCTGGTGGTGTTGTCCACCCTGGCCACGGTGATTGCGTCCCAGGCGGTGATTTCCGGTGCGTTTTCGTTGACGCGCCAGGCGATCCAGTTGGGTTATATCCCGCGTATGCATATCCAGCACACCTCAAGCGCCGAACAGGGCCAGATCTATATCGGTGCGGTGAACTGGTCGCTGATGGTCGGCGTGATCCTGCTGGTGCTGGGTTTCGAGTCCTCCAACGCACTGGCGTCGGCCTACGGCGTGGCGGTGACGGGGACCATGCTGATGACCACCATCCTGGTGTCGGCAGTCATGCTGTTGCTGTGGAAATGGCCACCGATTCTGGCCGTACCGGTCCTGGTCTGCTGCCTGTTGGTGGACGGGCTGTACTTCGCGGCCAACGTGCCGAAGATCATCCAGGGTGGCGCCTTCCCGGTATTGGCGGGGATTGTGCTGTTCGTGCTGATGACCACCTGGAAGCGCGGCAAGCAATTGCTGGTGGACCGCCTCGACGAAGGTGGCCTGCCGTTGCCGATCTTCATCAGCAGCATCCGCGTGCAGCCGCCGCATCGCGTGCAGGGCACGGCGGTGTTCCTTACCGCGCGCCCGGACGCCGTGCCCCATGCGCTGTTGCACAACCTGTTGCATAACCAGGTGCTGCATGAACAGGTGGTGTTGCTGACAGTGGTCTACGAAGACATCCCGCGTGTCCCGGCCTCACGGCGCTTCGAGGTGGATTCCTACGGCGAAGGGTTCTTTCGCGTGATCCTGCACTTCGGCTTTACCGATGAGCCGGATGTCCCCGAAGCCTTGAAGCTGTGCCATTTGGACGGCCTGGATTTCAGTCCGATGCGCACCACGTACTTCCTCAGCCGTGAAACCGTCATCGCCTCCCGCATCAAGGGCATGGCCCGTTGGCGCGAAGCGTTGTTTGCATTCATGCTCAAGAACGCCAACGGCAACCTGCGGTTCTTCAAGCTCCCGGTCAACCGAGTGATCGAATTGGGCACCCAGGTCGAAATGTAAGCCTGCGCGGTACGGGAGCCGGCAATCGGCTCCCGCTTTACGTCTGAACCCTGTGCAATCCACGGTTGTCGACTAGGCTCTAAGCACTGTTGTGTAGGAGCGGGGGGACGCCTAGTCCTTGCCCGCGAAAAACGTCACGGTAACGCGTTAATCCTGGATAAACGCGGCGCCTATGAGGCCTTCGCGAGCAAGCTCGCTCCTACAAAAGTGCCCAAAAGCCAAGAAGAGGTGCGCCATGAGCCAGCTGCTCGAACCCTATACCCTGCGCCAATTGACCCTGCTCAACCGCATCGCCGTGTCGCCGATGTGTCAGTACTCAAGTGTCGATGGCCTGGCCAACGACTGGCACCTCGTCCACCTCGGTAGCCGCGCGGTCGGCGGTGCCGGGCTGATATTCACCGAAGCTACCGCTGTAACCGCCGATGGCCGCATCACGGCCGAAGACCTGGGCCTGTGGAACGACGAACAGATCGAACCCCTGCGGCGCATCACACGGTTTATCGCCGCCCAGGGCGCGGTGGCGGGCATCCAGCTGGCCCATGCCGGGCGCAAGGCCAGCACCCACCGGCCATGGATCGGCAAGCACGGCAGCGTCAAGCCGCAAGACGGTGGCTGGGTGCCGGTGGGGCCGTCGCCGATTGCCTTTGACCCGCAGCACACCCAACCCAAGCCTTTGGATGAGGCGCAGATCCAGCAAGTGATCGCCGACTTTGTCGCCGCCGCCAGGCGCGCCCTGACCGCCGGTTTTGAAGTGGTGGAAATCCACGCCGCCCATGGTTACCTGCTGCATCAATTCCTCTCGCCCATCAGCAACCAGCGTCAGGACCAGTACGGCGGCTCCTTCGAGAACCGTATCCGCCTGGTGCTGCAAGTGACCCAGGCGGTGCGCGAAGCCTGGCCCCAGGAGCTGCCGCTGTTCGTGCGAGTGTCGGCCACCGACTGGGTGGAAGACGGCTGGAACCCTGATGAAACCGTGGAGCTCGCGCGCCGTCTCAAAGATCTGGGCGTGGACCTGATCGACGTGTCTTCCGGCGGCACTGCCGCCAACGCCGAAATCCCCACCGGCCCCGGTTACCAGACGCGCTTTGCCGAGCGTGTACGCAAGGAATCGGGCATCGCCACCGGCACCGTCGGCATGATCACCGAGCCGGCTCAGGCCGAACACATCCTGCGTACCTGCCAGGCCGACATCATCTTCCTGGCGCGTGAACTGCTGCGTGACCCTTACTGGCCGTTGCATGCCGATGATGATCTGGGTGGGCGCAAGGCCATTTGGCCGGCTCAGTACCAACGAGCGACCCATCGGGACCAACCGATTCATGAGTCTGACTTGAGGGATTGATCCTGCGTCGGCGCCCTCGAAACCCACCTTGAACCGGTGGGTTTTTTTTGCCTGCTGCTGTGGGATGGGGTTGTAGGTATTTGTTACCGAAGTGATTTTTTAAGTGAATGCTCTAAAAAAATCCCACACGTAACGAGATTGTTTCTACGCTTAGGGTACGACTGATTTCTGGCCCAGAGAGTCAGTCTGTTTGTACAGAGAGGCATTGCGCTCCCCGGGAAACGGTTTGTGGGCACAGGAGTTTTTGATCGATATCAGGAGAAACAGTCCATGGCCAAGTCCTATGGTGTAGCGGGTGCGGTGGTGTCTTTTTTTACCCGCAGGGTGTCCTTGCGTGGCCGCAGGTTGAGTTCGGACGAAGCCGAATTACTGGCGCAGTATCGCGCCCTGACCGAAAGCGATCAGGTGGCGATGCGGTATCTGATTGGAGCGATGAAGAGTGTGTCGCGGTTCTGATGCTGTGCGCGAGGATCGTTCCCACGCGAGCGTGGGAACGATCTGGATCAGGTGTACTTGCGCTGCTCCGGTGCCGGCGGGAAGTACTGATACAACCAGGTTTCACTCAGGGTGCGGTCCTGGGTGCGAATAAACAGCCGCAGTTCCACCGGCTCCACGCTGTCGCTGGTCGGGTACCAGTCGAACAGGATGCGGTAGCCCTTGATGTTGTCGAGCACCAGCACGCTGAAGTCTTTCACTTCGCCGTGGGAGCAGGTCACCACCGGCTCGATCCCGGTGCCGGCCGGCAAACGGTCCAGGCCGCCGCCCTTGAAGTCCACGGCGAACCGGCGCGCCCACACTGGCGGGTAGTGCTCGCCCGGTGCCCAACCTTCGATAAAACCGCCCATGCCGGAACGGGTCGCGTCGACTTGCGCCAGCGGCGTGCTGACCGGGGGCAGGGCGCTCCAGTACAGCTTGTAGCCATAGTTGAGTGAGTCGCCGGCCGCCACCGGCTTTTTCGGGGTCCAGAAGGCCACGATGTTGTCCAGGGTCTCACCGGTGGTGGGGATTTCCAACAGGTCGATCGAGCCTTCGCCCCAGGCGGTGGTCGGTTCGACCCACAGGCTTGGACGCTTGCTGTACCAGTCGACGGTGTCCTGGTAGCTGGCGAACTCATGGTCGGTCTGCACCAGGCCGAAACCTTTCGGGTCGGTGTCGGCGAACGCATTGAACTGCAGCTTGGCCGGGTTATTCAACGGGCGGCAAATCCACTCGCCATTACCCCGCCACATCGCCAGGCGGTCCGAATCGTGGATCTGTGGGTGGATGGTGTCGCACATGCGGCGTTCGTGGGTGCCGCAACTGAACATGCTGGTCATGGCGGCGATGCCCAACTGTTCGATGGCGGTGCGGGCATTGATGTTGGCGTCGATGGCCATCACCACTTGGTTGGCCTGGCAGTCGATATCGAAGCGATAGGCGCCGGTGGCGCTCGGCGAGTCGAGCAGGGCGTAGACCACAAAGCGGGTCGCGTTCTTGTCCGGGGTCTCGAACCAGAACTGCGTGAAGTCGGGGAACTCCTCGCGTTTCTTCGCGTAGGTATCAATCGCCAGTCCGCGTGCGGAAAGGCCGTACTGGCCGGTGGAATCCACCGCGCGGAAGTAGCTGGCGCCGAGAAACGACAGCACGTCATGGCGATCCAGTTCCGGCGCCTTGAACAACTTGAAGCCGGAGAAACCCAGGTCGCCGGTCAGCTGTTTAGTGTCGACGGTGGTTTTTTCATAATTGAACAGTGAGGGGCGGAAATGCACTTCCCGGGCTTCACGGGTCTTGGGGTCGACGCTGTGCATGCGCACCGGCGTCTTGAAGCCCATGCCTACGTGGAAGAACTGCACGTCGAGTTGGCCGTTCAATTCCTTCCACAGCGAATGGTTGCCGTCGTAGCCGATGGCGTTGAAATTCTGCGGGGTCATGGTCGCCAGGGTGGGCGGCAGCACCTGTTTGGTGTCTTTATACGCGGTTCCGGCGAGTTGTTTGGCTTGGGCCTTGAGCGTTTCAAAATCGAACGCCACGGCCTTGCCATCGGCGGCACGGTTCCCGGCCCAGGCCTGCGCGGCAAGCAGGCCGCTGGCCGATAAACCGGTGTAGGCCGCAATGGCCATGGAGGCTTTGAGCAAATTCCTGCGGTGCATAGAGACAACCTGTCGTGAGCAAATCCCGCGCCGTTCCTGGCACGTGCTGGATCAGAAATTACGGTTCGGACATGCCTTCGGCCAAACACAACGGACATTAAACAGACGCCGGATAGCTTAAGCGGTTCGATGACGTAGGAAAATTGATTGATGGCGGGGTGATTGCATTGCAAATGCGACAAGACATTTCCGACGCTGTGAGCGAACACATTACCCACGAATTATGAAGATCCAAATGTAGGAGCGAGCTTGCTCGCGAAGAACGTCAACGATAACGCGGACATTCTGACTAACCGCGGTGCGCTTGCGTTCTTCGCGAGCAAGCTCGCTCCTACAATAAAGCGTTACGGCACTTGGGCGATCAGTGCTTGAACATCACATGCCGAACCGTGGTGTAGTCCTCCAAGCCATACATGGACATATCCTTGCCATACCCCGACAGTTTCTGACCACCGTGAGGCATTTCGCTGACGAGCATGAAATGGGTGTTTACCCAGGTGCAGCCGTACTGCAAACGCGCGGCCAGGCGGTGGGCGCGTCCTACGTCGGCGGTCCATACCGATGACGCCAACCCGTAGTCCGAATCATTGGCCCAGCCCAGTACCTGCGCCTCATCGGTGAATTTGGTTACCGACACCACCGGCCCGAACACCTCGCGGCGCACGATTTCATCGTCCTGTTGCGCATCGGCGAGCACGGTCGGCTCAAAGAAGAAACCATTGCCTTCCACCGCCTTGCCACCGGTGACCAGGCGGATATGCGGCTGCGCCACGGCGCGTTCGACAAACCCGGCAACCCGGTCGCGGTGTTGCGCGGTGATCAACGGGCCCAGCTCAGTGGCCGGGTCATCCTGCAAGCCGTATTTGATGCTGGCGACCGCCGCGCCGAGCTTCTCCACAAAGGCGTCGTAGATGTCCGCCTGCGCATAAATCCGGCACGCTGCGGTGCAGTCCTGGCCGGCATTGTAGAAGCCAAAGGTACGAATGCCTTCCACCGCTGCATCGATATCCGCATCGTTGAAGATGATCACAGGCGCCTTGCCGCCCAGCTCCATATGCATGCGCTTCACGCTGTCGGCGGTGCTGGAGATGATATTCGCACCGGTGGCAATGGAACCGGTCAGCGACACCATGCGCACTTTCGGGTGGTTCACCAGCGGACTGCCCACGGTAGGCCCACGGCCGAACACCAGGTTGAGTACTCCGGCCGGGAAAATCTCCGACGCCAACTCGACCATCCGCAACGCGGTCAGCGGGGTTTGCTCCGACGGCTTGAGCACCACGGTATTGCCCGCGGCCAGGGCCGGTGCGATTTTCCAGGCGACCATCATCAGTGGGTAGTTCCACGGCGCGATGGACGCGATCACGCCCACCGGGTCGCGACGGATCATCGAGGTGTGGCCGGGCAAGTATTCACCGCCGGCCGAACCGCTCATGCAACGGCTGGCGCCAGCGAAGAAGCGGAACACGTCGGCAATCGCCGGGATCTCGTCGTTCAGCGCGGCGCTGTAGGGCTTGCCGCAGTTGTCCGATTCCAGCTTGGCCAGTTCTTCGCCGTGGGCTTCGATCACGTCGGCCAGTTTCAGCAGCAACAGCGAGCGATCCTTGGGCGCGGTTTGCGACCAGCCTTCGAAGGCCGCATCGGCGGCGCGCACGGCGGCGTCGACCTGGGCTTCGCTGGCTTCTTTGATTTCCACCAGCACGCGGCCCAATGCCGGGTTGAACACCGCTTGCGCCGGGCCTTCGCCTTCGACGAGGTGGCCGTTGATCAAGAGTTTGGTTTGCATGGTTCAGTCCTCCAAAAAGCGATCGTTATGTCACTGAATAAACCGGCTCTGAATGTGGGAGAGGGCTCGGTGTCTTCAATAAAAAATTATTTACCACCACTCCCGGCCACGCTTTCACCGCCGCGGGTCAGGTAATAGGCGCCGAGGATCGGGAACATCGTCACCAGCATCACCAGCATCGCGACCACATTGGTCACCGGCACATCCCGTGGCCGGCTCAATTGGTTGAGCAACCACAGCGGCAACGTACGCTCGTGGCCGGCGGTGAAAGTGGTGACGATGATTTCGTCGAACGACAGCGCAAACGCCAGCATGCCGCCGGCCAGCAGCGCCGAGCCGAGGTTGGGCATGATGATGTAGCGGAAGGTCTGCCAGCCGTCGGCGCCCAGGTCCATCGAGGCTTCGATCAGGCTGTGGGACGTACGGCGCAGGCGGGCAATGACGTTGTTGTAGACGATCACCACGCAGAACGTCGCGTGGCCGACGATGATGGTGAACATCCCCGGCTCGATGCCTAATGTCTTGAACGTCGCCAGCAGTGCAATACCGGTGATGATCCCCGGCAGCGCAATCGGCAGGATCAACATCAGCGACACACCTTGCTTGCCAAAGAACTCGCGGCGATACAGCGCCGCCGAGGCCAGGGTGCCCAGCACCATGGCAATCAGGGTGGCGATGGCGGCGATCTGCAACGACAGCTTGATCGCTTCCAGCACATCCGGCCGGGCGAAGGCCACGCTGAACCACTTCAGGGTAAAGCCCTGGGGCGGAAAGCTGAACGCGGCTTCCTCGGTGTTGAAGGCGTAGAGGAAGATGATCAGGATCGGGAAGTGCAGGAATACCAACCCGCCCCAGGCTGCGATCTTCAAGCCTAATGATGATTTCTCAGAGTGCATCGAAGGCCCCCAGGCGTTTGACGATGGACAGGTAAACCGCGATCAGCACGATCGGTACCAGGGTGAACGCCGCCGCCATGGGCATATTGCCGATGGCGCCTTGCTGGGCGTAGACCATTCCGCCGACGAAGTAACCCGGCGGACCCACCAGTTGCGGCACGATGAAATCGCCCAGGGTCAGCGAAAACGTGAAGATCGAACCGGCGGCAATCCCCGGCACCGACAGTGGCAGGATCACCTGCATGAAGGTCTGGCGCGGCTTGGCGCCGAGGTCGGCGGAGGCTTGCAGCAGCGACGGCGGCAAGCGCTCCAGGGACGCCTGGATCGGCAGGATCATAAAGGGCAGCCAGATATAGACGAACACCATGAAACGCCCCAGGTGCGAGGTGCTCAAGGTGCTGCCGCCCACGCCGGGAATGCCCAGCACGAACTGCAATACCGGTTCCAGGCCCAGGTGCTGCACGAACCACTGCGCCACTCCACCTTTGGCCAGCAGCAACGTCCAGGCATACGCCTTGACGATGTAGCTGGCCCACATCGGCATCATCACCGCGATATAGAAGAACGCCTTGGTCTTGCCCGTGGTGTAGCGCGCCATGTAGTAGGCGATCGGGAAGGCGACGATGGCGCTGGCGATCGACACCACGATCGCCATGCCCAGGGTGCGCAGGATGATGTCGAAGTTCGAAGGCTGGAACAGCGCGGCGAAGTTGGCCAGGGTCAGGTCCGGGGTGACCGCCATGGTGAAGTCGTCAAAGGTATAGAAGCCTTGCCATAGCAGGGTCAGCAACGAACCCAGGTAGATCGCGCCGAACCAGATCAGCGGCGGAACCAGCAGCATCGCCAGGTACAGGTTGGGCTTACGGTACAGCAGGTTGGAAAACCTGCGCATCGGCGGTTGGGAAAGGGCCAGGCTCATGTCACACCTCGCCTGCGCGGTCAGTCAGCGGCGTCATGGCTTCTCGCGCCCAGCGGGCGGTGATGGACTGGCCGACCTGATGGCCGCTGCTGATGTCCAGCCACTGGTTGTTGGCCTGGCTGATGTTCAGCGCCTGGCCGTTTTCCAGTTTCAGTTCATAGCGGGTGGCGCTGCCCTGGTACTGGATGTCGTGCAGCAGGCCGCTGATTTCCACTTCGCCGGCGCCCAGCGGGCCCTCGGCAAACCGTACGTGTTCCGGGCGAATCGAAAACGGCTGCGCACTGCCGCTGAGGCGCTGGGCCAACTCGCCGCGAATCACGTTGGAGGTGCCGACGAACTCGGCGACGAACGCGGTGGTCGGTTTCATATACAGGTTGCGCGGGGTGTCGACCTGTTCGATACGGCCCTTGTTGAACACCGCCACACGGTCGGACATCGACAGCGCTTCGGTCTGGTCGTGGGTGACGAAGATAAAGGTGATGCCGAGCTGGCGTTGCAGCTTCTTCAGCTCGCTTTGCATCTGTTCGCGCAGCTTGAGGTCGAGGGCGCCCAAGGGTTCATCGAGCAGCAACACGCGGGGGCGATTGACCAGGGCACGGGCCAAGGCCACTCGTTGGCGTTGGCCGCCGGAGAGCTGTACCGGCTTGCGCTCGCCGTAGCCACCGAGGGCGACCATCCCCAAGGCTTCTTCGGCGCGGTTGAGGCGTTCGGTCTTGCCCACGCCTTTGACCTTGAGGCCATAGGCGACGTTGTCGCGCACGTTCATATGGGGGAACAGTGCGTAATCCTGGAATACCGTGTTTACGTCACGCTGATACGGCGGCAAGCCAGCGGCTTCCTCGCCATGAATGCGGATCGAGCCTGCGCTCGGTTGCTCGAAACCGGCGATCAGGCGCAGGCAGGTGGTCTTGCCCGAGCCGGATGGGCCGAGCATGGAAAAGAACTCGCCGTCCTGGATATCGATGGAAACCCGGTCAACGGCCTTCACTTCGCCGAACTGACGGGAAACGTGGGTGAATTGGACTGCAAGCGTCATGGTGCGGTGCTCCAAAAAGGCGCGTTTTGGATAAAAATAAAATCGTAGGAGGTGCTCAGAAATCGCAGCCTCGTTTCACTCGACAGCTCCTACCAACGGTGTAGGAGCAGTAAAGATCCGTAGCAGCTGCCGAGGCACGAGGCTGCGTTGGGCCGCGAAGCGGCCCCTGAGGGTCAGATGGCTTAGCGCCCGCCCATGATCGCGATGTAGTCCTGGGTCCAGCGGCTGTACGGCACGAACTTGCCGCCCTCGGCCTGCGGGGTTTTCCAGAAGGCGATCTTGTCGAACTGGTCGAAGCCGTTGGTCTTGCAACCCTCGGCGCCGAGCAGTTCGCTTTCCTTGCAGGCTGCGGGCACCGCCGGCAGCGAGCCGAACCAGGCGGCGACATCGCCCTGGACTTTCGGCTGCAGCGACCAGTCCATCCACTTGTAGGCGCAATTCGGGTGCTTGGCCTCGCTGTGCAACATGGTGGTGTCGGCCCAGCCGGTGGCGCCTTCCTTGGGAATGGTCGAAGCAATCGGCTGCTTCTCGTTCTGCAGGCCGTTGACCTGATACGGCCAGGCGCTGGAGGCCACCACGCCTTCGTTCTTGAAGTCGCTCATTTGCACGGTGGTGTCATGCCAGTAGCGGTGGATCAACGGCTGCTGCGCGCGCAACAGGTCGAGCACGGCCTTGTACTGGGTTTCGGTCAGTTCATAGGGGCTCTGGATCCCCAGTTCCGGCTGGGTGCTCTTGAGGTACAGCGCCGCATCGGCGATGTAGATCGGACCGTCATAGGCCTGCACGCGACCTTTGTTCGGCTTGCCGTCCGGCAGGTTCTGCGCATCGAACAGCACATTCCAGCTGGTGGGCGCGGTCTTGAACACGGTGGTGTTGTACATCAGCACGTTCGGCCCCCACTGGTACGGGGTGCCGTAGGTCTGCTGGCCCACCACGTACCACGGCGCATCCTTGAGGCGCGGGTCGATGTTCTTCCAGTTGGGGATCAACGCCGTGTTGATTGGTTGCACACGCTTGCCAACGATCAACCGCAGCGACGCATCCCCGGACGCGGTGACCAGGTCATAACCGCCCTTGGCCATCAAACTGACCATTTCGTCAGAGGTGGCGGCGGTTTTCACGTTGACCTTGCAGCCGGTTTCCTTCTCGAAACCTGTGACCCAGTCGTAGGCCTTGTCGCTTTCGCCACGTTCGATATAGCCGGGCCAGGCGACGATATCCAACTGGCCTTCACCAGCGCCCACCGCCTTGAGCGGTTCGGCGGCCTGGATACTGACGCTGGCCAGCAGCGCGGTGGTCAAGGCACTGAGCAGTGCGGTCTTATGCGCAGACATGGGGGTTCCCTCTTCTTTAATTATGGTCGGGGCAGTGTGTGAAGCCGTGACGCATGAGCTTAGTTGTTGTTTTAAAGATGCTGGCCGTGGCGGGCCATGATGTGGCGCACCACGCTGTAGTCCTGTAGCGAATCGCTGGACAGATCTTTCCCATACCCCGAGCGCTTCAAGCCGCCGTGGGGCATTTCGCTGACCAGCATGAAATGGCTGTTGATCCAGGTGCAGCCGTATTGCAGGCGCGCGGCGACCTGCATGGCCTTGTCCAGGTTCTGGGTCCAGACGGAGGAGGCCAGGCCGTATTCGGAATCGTTGGCCCAGTCCACCGCCTGTTCCAGTTCGTCGAAGCGGGTCACGGTGACCACCGGGCCGAACACTTCGCGCTGGACGATTTCATCGTTCTGCTTGCAACCGGCGAGCAGCGTCGGCTGGTAATAGAAGCCGGCCCCGGAATGCACGGCCGCGCCGGTGACCCGCTCGATATGCGGCTGGCCCAGGGCGCGCTCGACAAAGCTGGCCACGCGGTCGCGCTGGCGTGTGCTGATCAGCGGGCCGAGTTCATTATCGGCATCGCGCTTGCCGGCGAAGCGCAGGCTGCTGACGGCTGCGCCCAGCTCGGCGACCAATTTGTCGTGGATGCCCGCCTGGGCATAGATGCGGCACGCCGCGGTGCAGTCCTGGCCGGCGTTGTAGTAACCGTAGGCACGTACGCCTTCGACCACGGCTTGCAGATCGGCGTCGTTGCACACGATCACCGGCGCCTTGCCGCCCAATTCCAGGTGTGTGCGTTTGAGGGTCTTGGAGGCAGCCTGCAGGATTTTCTGGCCGGTGACGATGTCGCCGGTCAGCGAGACCATGCGCACCTTGGGGTGGCTGACCAAATGGCTGCCGACGCCTTCACCGCCACCGCACAAAATGTTGATGACCCCGCGTGGTAACACGTCCTTCAGGACCGGGGCCAATGCGAGGATCGACAGCGGCGTGTGTTCCGACGGCTTGAACACCAAGGTATTACCGGCCGCCAGCGCCGGGGCGATCTTCCACGCGGCCATCATCAGCGGGTAGTTCCACGGCGCAATCGAGGCCACCACGCCAATCGGATCGCGGCGCACCATGCTGGTGTAGCCCGGCAGGTATTCGCCGCTGAGCTGGCCGGTCTGGCAGCGCACGGCGCCGGCGAAGAAGCGGAACACATCGATGGTGGCGCTCAAGTCGTCCTGGCGCGCCAGGTGCAACGGCTTGCCGCAGTTAAGCGATTCCAGGCGGGCCAGATAGTCGGCGTGTTTCTCGATGGCGTCCGCGATGCCCAGCAGGATGTTGGAGCGTTGTTGCGGCGTGGTCCGCGACCAGCCGGCAAAAGCGCGGTGTGCGGCGAGGATCGCACTTTCGACCTGCTCGGTGCTGGCTTCGGCGATCTGGGTGAGCACTTCGCCGGTGGCCGGGTTGAGGATCGGCTCGGCAACGCCCTGGCCTTGGACCAGTTCGCCGTCGATCAGCAACGCAGTGAGCAGCGGGGTTGGCGCGCCGGACATTTTTCGTGATCTCTTTTCTTGTGTGGTCATGGGCGTTCTCTTACAAGGCGCATGACCCTCTCCTATGAATAAACAGAGACTAGAGGCCAGGCGTGAGGTCAACAAATACTAAATACTGAATGCAGCATTCGATTAAATAGATGGCTTGCGCGGGTGTGGTTGTTCCCGCGCAACGGTGAGGAACGGATCCACCAAGGCCGGTCGCGCGGTGCCTCGACGCCAGGCCAGGCCGACGTCCAGGGTCTGGCTGAGGTCGGCAATCGGCCGCGCTTCAATAATGTCGCCCTCCAGGGACCAGGGGCGGTAGGTCATGTCCGGTTGGATCGACACGCCCAGGCCCGCGGCCACCAGGCTGCGCACGGCCTCGGTGGAGGCGGTGCGCAGGGTCACGCGCGGTTGCAGGCCGGCAGCTGCCCACAGGCGCTGGGCGTTATGCCCCATTTCGTCGACGTTCAGCTGAATCAACGGCTCGCTTGCCACGTCGGCGAGGTTGATGCTGTCGTGCTCCAGCAGCGGATGTTGCGCCGGTAGCCACAGGCGGTGGGGCGAGTGGGTGAGGACTTCGGTCTGCAGGGCGTGGCGGTCTTCCAGGTTGGAGAGGATCAGCACGCCCACATCGATCTCGCCGCTGACCAGCAAATGCTCGATATACGGGCGTTCGTCTTCCATCACGCGGATCTCCACGTTGGGGTAGGCGCGCTGGAAGCGGGTGAGCAAATCCGCCAGGTAGTAGCCGGCGACCAGGCTGGTCACGCCGATGATCAACTGCCCGGCGACCTGGTCGGTGCTCTGTTGCAGGCTGCGCTTGGCATTGTCGACGGTGGCGAGGATCAAGTGCGCCTGGCGCAGGAACTGATGGCCCTGGTGCGTGAGGGTCATGCCCTTGGCGTGGCGGTTGAACAGGGTGACGCCGATTTCCTGCTCCAGTTGCTGGATCGCCAGGGTCAGGGTGGACTGGGAAATGAACGCGGTCTGCGCGGCGGCGGAGATCGAACCGGTCTCGGCCACGGCGATAAAATGCCGGATTTGACGCAAGGTCATCATGCTGGAATTACCAGTGGGGTGTTTTTATAGATTTATCCGAGTGTATATCGATTTAAGCGAAGGGCAGCGGCGTTACATCTGGAAGCACTCTAGATCGCGGCTTTTTGGCACTTAGTTTTACGCTGAGGGCCTATTGGTCCTATGAACCCTAGTGTCTGGAGGCTACGAATGAATACCCGTGGATTGCTCGATCAGTTGCTCAAGTCCGGCCAGGACATGTTGCAGAACAAAACCGGCGGCCAGCGCAAGCAGGACGATAAAGGCGCCCTCGGCGGGCTGCTCGGCGGCGGCGGTCTGGGCAGCCTGCTCGGCGGTGCGGGCGGTGGCGCCCTGGCGGCGGGAGCCATGGGCCTGTTGCTGGGCAACAAGAAAGCGCGCAAGTTTGGCGGCAAGGCCCTGACCTATGGCGGGCTGGCCGCGTTGGGCGTGATTGCCTACAAAGCCTACGGCAACTGGCAGGCCAAGCAGGCCAACGCGCCTCAGGGCGAACCGCAAACCATCGACCGCCTGCCACCGGCCCAGGTCGAGCAGCACAGCCAGGGGATCCTCAAGGCATTGGTCGCCGCCGCCAAGGCCGACGGCCATGTGGATGAGCGTGAACGCGCATTGATCGAAGGTGAATTCACCAAGCTGGACAACGACCGCGAACTGCAAAGCTGGCTGCACGCCGAATTGAACAAGCCGCTGGACCCGGTCGACGTCGCCCGCGCCGCCGGCACCCCGGAAATGGCTGCCGAGATGTACATCGCCAGCGTGATGCTGGTGGACGAGGAGAACTTTATGGAAAAGGCGTATCTGGACGAATTGGCCCGCCAACTCAAGCTCGAGCCGGGCTTGAAGCTGGAACTGGAAAAGCAGGTACGGCTTAACCAATAACCGACGAGTGTACGCAAACCATAGATGTGGGAGGGGGCTACACCCCGATAGCGGTAGACCAGTTGGAGTATTTGCAGCTGTTCCACCGCAATCGGGGGCAAGCCCCCTCCCACAGGTGTTTTTGCATATATGTCGGCACAACACCAAAACCCATTGATAAATGAGGGCTTCTGCTCAGCTATACTCCCCTCCATTTGAATGGCCCTTCGAGGAAACACTGTGAAGAATTGGACCTTGCGCCAGCGGATTTTGGCGAGCTTTGCGGTCATTATCGCGATCATGCTGCTGATGGTTGTGGTGTCCTACTCACGGTTGCTGAAGATCGAAGCCAGCCAGGAATCGGTGCGTGACGACGCGGTGCCGGGGGTTTACCTCAGTTCGATGATCCGCAGCGCGTGGGTCGACAGCTATTTGCAGACCATCGATATCATTGGCCTGCGCGAGGATAAAACCTTCACCAATAGCGATAAGTCGGATTACAAGGCCTTCGAGGCGCGTATCGAACAGCAGATGGCCAATTACGAAAAAACCGTGCATAGCCAGGCCGATCGCATGGAGTTCGATAACTTCAAGGCCGCCCACATCAATTACAACAAGGTCCTGGCCGAGGTGCTTGAGCGCGTCGAAGCCAATGACCTGCCGGCCGCCCGCGAGCTGCTGGAAGAGCAATTGACGCCGATCTGGACCGAAGGGCGCATGAAGCTCAATGACATCATCACGGAAAACAAGGCCGTGTCCGACAGGGCAACGGCCGCCATTGACGACGCCGTTGCCTCGGCCAAGGTCAGCATGTTCCTGTCGCTGGCCGTGGCCATTCTCGCCGCCGGCCTGTGTGGCCTGCTGCTGATGCGCGCGATCATGGCGCCGATGCAACGCATCGTCGAGATCCTCCAGACCATGCGCACCGGTGACCTGAGCAAACGCTTGAACCTGGAGCGCAAGGACGAGTTCGGTGCGGTGGAAACCGGCTTCAACGACATGATGACCGAGCTCACGGCCCTGGTGTCCCAGGCCCAGCGCTCTTCGGTGCAGGTCACCACCTCGGTTACCGAGATTGCGGCCACCTCCAAGCAGCAGCAGGCCACTGCCACTGAAACCGCGGCCACCACCACTGAGATCGGTGCCACTTCACGGGAGATCGCTGCCACTTCCAAGGATCTGGTTCGCACCATGACCGAAGTGTCCACCGCCGCCGACCAGGCCTCGGTGGCCGCCGGTTCCGGCCAGCAAGGCCTGGCGCGCATGGAAGAAACCATGCACTCGGTGATGGGCGCCGCCGACTTGGTGAACGCCAAGCTGGCGATCCTCAATGAGAAGGCCGGCAATATCAACCAGGTGGTGGTGACCATCGTCAAGGTCGCCGACCAGACCAACCTGCTGTCCCTGAATGCCGCCATCGAAGCCGAAAAGGCCGGTGAATATGGGCGCGGTTTTGCCGTGGTGGCCACCGAAGTGCGGCGCCTGGCCGACCAGACCGCGGTGGCCACCTACGACATCGAGCAGATGGTGCGTGAAATCCAGTCAGCGGTTTCGGCGGGCGTGATGGGCATGGACAAGTTCTCCGAAGAAGTCCGTCGAGGCATGTTCGAAGTGCAGCAAGTAGGCGAGCAACTGTCGCAGATCATCCATCAGGTACAGGCCCTGGCGCCGCGGGTGTTGATGGTCAACGAAGGCATGCAGGCCCAGGCCACCGGCGCCGAGCAGATCAACCATGCCCTGGTGCAACTGGGCGATGCCAGCAGCCAGACGGTGGAGTCCCTGCGCCAGGCCAGCTTTGCCATCGATGAACTGAGCCAGGTTGCGGTGGGTCTGCGCAGCGGCGTGTCGCGTTTCAAAGTCTGATGAGCGACCTTGCGGCTAAACGCGGCGCCGTTCCGGCAGCGAAAAAAGCCTTGTTCCTGGTGTTTCACATCGGCAGCGAACGCTTTGCGCTCAAGGCCACGGAGGTGGCCGAGGTGTTGCCACGCCTGCCGCTCAAGCCTATCGCCCACGCGCCACTGTGGGTGGCGGGCATCTTTGCCCATCGCGGGGCGTTGGTGCCGGTCATCGACCTGAGTGCGCTGACCTTCGGCACAGCGGCCCAGGCGCGTACGAGTACGCGCCTGGTGCTGGTCAATTACCAGCCGCACACCTGGGTCGAATCGCGCTGGCTCGGGCTGATCCTCGAGCAGGCCACGGACACCCTGCGGTGCGACCCGGCCGAATTCCAGCCTTACGGCCTGGATAACCGCCAGGCGCGGTACCTGGGGCCGGTGCGTGAGGATGCCCTGGGCCTGATGCAGTGGATTGGCGTGAATGACGTGCTCACCGATGATGTGCGCGCCCTGTTGTTTTCTGCCGAGCTGAGCCTATGAGCAACGACCCGCGTTTCTTTGCCTTCTTGAAAGAACGTATCGGCCTGGACGTCGCGTCGGTCGGCGAGGCCATCATCGAGCGCGCCGTACGCCAGCGCAGCCAGGCCGTGCAGGCGCAAACGCCAGGGCAGTACTGGCAGCACCTGCAAAGCTCCGAGGACGAGCAACACGCGCTGATCGAAGCCGTGATCGTCCCCGAGACCTGGTTTTTCCGTTACCCCGAATCCTTTGCGACCCTGGCCCGACTGGCGCTTGCACGCCTGGCCGAGATCAAGCAGATGCGCGCCCTGCGCATTCTCAGCCTGCCGTGTTCCACCGGCGAAGAACCCTATTCCATTGCCATGGCCTTGCTGGATGCCGGGCTGGCGCCGCACCAGTTCAAGGTCCAGGGCCTGGATGTCAGCCCGCTGTCGGTGGAGCGCGCCCGGCGTGGGGTGTATGGCAAGAACTCGTTTCGCGGTGGCGATATTGCCTTTCGCGACCGCCACTTCACGGAATACGGCGACGGGTTCCACATCGCCGACCGCGTGCGCGAACAGGTGCGCCTGCAAGTCGGCAACCTGCTCGACCCGACGCTGCTGGCGAACGAGGCGAGCTACGATTTCGTGTTTTGCCGCAACCTGCTGATCTACTTTGACCAGCCGACCCAGAAACAAGTCTTCGATGTGCTCAAGGGCCTGACCCATGTGGACGGCGTGCTGTTTATCGGTCCCGCCGAGGGCAGCTTGCTGGGGCGCCACGGCATGCGCTCGATTGGGGTGCCGCAGTCATTTGCCTTCAGCCGGCATGCCGAACCGGTGAAGCCTGAGCCGGTATTCGTGCCCATGCCGACGCCACCGCGCAGCGCCGCGCCGGTCCCGGTCAAGCCGCGACCGTTCAGCACGGCCAGCACCCAGGCGGGGCCGATCAAGGCGCCGCCCTCCGATGCGGGCACCTTGCTCAGCCGCATCGCCAGCCTGGCCAACGAAGGCAAAAGTGCCGAGGCCCGCGCCGCCTGCGAGCAGTATCTGAACAGTCACCCGCCGGCCGCCCAGGTGTTCTACTGGCTGGGGTTGCTCAGCGACGTGGCCGGCAGCGCCCTGGAAGCCCAGGGGTTTTATCGTAAAGCCTTGTACCTGGAACCCCAGCACCCGCAGGCCTTGATGCACCTGGCCGCCTTGCTCGAGTCCCAGGGCGACAGTGCGGGGGCGCGCCGTTTACAGGCGCGGGCCGCACGCAGCGAGCGAGCAGACAGTGAGTCCAAACGATGAGTAGCACCGAGGCGCTCAACACCGCAGGCCTGGACCTGACCCTGGCCGACACCCAAGCCATCGACGACTGCTGGAACCGTATCGGTATCCATGGCGACAAGTCGTGCCCGTTGCTTGTGGAGCATATCCACTGCCGTAACTGTTCGGTGTACTCGGCTGCCGCCACGCGCTTGCTGGACCGCTATGCCTTGCAGCAGGACGACCGTCGTCCGGTGGCGGCTGCCGAGGTTGACGAAAAGATCGTCACCCGCTCGTTGTTGGTATTCCGCCTCGGCGAGGAATGGCTGGGCATCGCCACCCGCTGCCTGGTGGAGGTGGCCCCGTTGCAACCGATTCATTCGCTGCCGCACCAGCGCTCCCGTGCCTTGCTCGGTGTGGCCAATGTGCGTGGCGCGCTGGTGGCGTGCCTGTCGCTGGTGGAGTTGCTTGGCCTGGAAACAACCCATCAGGGCGCCAGCGGTGGGCGGATCATGCCGCGCATGCTGATCATCGCCGCGCAGGATGGCCCGGTGGTGGTGCCGGTGGACGAAGTGGATGGCATCCATGCCATCGATGAGCGCACCCTGAAGGCGGCGTCGGCCTCGGGTACCCAGGCCAGCGCGCGCTACACCCAGGGTGTGTTGCAGTGGAAAGGCCGTAGCCTGCGGTGGCTGGACGAGGCGCAATTGTTGTCCGCCGTGACCCGGAGCCTCACATGACCCCCGACCAGATGCGCGACGCCTCGCTGCTGGAGCTGTTCAGCCTGGAAGCCGATGCCCAGACCCAGGTGCTGAGCGCGGGCCTGCTGGCCCTGGAGCGCAACCCTACCCAGGCCGACCAGCTTGAAGCCTGCATGCGTGCCGCGCATTCGCTCAAGGGCGCGGCGCGCATCGTCGGGGTGGACGCCGGGGTCAGCGTGGCCCATGTCATGGAGGATTGCCTGGTCAGCGCCCAGGAACGCCGCCTGTACCTGCAACCCGAACATATCGACGCGTTGCTGCAAGGCACCGACTTGCTGATGCGTATCGCCACCCCTGGCAACGATGTCGGCACGGCGGACATCGATGCCTATGTGGCGTTGATGGAGCGCCTGCTGGATCCATCCCAGCCCAGTGCCTACGTCGCGCCGCTGCCCGCTGCGCCTGAGCCCGCCCCGGCGCCGCTCATCGAAGAGCTGCCGCCGGAGCCTGAGCCCGCACCGCACGTCGCCAGTGATCCGCCGCGTCAGGGCCGGCGCATGACTGAAGGTGGCGAACGCGTATTGCGCGTGACCGCCGAGCGCTTGAACAGCCTGTTGGACCTCTCGAGCAAGTCTCTGGTGGAAACCCAGCGGCTCAAGCCCTACCTGGCCAGCATGCAGCGTCTCAAACGGATTCAAAGCCAGAGCGTACGCGCCCTGGATACCCTGGATGGCCAGCTCAAGACCCTGGGTTTGAGCCTCGAAGCCGAGGAAGCCCTGGCCGATACCCGCCGCCTGCTGAGCGAAGCCCAGGCGCTGCTGGCGGAAAAGACCGCCGAGCTGGATGAGTTTGGCTGGCAGGCCGGCCAGCGTGCCCAGGTGCTCTACGACACTGCGCTGGCCTGTCGCATGCGCCCGTTTGCCGACGTGCTGGCCGGTCAGGTGCGCATGGTGCGCGACCTCGGCCGCAGCCTGGGCAAGCAAGTGCGCCTGGAGATCGAGGGAGAAAAGACCCAGGTCGATCGCGACGTGCTGGAAAAGCTCGAAGCGCCACTCACCCATTTATTGCGCAATGCCGTCGACCACGGCATCGAAATGCCCGAGCAACGCCTGCTGGCAGGCAAACCTGCCGAAGGCCTGATCCGCCTGCGCGCGTCCCATCAGGCCGGTCTGCTGGTGCTGGAGCTGAGTGACGACGGCAATGGCGTCGACCTGGAGCGTCTGCGCGGCACCATCGTCGATCGGCATCTTTCAACCTGGGAGACGGCCCTGAACCTGAGTGAAGAGGAGCTGCTGACGTTCCTGTTCCTGCCGGGGTTCAGCCTGCGCGACAAGGTCACCGAAGTGTCCGGGCGCGGTGTCGGGCTGGATGCGGTGCAGCATATGGTTCGCCAACTGCGCGGCGCGGTGGTGCTGGAGCAGGCGGCAGGGCAGGGCAGTCGCTTCCACCTGGAGGTGCCGCTGACCCTGTCGGTGGTGCGCAGCCTGGTGGTGGAAGTCGGCGAGGAAGCCTATGCGTTCCCGCTGGCGCATATCGAGCGCATGTGCGACCTGGCGCCTGACGACATTGTGCAGTTGGAAGGCCGCCAGCATTTCTGGCACGAAGGTCGGCATGTGGGCCTGGTCGCCGCCAGCCAGCTGTTGCAGCGCCCATTGGGGCAGAGCAATGACGAAACCTTGAAGGTGGTGGTGATCCGCGAGCGCGATGCGGTTTACGGGATCGCCGTGGAACGCTTTATCGGCGAACGCACCCTGGTGGTGTTGCCGCTGGATGATCGCCTGGGCAAGGTCCAGGATATTTCCGCCGGTGCCTTGCTGGACGACGGCTCGGTGGTATTGATCGTCGATGTGGAAGATATGCTGCGCTCGGTGGACAAGCTGCTCAACACCGGGCGCCTGGAACGCATCGCCCGGCGCAGCCAGCAGGCCACCGAGGCACCGCGCAAGCGGGTACTGGTGGTGGACGACTCGCTCACTGTGCGGGAGTTGCAACGCAAACTGCTGCTCAATCGCGGGTACGAAGTGGCCGTCGCGGTTGACGGCATGGACGGCTGGAACGCCTTGCGCTCCGAAGACTTCGACCTGCTTATCACTGATATCGATATGCCTCGTATGGACGGTATTGAATTGGTCACACTCCTGCGCCGTGACAGTCGCCTGCAATCGTTGCCGGTGATGGTGGTGTCGTACAAAGACCGTGAAGAAGACCGCCGTCGCGGGCTGGATGCTGGGGCCGATTATTATCTGGCCAAGGCCAGTTTCCACGATGACGCGCTGCTGGATGCCGTGGTGGAGCTGATCGGAGGCGCGCGGTCATGAGGATTGCGATCGTCAATGACATGCCCCTGGCCGTGGAGGCCCTGCGCCGTGCCTTGAGCTTCGAGCCCGCGCACCAGGTTGTGTGGGTGGCCAGCAATGGCCTGGAGGCGGTGCAGCGCTGCGCCGAATTGACCCCGGACCTGATCCTGATGGACCTGATCATGCCGGTGATGGACGGCGTGGAGGCCACGCGGCAGATCATGGCCGAGACCCCGTGCGCGATCCTGCTGGTGACCGTCGACCGCCAGGCCAATGTGAGCCGGGTGTTCGAAGCCATGGGCCACGGCGCCCTGGATGTGGTGGACACGCCGGCGCTCGGTGTGGGCAACCCCAAGGATGCGGCGGCGCCGTTGCTGCGCAAGATCCTCAACATCGGCTGGCTGATCGGCCAGCGCGGCAGCCGTGTGCGCGCCGAAACCACCCCGGAGCGCAGCACCGGCGAACGCCAGAGCCTGGTGGCGATCGGTTCTTCGGCGGGTGGCCCGGCTGCCCTGGAAACCCTGCTCAAGGGATTGCCCCGGGACTTTGCCGCCGCCATTGTGCTGGTGCAGCATGTGGACCAGGTCTTCGCCGCCGGCATGGCCGAGTGGCTGAGCAGCGCCTCCGGCCTGCCGGTACGCCTGGCCCGCGAAGGCGAACCGCCGCAAAGCGGAGTGGTGCTGCTGGCCGGCACCAATCACCACATTCGTTTATTGAAGAATGGCACGCTAGCCTATACCGCAGAGCCGGTGAACGAGATTTACCGGCCTTCGATCGACGTGTTTTTCGAAAGCGTGGCCAGCCACTGGAATGGCGATGCCGTCGGCGTACTGCTGACGGGTATGGGGCGTGACGGGGCCCAGGGGCTCAAGCTAATGCGTGAACAAGGTTATTTGACCATCGCCCAGGATCAGCAAAGCTCGGCGGTGTATGGCATGCCCAAAGCGGCGGCGGCGATTGATGCTGCTGTTGAAATTCGCCCACTGGATAGAATTGCGCCCCGATTGCTGGAGGTCTTTGCAAAATGATCATGACCTTCCGCGGTGTTGGCTTGCAGGCAGTAATTCAGGTGACTGCACATGAATGATTTACAGATCGACGACATCAAGACCGACGAAAACGCCGCCATGGTGTTGCTGGTCGACGACCAGGCCATGATCGGCGAAGCCGTCCGGCGCGGCCTGGCCCACGAAGAAAACATCGACTTCCACTTCTGTGCCGACCCGCACCAGGCGATTGCCCAGGCCATCCGCATCAAGCCCACGGTGATCCTGCAGGACCTGGTGATGCCGGGCCTCGACGGCTTGACCCTGGTGCGCGAATACCGCAACCACCCGGCCACGCAGAACATCCCGATCATCGTGCTTTCCACCAAGGAAGACCCGCTGATCAAGAGCGCGGCGTTCTCGGCGGGGGCCAACGATTACCTGGTCAAGCTGCCGGACAACATCGAACTGGTGGCGCGCATCCGCTATCACTCGCGTTCCTACATGACCCTGTTGCAGCGCGATGCCGCCTACCGTGCGCTGCGGGTCAGCCAGCAACAGCTGCTGGACACCAACCTGGTGCTGCAACGGCTGATGAACTCCGATGGCCTGACCGGGCTGTCCAACCGCCGCCACTTCGACGAATACCTGGAGCTGGAATGGCGCCGCGCCATGCGTGACCAGACCCAGCTGTCATTGCTGATGATCGACGTGGATTTCTTCAAGACCTACAACGACAGCTTTGGCCACGTCGAGGGTGATGAAGCCTTGCGCAAGGTCGCCAACACCATCCGCGAAGCCAGCAGCCGCCCCTCGGACCTGCCGGCACGCTACGGCGGCGAAGAGTTTGCCCTGGTGTTGCCGAACACCTCGCCGGGTGGGGCACGCCTGGTGGCGGAAAAGCTGCGCATGGCCGTCGCCGCACTGAAAATCCCGCATATCGCCCCGGCGGAAGGCTCGAGCCTGACCATCAGCATCGGGCTGTCGACCATGACGCCGGTGCAGGGTACCGATTGCCGCCAGTTGATCATGGCGGCGGACAAGGGCTTGTATACGGCCAAGCACAACGGGCGAAACCTGGTCGGCATTGAGTGACTCGAGGCCGCAACAGATCAAAATGTGGGAGGGGGCTTGCCCCCTCCCACATTTAACCCTGCGTAGTCTGCCTTTTCGCCAGGCGGGCTGCCGCTCCCCCCCGTTTGCCGTTATACTCGCCGGCTTTCAAAAGTTCGCCAACGAGTGCTGCCCGCCATGGAAATCAACCCGATCCTTAACACCATCAAGGACCTGTCCGAGCGCTCCGAAACTATTCGGGGGTATCTTTGACTACGATCAAAAGCATGAGCGCCTGACCGAAGTCAATCGCGAGCTTGAAGATCCGAGTGTCTGGAACAAACCTGAATACGCCCAGGAACTGGGGCGCGAGCGCGCTGCGCTGGCGCAGATCGTCGACACCCTCGACGAACTGAATACCGGCCTGGCCGATTGCCGCGACCTGCTGGACATGGCCGTCGAGGAAAACGACGAAGGCGCAGTGGGCGATGTCGTCGCCGAGCTGGCCCGTCTCGAGGAAAACCTCGCCAAGCTTGAATTCCGTCGCATGTTCAGCCACGAAATGGACCCGAACAACGCCTACCTGGACATCCAGGCCGGTTCCGGCGGCACCGAAGCCCAGGACTGGGCCAACATCCTGCTGCGCATGTACCTGCGCTGGGCCGACAAGCGCGGTTTCGACGCCACCATCATGGAACTGTCGGCTGGTGAAGTCGCCGGCATCAAGGGCGCGACCGTGCACATCAAGGGTGAATACGCCTTTGGCTGGCTGCGTACCGAGATCGGCGTACACCGCCTGGTGCGCAAGAGCCCGTTCGACTCCGGCAACCGTCGCCACACCTCGTTCTCTGCGGTGTTCGTCTCGCCCGAGATCGATGACAAGGTGGAAATCGAGATCAACCCGGCCGACCTGCGTATCGACACCTACCGCTCCTCCGGTGCCGGTGGCCAGCACGTAAACACCACCGACTCGGCCGTACGTATTACCCACGTACCGACCAACACCGTGGTGAGCTGCCAGAACGAACGTTCCCAGCACGCGAACAAGGACACCGCCATGAAAATGCTGCGGGCCAAGTTGTACGAGCAGGAAATGCAGAAGCGCAACGCCGCTTCCCAGGCCCTGGAAGACACCAAGTCGGATATCGGCTGGGGTCACCAGATCCGCTCTTATGTGCTCGATGCGTCGCGGATCAAGGATCTGCGCACTAACATCGAACGCAGCGACTGCGACAAGGTGCTCGACGGTGACATTGACGAATACCTGGAAGCCAGCCTGAAATCTGGCCTGTAACCCCTTGTAGGAACCGGGGGGGACGCCTAGTCCTTGCCGGCGATCCCCGGCCTACGCCTGGGACAACGAACCTGATGGAAAATTTAAAGACATGAGCGACCAACAACTCGACCCGCAAGCCCTGCAACAGGAAGAAAACTCCCTGATCGCCCTGCGCAAGGAAAAGCTGGCTGCCGAGCGCGCCAAGGGCAATGCCTTCCCCAACGACTTCCGTCGCGACAACTACTGCGATGCCTTGCAGAAGCAGTACGCGGACAAGACCAAGGAAGAGCTGGCAGAAGCGGCGATCCCGGTCAAGGTGGCAGGTCGCATCATGCTCAACCGTGGCTCGTTCATGGTGATCCAGGACATGACCGGGCGTATCCAGGTCTACGTCAACCGCAAGACCCTGTCCGAAGAAACCCTGGCCTCGGTGAAAACCTGGGATATGGGCGACATCATCGCCGCCGAAGGCACCCTGGCCCGTTCCGGCAAGGGCGACCTGTACGTGGAAATGACCAGCGTGCGCTTGCTGACCAAGTCCCTGCGCCCGTTGCCGGACAAGCACCACGGCCTGACCGACACCGAGCAGCGTTACCGCCAGCGCTACGTTGACCTGATCGTCAACGAAGACGTGCGCCAGACCTTCCGCGTGCGTTCGCAGGTCATCGCGCACATCCGCAGCTTCCTGATGCAGCGTGACTTCCTGGAAGTGGAAACCCCGATGCTGCAGACCATCCCGGGTGGTGCCGCAGCCAAGCCGTTCGAAACCCACCACAACGCACTGGACCTGGAAATGTTCCTGCGTATCGCGCCTGAGTTGTACCTCAAGCGTCTTGTGGTCGGTGGCTTCGAGAAGGTGTTCGAGATCAACCGCAACTTCCGTAACGAAGGCGTCTCGACCCGGCACAACCCGGAATTCACCATGTTGGAGTTCTACCAGGCCTACGCCGACTACGAAGACAACATGGACCTCACCGAGGAACTGTTCCGCGAGCTGGCGCAGCTTGTCCTCGGGACTACCGACGTGCCGTACGGCGACAAGGTGTTCCACTTCGGCGAGCCGTTCGTGCGCCTGTCGGTGTTCGACTCGATCCTCAAGTACAACCCTGAGTTGACCGCAGACGACCTCAACGACATCGACAAGGCCCGCGCCATCGCCAAGAAAGCCGGTGCCAAGGTGCTCGGTTTCGAAGGCCTGGGCAAACTGCAGGTGATGATTTTCGAAGAGCTGGTGGAGCACAAGCTGGAACAGCCGCACTTCATTACCCAGTACCCGTTCGAAGTGTCGCCGCTGGCCCGTCGCAACGACGACAACCCGAACGTCACCGACCGTTTCGAGCTGTTCATCGGCGGCCGCGAAATCGCCAACGCCTACTCCGAGCTTAACGATGCCGAAGACCAGGCCGAGCGCTTCATGGCCCAGGTGGCCGACAAGGACGCTGGCGACGACGAAGCCATGCACTACGACGCCGACTTCGTACGTGCCCTGGAATACGGCATGCCGCCAACGGCCGGTGAAGGTATCGGCATCGACCGCCTGGTGATGTTGTTGACCAACTCGCCGTCGATCCGCGATGTGATCTTGTTCCCGCACATGCGGCCACAAGCGTAAATGTAGCGAAATCCGAAGCCGCCTTTTATAAGGCGGCTTTTTTATGTGGCGTTTTTAAGCGTCAAGCAAACAGCGCCAGGTTTTGATCTATTCAAGGATGTGTGTCGTGAACCGCGTAACCGCTCAAGAAGGTGCCGCCGGCATTGCCGCTGCCGTGGCTGAAAGCGTCCAGTACCAGGGCCGTAAGGCCAGCCGTCGGGGCAGCGAGCAACGCAGGCAAGACATTCTCGATGCAGCCATGCGCATCGTGGTGCGCGATGGCGTGCGGGCCGTGCGCCATCGGGCCGTGGCGGCCGAGGCCGGTGTGCCGTTGTCAGCCACTACCTATTACTTCAAGGACATCGATGACCTGCTCACCGATACCTTCGCCCAGTACGTTGAACGCAGCGCCGCCTTCATGGGCAAGCTATGGGTGCGTAACGAAGGCCTGTTGCGTGAGATGGTCGCCTATGGCGATGGCAGCCCGGAATCGCGCTCGCAACTGGCCGATGACATCGCGCGGCTGACCGCCGACTATGTGCTGCGCCAGTTGACCAACCGCCGCGAGCATTTGATGGCCGAACAGGCCTTTCGCCAGGAAGCCTTGCTCAACCCGCGCCTGGCTGAGCTGGTGCGTTCCCACCAGCAGATCCTGTTGCAGGGCACGGGGCAGTTTTTCCAGGTATTGGGCTCCCGCGAGCCGCAACAGGACGCCAAGGTGTTGACGGCGATTATCAGTCGGATGGAATATCAGGGCCTGCTGGGCGGCGCAGAGCCTCTGACCGGTGAAGAGATGCTTGAGATCCTCAAGCGTTACATGCATTTGGTGTTGGCCTCGGTCTGACACCGGGGGAGTCCAATGAAAACCTGGCGTGTGGCGGTAATCGCCTTGTCGTTCCTGTTGCTCAGCGGTTGCCTGGTCACGTTCAAGGACCCGTTGCCCGCCCATGAGGCGGCACCGGATGAGTTGCTGGGCCATTGGACCAGCAGGAATGCCTGGGGCGAACCGCTCAATCTGCGCATCAGCCGTGCCGGTGAGCACCGCTACAAGGCGGTGAGCTACCCTAAAGCCACGCCGGCCCAGCGCGATGAGTACCTGTTTACCGTTTCGCGTCATGGCAACCGCTGGTACCTGTCGGCACCGTTGCCGGCCCGGTTCGGAGGGCATTACTTCCTGGCGGGGTTCGAGTTCGACGATAAGCACGAATTGGTGGTCTATAACCTCGACCTCGAACAGATTCACCAGGCCATCGGGCAACAGGTGCTGCAGGGCAGCAGCGTGGATACCGTCGAAGGCGCCGGCGTACGGGTCGACAGTTCCATGAGCCAGGTGTTTGCCTACCTGGATAACCCGGCCAATGCCGATGTGTTCGTTGAAGCCGTGCGCTACCAGCGTGCGGGCAAATAACGTTTAAAGAGGAAGCACCGGGTGGACGATTACCAGCAGACGATACGCAGCTTGTCCGATCGCATTGTGCTGGCGCAAACACCGATTCGCGTCCTCGACGCCGTGAAGTGGGACGACAACATTCGCCAGGGATTCCTCAAGGCCAAGGGCAAGGCCATGCCCGCCGTGGATCGCGACTATTACCTGAACCGGCCGCTGTCGTTCGACTCCAGTGCGGTAAAGCTGGAATTCCAGAACATCGAACGCGACATCACTCGCCGCCTCGGCCAGTTCAGCCCGGTGGGGCAGATCATGCGCCGCATGTGCCGCGAATACCGCATGGTGGTGCGCATGCTCGAAGCCCGCGGCACCGAGGACTTCGGCCTGATTTCCCAGGAGCTGTACGGCGCCGCCTCCGACGCCTTCCACGCCGGCGACCCGACCCTGGCTGACCTGGGCCTGATGCTCTCCGACTACCTGAACAATATCGACGGCCGTGGCGACCTCAAGGACGAAGCCAAGACCCTGACCGCCAAGGACGCCGTGGCCCTGCTGCAAACCCGCCTGAACAAGGTATTTGGCGAAGCCGAAGAGACCATCCGGGTGTTTGAGTCCGACGGCATCGTTGCCGATGCCGCAGCGGGAGCCGACTACATCAAGATCCGCGCCGACGCGATGTTCAACGACCGCGACGTGCGTGCGCTGGAAGTCCACGAAGGCCTGGTGCATGTCGGTACCACGCTCAACGGCCAGAACCAGCCGATCTGCACGTTCCTGTCCAAGGGCCCGCCGTCGTCCACCGTGACCCAGGAAGGCCTGGCGATCCTCATGGAGATCATTACGTTCGCCTCCTACCCGAGCCGCTTGCGCAAGCTGACCAACCGCACCCGTGCGATCCACATGGTGGAAGAGGGTGCCGACTTCCTGCAGGTGTTCGAGTTCTTCCGCGAGCAAGGCTTTGAAATGGCCGAAAGCTATGGCAACGCCAGCCGGGTATTCCGTGGCTCGGTGCCGAACGGCCTGCCGTTTACCAAGGATCTGTCCTACCTCAAGGGCTTTATCATGGTCTACAACTACATCCAGCTGGCCGTGCGCAAAGGCAAGCTGGAGCAAGTGCCGCTGCTGTTCTGCGGCAAGACCACCCTGGAAGACATGCGCACCTTGCGCCAACTGGTGGACGAAGGCCTGGTGGTGCCGCCCAAGTACCTGCCGGAGCAGTTCCGCGACATGAATGCACTGGCGGCGTGGATGTGTTTCTCCAACTTCCTCAACCACTTGAGCCTGGACCGGATCGAGGCGGATTACTCCAATATCCTTTAAACGTTGTTATTCACGAGGCTTCAACGGATGAGAATCCTCGGCATTCTGTGCCTGCTACTCACATTGAACGGTTGCAGCTCGCTGCTGTTCTACCCCGAACCCGGCCTGCCGTTCACGCCCGAAAAAGCGCACTTGCAATACCGCGATGTCACCCTCACCACCGCCGACGGTGTGAAGCTGCACGCGTGGTGGCTGCCGGCCAAGGCCGGAGTACCCGTCAAAGGGACGGTGCTGCACCTGCACGGCAACGGCGGTAACCTGGCCTGGCACCTGGGCGGCAGCTGGTGGTTGCCGGAGCAGGGCTACCAGGTACTGCTGCTGGACTATCGCGGTTACGGGCTGTCGGCAGGCAAGCCCTCGCTGCCAGCGATCTATCAGGACGTGGACGCGGCGTTCAACTGGCTCGACCAGGCGCCCGAAACCCAGGGCCAGCCGTTGATCGTCCTCGGTCAAAGCCTCGGTGGTGCGCTGGCGGTGCATTACCTGGCGGAACACCCGCAGCGTCAAGTCCAACTCAAGGCCCTGGTACTGGACGGCGTGCCGGCCAGTTATCGTGACGTAGGACAATTCGCCCTGAGCACTTCCTGGTTAACATGGCCCTTCCAGGTGCCCTTGTCTTGGCTGGTGCCCGACGCCGACAGCGCGATCAACGCCATGCCGCAACTGACCGGCGTGCCGAAATTGCTGTTCCACAGCCTGGATGACCCGATCGTGCCCGTGGCCAACGGTATCCGCCTGTATCAGGCCGCGCCGCCGCCACGGGTATTGCAGTTGACCCGCGGCGGCCATGTGCAGACCTTTGCCAACAAGACTTGGCAAACCGTGATGCTGCGCTATCTGGACGACCCGCAGCACTTCAACGGCCTGCGCCGCCTGGGCGAGATTCCGAATTACCCCATTCCTAAAGTTGATCCATCAGAGAGCCCGCAATGAGTGAAGAACGCAACATGATCCCGCTGATCCTCACCGGCATCGGCACCATCATCGGCACCGTCGGCTGCCTGTGGTACTACGGCTATTTGCACTTCGCCAAGCCTGAGGATGCGTTGCTGCTCAGCGACTTCACCATGCTCAAGACCGTGCCGGGCGAGGACTACAAGATCTCCCTGACCCCGGCCGCTCAAGTGGCACAGTGCGTCGATGGTGTGCTGGTCATGTTCGATACCGAACAAAAAGGCTTGAGTGGTGTGTTGGTCAATAATAAGAAGCAGGCGGTGCGTTGCATGGGCCAGGAAACCCCGCAACTGCAGCAGTAAGCCAGCGCGTCGAGTCCGTGGGAAAACGCCACTCAGCCTGGGGATTCGTCCCTTGGTGCAGGTCCGAGTCTTCCCAGGCCGGAACCATCTCTATTTGCCCGCCACAGACTATGGACTGATCGGTGTGACTGATCGGTCCTTTTCGTTAGTTATTGTGGAGTCGACATTTATGACAAGCATCAGCGGAACACAGTCTCCAGTGAATACGGGCAGCTATGGCGCCGGCGGGAGCTCCCAGGGAGACCTCAACCAACAGATTGATGACGTAAAAAGCAAAATTAACCAAATGGAGTCACAAGGCTCCCAGGGTGGGCAGGGAAGCGGTGGGGCCGGCGGCGGAGAGAGTCTCGAGGACCTGAAGGAGCTACTGAAGAAGCTGCTTGCACAACTGCAGCAACAAGGTGCACAGGGCGGCCAAGGCGGCGAAGGCGGCCAGGGCAATGGCCAGATTCCGCAACCCGACTATCAGGGGGGGGGCTCGATCAACACCTGATTGCCCACCCGTGGAAAAACCCGCCTGCCATAGGCGGGTTTTTGTGTATCCGGGGTCAGGTTAGCCACGGCCCGCTCAATGTCTACAGGGGGGCGGGATTTATTTGGAACCATATCGCGCAAGACGCCACAGAAAGCGGTGTAACTTACACACTTCAGGGCCGAGAAAGTGGCGATATCTATTTTTTCAAATCCTGCAAATCCTGCAGCTCCTGAAAGTCCGGCATTACGCAACATGCGGGATATGGTCAGGTGTCATGAGGATCTGGAACGGCAGCAAGCTCGGGAGCAGAAAAAGCAACTGATGGAGCATTTGCCGAAACAGGCCCATGCCCCGAAGATTGAGCTGCCAGCGGAGGACACAAACCGTCCTGTCCAATTCGGCGAGCCCAAAAAAAACCCACCATAAGGTGGGTTTTCTTATCCAGCATCAATCAATCAGTTGGCGACGGACGAGCGTGGCTTGACCGGCTGGTTATCGTTGGAGATGGTCACTTCAACGCGGCGGTTCATGGCACGGCCCGAGACGCTGCCGTTGTCGGCAACCGGGTATTCCTTGCCATAGCCGGTGGTCACGATGCGGCGTGGGTCAACGCCCATCTTGATCAGCGCAACCTGCACAGAAGCGGCACGTCGCTCCGACAGGCTCTGGTTGTAGGCATCGCTGCCTGTGCTGTCCGTGTAACCTTCAACGATCACCTGGCGATCCGGGTTTTCCTGAAGGAACTGCGCCAGCTTATTGATGTTGACCAGGCCGCTGGACTTCAGGTCGGCCTTGTTGGTGGCAAACAGCACGTCGCCAAAGGTCACCAGAGTACCGCGCTCGGTTTGCTTGGCGTTCAAGCTGTCCTGCAGCTGCTTGATCTGCGCATCACGGGCCTCGAGCAGGGCACGGGCGCGTTCGTCGCCGGCGTTTTTCAGCTTGGCTTCGGATTCGCGCAGCACGATGGTGTCTTTGGCCACTTCAACGCGCTGGTTGGTCAGGTAGGCCAGTTGATCGACCTTCTTCTGGTCTTCCTTGTCGCGGTAGGCCTTGTCAGCCTTGTCCAGCCAATCGCTGGCATCCTTGGTTTCCAGCGCGGCAAGCTTGGTGGCTTGCGGGTTGGTTTGCAGGGACGAGAAGTTGGTCCGTGCGTTTTCCAGGTTCGCGTTGGGCGGGGTAGAGCAGGCCGCCAGGGCAACGCTCATCGCCAGCAGGGCAGGGATCATCAATTGTTTACGCATAGTCGTGTCGTCCTTTCAATTCGATATCGGGTGCAGTGCAATCAGGCGCGGCGCTTTATTTCTGCTGGATAGCAGCCGGGCGCATACCTTCCTGACGCAGCTCCTGAACAGCTTTCTGGGAATCCTTCACAGCCTGTTCGGCCTTGGCCGCCTGGGACTTGCGCTCTGCAACGCGAGCATCCCATTCAGCCTGTTCGGCCAGGCGACGCGCCTCGTCATAATTCTTGTCGTGCATGGCGATTTCGGCTTGCTTGAGCTTGTCCTGGGCCGATTTCATTTCAACTGCTGCGTACTCGGTACCGCCGGCGCTCACTGCGCTGTTGACCGCGGACTGAGTCACCGCGTACTGCTCGGTTGGCGGGTTGCCGGCGCAGCCAGCCAAAACGAAGCTGGTGCCGATTGCCAGCGCGGCCAATTTAAGCCCGCGCAGGTGGTTAAACGTGGATTTGGCAGTGCTGGTCTTCATCGTCTTCAACTCCATTGGATAGCTCCTAAAAACATCAAAATCCATCGCAGTCGGTGAACGGCTTGGGGCGCGGCGGTAAAGCGCGACAGGCCCTTTCAAACGGCCGTTCCAAGTGATGGCTTACTGGCTGTGACCGGAGGCTTTTTTCAAAAGTTCAGAAGAGATGGCGATTTGCCTAAAAAAATATCTGACTGATTGGTCAGGGTAAAAAGTTGGAACTTTTGCCACGTGCAGGGGTACTCCGAGCCTCGGCAGAGGCCCGGAATACGGGGTTCAGATGGGTGTCAATCGAGTCCGTCAGTGCTTTTGGTCGTCGGCACTGGCAGACAAATCATGCAGATAGCGACGGGACAAGGTCAGGAACCGCGGCGTTGGCCCGACGTCCTCATAGAGCGGGTCGCCCTCTTCATCGGTGGCGATGACCTGTTGTCCCTTGATGTAGGGAAAGCTGGCTTCCAGCTCCTCAAGGGCGGCACCGATCAGCTCGCCGAGCAGTTCTTCGGTGTGGCGCTTAGGGTACATCTCGGCGATGGCTGCCAGCCGTGCAGCAGCCTCCACATCCAGATGGATGGCGTACTCGGTCTTGGTCAGGCGACCCTTGGCGTTCTCTTCCCAATGCTGGGCCAGTTCTCGAATTTTCATGGCAACCTCAATAAAGCCTGCGGTGGCAGGCGGTGATGAGTGACCAGCCGTGCGCGTGGATAAACGCGGCGGCTCACACTTGAGACTAGCTGCAAGTCACAAGGTTTAAAGTCTTGTCATAAAACGATGCCGGCGGCACTCTGACACACCTGCGCGTCCCGGATTTCTGGCTGGAGATTGGCTGATGAGTGATATCGATGCACGCTTGCGTGAGGATGTTCACCTGCTCGGTGAACTGTTGGGCAACACCATTCGAGAGCAGTACGGCGATGATTTTCTCGCCAAGATCGAACAGATCCGCAAAGGCGCCAAGGCCGACCGCCGCGGAGCCGCCCCGGACAAAGCCGCGGGTGATGAACTGAGCGCCAGCCTCAATCAGTTGCAGGAAAACGAACTGCTGCCGGTGGCGCGGGCCTTCAACCAGTTCCTCAACCTGGCCAATATCGCCGAGCAGTACCAGTTGATTCACCGGCGCGACGAGTCGCAACCGGCGCCGTTCGAGTCCCGCGTATTGCCGGAGTTACTGGCTCGCCTGCAGGGCGAGGGCCACAGCAATGAGTCCCTCGCCCGCCAGTTGGGGCGCCTGGACATCGAACTGGTCCTCACCGCCCACCCCACCGAAGTGGCACGCCGCACCCTGATCCAGAAATACGACGCCATCGCCGCGCAACTGGCGCTGCAGGATCATCGCGACCTCACCAGCGCTGAGCGCGAGCAGATCCGCCAGCGCCTGCAGCGCTTGATCGCCGAAGCCTGGCACACCGAAGAAATCCGCCGCACTCGGCCCACCCCGGTGGATGAAGCCAAGTGGGGCTTCGCGGTGATCGAGCATTCGTTGTGGCACGCCATCCCCAATTACTTGCGCAAGGCCGACCAGGCGTTACACGCTGCGACGGGCCTGCGTTTGCCGCTGGAAGCCGCGCCGATCCGCTTTGCGTCGTGGATGGGCGGCGACCGTGACGGCAACCCGAATGTCACCGCGCCGGTCACCCGCAAGGTGTTGCTGCTGGCGCGCTGGATGGCGGCCGACCTGTACCTGCGCGATATCGACCACCTGGCCTCCGAACTGTCGATGCAACAGGCCAGCCCGGCGTTGCAGGCCAAGGTCGGCGACAGCGTCGAACCTTATCGTGCCCTGCTCAAGCAACTGCGCGAACGCCTGCGCGCCACGCGCCAATGGGCCCATACCGCGTTGAGCAGCAGCACGCCGGCGCCTGCCGAGGTGTTGCAGAACAACCGCGATCTGCTCGAGCCACTGGAGCTGTGCTACCAGTCGTTGCACGCGTGCGGCATGGGCGTGATCGCCGACGGCCCGCTGCTCGATTGCCTGCGCCGGGCCGTAACCTTTGGTCTATTTCTGGTGCGCCTGGATGTGCGCCAGGATTCCAGTCGTCATTCGGCGGCGATGACTGAAATCACCGATTACCTGGGCCTGGGCCGTTACGAGGACTGGAACGAAGACATGCGCATCAGCTTCCTGATGAAGGAGCTGGCCAACCGTCGACCGCTGTTGCCGGGCTATTTCAAGCCATCGGCCGATACGGCCGAAGTGCTCAATACCTGCAAGGAAGTGGCCGCCGCGCCTGCCGCATCGTTAGGCTCGTATGTCATTTCCATGGCCGGTGCCGCGTCGGACGTATTGGCGGTGCAGCTGCTGCTTAAAGAGTCGGGCGTTCAACGGCCGATGCGCGTGGTGCCGCTGTTCGAAACCCTGGCCGACCTGGATAACGCCGGTCCCGTGATCGAACAACTGTTGCTGCTGCCAGGCTACCGGGCGCGCTTGCAGGGCCCGCAGGAAGTGATGATCGGCTACTCCGACTCGGCCAAGGACGCCGGCACCACCGCCGCCGCCTGGGCGCAGTACCGGGCCCAGGAGCGGCTGGTGGATATCTGCCGTGAGCAACAGGTGGAATTGCTGCTGTTCCACGGTCGCGGCGGCACCGTCGGGCGTGGCGGCGGCCCGGCCCACGCGGCGATCCTGTCGCAACCGCCGGGTTCGGTGGCGGGGCGTTTCCGTACCACCGAGCAAGGCGAGATGATTCGCTTCAAGTTCGGCTTGCCGGACATTGCTGAACAGAACCTCAATCTCTACCTGGCCGCCGTGTTGGAAGCGACATTGCTGCCACCGCCGCCACCGGAGCCGGCGTGGCGCCATTTGATGGATGAATTGGCGGCCGACGGCGTCAGCGCTTACCGTGCGGTGGTGCGGGAAAATCCGCAATTCGTCGAGTATTTTCGCCAATCCACCCCGGAGCAGGAGCTGGGCCGGCTACCTCTGGGCAGTCGCCCGGCCAAGCGTCGCGCCGGTGGTATAGAAAGCCTGCGCGCCATTCCGTGGATCTTCGGCTGGACCCAGACTCGCCTGATGCTGCCGGCCTGGCTGGGTTGGGAAGCCGCATTGAGCAAGGCCCTGGAGCGCGGCGAAGGGGAACTGCTGGGGCAGATGCGCGAACAGTGGCCGTTCTTCCGCACCCGCATCGATATGCTGGAAATGGTCCTGGCCAAGGCCGATGCCGATATTGCGCGCCTGTATGACGAGCGCCTGGTGCAGCCGGACCTGTTGCCATTGGGCGCGCACTTACGCGACCTATTGTCGCAGGCATGCGACGTGGTGCTTGGCCTGACCGGCCAGTCGCAACTGCTGGCCCATAGCCCTGACACCCTGGAGTTCATCCGCCTGCGCAACACCTACCTCGACCCCTTGCACCTGTTGCAGGCCGAGTTGCTCGCGCGCTCGCGTCGCCAGGAAGCCGCGCAGGACAGCCCTCTGGAACAGGCGTTGCTGGTGTCCGTGGCGGGTATTGCCGCCGGCCTGCGCAACACCGGCTGAGGTTTTTTGCGTGTTCTCAAAAGCTTGCGGATAAACCACGACGGCCGCCCTGAAAGGGGTGGTCGGCGTTTACAGCGCTGGTTGCACTCAGGCACACCCTACCTATGACGTACGCGTGGCGCGGGTTCCTGCGACTTTTGGCGGCTTGTGTGGTTAGGGCCCGCTGTGTATCTTGATCAGCCTTTGGCCGTTTGGGCGGCCTGGGCCCATAGTTTCATGAGCCCTATATTATTTTTACGAGATTGGCCCCACGCGGCGAATCCGAGCGTCATCTCTATAAAAAATTGAGGAGCACATCGATGCGCGTCATTCTGCTGGGAGCTCCCGGGGCCGGTAAAGGTACTCAGGCAAAGTTCATCACTGAAAAATTCGGCATTCCACAAATCTCCACCGGCGACATGCTGCGTGCTGCCGTCAAGGCCGGCACCGAGCTGGGCCTGATCGCCAAGAGCGTGATGGACAGCGGTGGCCTGGTCTCCGATGACTTGATCATCAACCTGGTCAAGGAACGCATCAGCCAGGAAGACTGCAAGAACGGCTTCCTGTTCGACGGTTTCCCACGCACCATTCCCCAGGCCGAAGCCCTGGTGAAAGCCGGCGTCGAGCTGGACGCGGTGGTGGAAATCGCGGTTGAAGATGAAGAGATCGTCCAGCGTATTGCCGGTCGTCGCGTCCACGAAGCCTCCGGCCGCGTGTACCACACCGTCTACAACCCGCCTAAAGTTGAAGGCAAGGACGATGTCACCGGTGAAGACCTGGTGCAGCGCAAGGACGACACCGAAGAAACCGTGCGTCATCGCCTGTCTGTCTACCATTCCCAGACCAAGCCGCTGGTGGATTTCTACCAGAAGCTGTCCGCAGCCCAGGGCAAGCCGAAGTACAGCCATATCCCTGGCGTCGGCTCGGTGGAAGCGATCACCGCCAAGGTCCTGCAAGCACTGAGCTGATCCTTTATCGGCTTGATAGACAACGGCCCGCTTGCGGGCCGTTGTTGTTTATACTGGCGCACTTTTTTTCGACTTGGACACCCATACCGATGAGCACCCTGCTGGCCCTGGACACCGCGACTGAAGCTTGCTCCGTTGCCTTGCTGCACGATGGCAAGGTCACAAGCCACTACGAGGTGATCCCGCGCCTGCACGCGCAGAAGCTGTTGCCGATGATCAAGCAGCTGCTTGAAGACGCGGGCATCACCCTGTCGGCCGTGGATGCCATCGCCTTCGGCCGTGGCCCGGGAGCGTTCACCGGGGTGCGCATCGCCATTGGCGTGGTCCAGGGCCTGGCCTTTGCGTTGGAGCGCCCGGTGCTGCCGGTTTCCAACCTTGCCGTACTGGCCCAACGTGCCTTGCGCGAACACGGCGCCCAGCAGGTGGCGGCGGCGATCGATGCGCGTATGGACGAAGTGTATTGGGGTTGCTACTGCGAAACGGCTGGCGAAATGCGCCTTGTCGGCGTGGAAGCGGTGCAGCCACCGGAATCGGCGGTATTGCCGGACGATGCCAGCGGTGACTGGTTCGGCGCTGGCACCGGTTGGGGTTATGGCGAGCGTATCGGCGTTCAACCCGCTGGCCAGGACGCCACCCTGTTGCCTCACGCCGAAGACCTGCTGACCCTGGCGCGCTTTGCGTTCGAACGTGGCGAGGCTATTCCTGCGGATCAGGCCGCACCGGTTTACCTGCGCGATAAAGTCGCGCAGACCAAGGCGGAAAGAGGGATTATTTGACGCCAAAAATGATGGCAATTTGAGGCAAAAGTCGCCAATCGTCAGAATTTGCCCGGGTTTTTAAACCTTTTTCAAATTATGTGTTCTAGTTATCACCAGAGCATTTGCGCGCGACGGACAGTGCTGCCAAAATGCCATTACTGATAGCGAGTTCGCGCCTATGCGTATAGATGGATTTTCCTCACAGTCGTACCCGATCAAGCGCAAGCCGCGTAAGGCAAACGCCACGGTGGACGACTCCGTCGAGGATTCGCCGGACTTCATTGAGGTCCAATCCGATGCGCAGGCCAGTTCACAAGCCCGCATCAGCGGCGTTCCCGCCCGTCAGCAAGACATGGTCTTCCCGCGCTCCATGAGCAAAAGCGTTGCCACCGCCCTGGCCAGCTACCTGACCACCGCCGGATTTGTCGAATGGGATATGGAAGTGCTGGGTCTCGACATCCACATCTGATGCGCCTGCCTTACTACCTCGGCTGCCCGTCCTGGAGTGAAAACGCCTGGCGCGAGTACCTGTACCCAGTCGACGCCCGCTCCAGCGATTACCTTGCCCTTTATTCCCAGGTCTTCAACGCCGTTGAGGGCAATACCACGTTCTACGCTCGCCCCTCGGCCGCTACCGTGCAGCGCTGGGTCGACATCATGCCCGACGATTTTCGCTTCACTGCAAAATTCCCCGGTGACATCAGTCACGGTGGCGACTTGCGCGAGCAATTGCCGGCGGCGGAAAGTTTTGTCGGTTTGATGAGCCCGCTCGGTGAACGTGTTTCGCCGCTGTGGCTGCAACTGTCGGCGAGTTTTTCGCCGCAACGCCTGGCTGAACTGGCCGGTTTTATCGATGGCCTGGAACGCCCGATGGCGGTGGAAGTACGCCACCCTGAGTTCTTCGCCAAGGGCGATGCCGAGCGCACGCTCAACCGTTTGTTACGGGATCGGGGTGTCGAGCGCATCTGCCTCGACCCGCGCGCGTTGTTCAGTTGCACGTCGACCTCGGCGGCGGTACTGCACGCACAATCGAAAAAGCCCAAGGTGCCACCCCGTCCGGCAGCGCTGACCCAGTTTCCCCAAGTGCGTTTTATCGGCCATCCGGAGCTTGAGGCCAATGACCCGTTCCTGGTGCCGTGGGTGGAAAAAATCGCGGGTTGGATCGAAGAAGGCCGCACACCCTACGTGTTCCTGCACACCTCGGACAACCGCCTGGCCGCACAACTGGCCCTGCGTTTCCACGCCAAGTTGATGGTGCGCCTGCCCGGCCTTCCGGCGCTGCCGACGTTGGATCGGCAACCCGAAGCGGAACAACTGGGGTTACTCTAGGGCTCCTTTTCCCGCCAGGAGTCAGTCATGGATGCCCAAGCCCTTCGCGCCGAAACCTTCAAGTCCCTGCATGAGCGCGACCGCGCCTTCGTGATGCCTAACCCTTGGGATGCCGGCTCCGCGGTGATGCTCACCAGCCTTGGCTTTGAAGCCCTTGCCACGACCAGTGCGGGTTATGCGTTCAGCCTGGGGCGCCCGGACGCGGAAGGCGCGTTGTCCCTTGAAGACACGTTGCTCAATGCCGCTATGATCGCCAAGGCCACCGCGCTGCCGGTGGCGGCCGACCTGGAAAACGGCTTCAGCGATACCCCTGAAGGCTGTGCCGAAACCATCTTGCGGGCGGCGGCCAGCGGTATCGTGGGGGGCTCTATCGAAGATGCCACCGGCGTTGCCGTCGACCCGATCTATCCCTTCGACCTTTCCGTAGAGCGCGTGGAAGCCGCCGTCGCCGCTGCCCGCAGCTTGCCATTCCCCTTCACACTGACGGCCCGCGCGGAAAACCTCCTGCATGGTCGCCTGGATCTGCCCGACACTATTCGCCGCCTGCAGGCCTACGCCGAAGCCGGCGCCGACGTGCTCTATGCGCCGGGCCTGCGCAGTGCTGAGGACGTGCTGGCGGTGGTCAAGGCCGTGGCGCCAAAGCCGGTGAACGTGTTGATGTCCGGCGGCCTGAAACTCAGTGTGGCGCAATTGAGCGCGATGGGGGTAAAGCGCATCAGCGTGGGCTCGGCCATGGCACTGGCGGCCTATGGTGAATTCTACCGAGCGGCCCAGGAAGTCTATGAGCTGGGCACCTTCAGCTTTACCGAGCGCTCGATGCCCTTCAGCCAGGCCAATCAGTTCTTCAAGGACTGAGCCGTGCGTTTTTTCAAACTGCTGGGTGCTCTGCTGGTGCTCAGTGGTGCATTTGCCGTGGGTGTATGGCGTGGCTGGCTGCCGTTGCCGGCCGAATGGAACCCCTGGTCGCCGCTGGACGTACGGTCCAGCCCGAACCTGTTGACCCGCTACAAGCTGGGACGCCTGCAGGATGACCCCGAGCTCTGCGACCAAGTGCTGAAAACCTCTGGTTTGCGTGT
Source organism: Pseudomonas sp. Yb2C2 (assembly GCF_052112325.1). Classification (NCBI taxonomy): domain Bacteria; kingdom Pseudomonadati; phylum Pseudomonadota; class Gammaproteobacteria; order Pseudomonadales; family Pseudomonadaceae; genus Pseudomonas; species Pseudomonas sp. Yb2C2. Next base: position 182,278 of record NZ_JAVAJK010000002.1, on the reverse strand, counting down.
CAGCCATCAGGCTGACACGCCCGCTGACGCTGCCTGTCCTCTGCGCAATACCTTGCGCGTGCAGGGTGCAGACGTGGCATTAAGCAGCAGCTTTCTCGCCAGTTGCCCGTTGGCCGTGGCATTCGCGCTGTTCGAGCGTCACAGCCTGCAACCGGCAGCCCAGGCGGTGTTCGGCCAGGCGGTGACACGGGTCGATCACCTGGGCAGCTTTGCCTGTCGCAACATGTATAACCGTGCCGAAGGGCGGCTCAGCCAGCATGCGTCGGCCAATGCCTTGGATATCGCCGGGTTTCGCCTGGCGGATGGGCGCAGTATCAGCGTGCTCAAGGATTGGTCCGGGGAGGGCGACAGCGCGCGGTTCCTGCGCCAGGTGCGCGATGGCGCCTGTGATGATTTCAATGTGGTGTTGAGCCCGGACTACAACGCCGCGCACCGCAACCATTTCCATCTGGACATGGGGCGTTGGTGGGTGTGTCGCTAGGCCGCCAGGCGCAGGTTGTGGGTGATCAGTGGGCGTGCCCAGTGGTAGTCGAAGTCCAGCGCCTTCTGTTGCGCCAGCAGTTCTTCGGTTGGGTAAGGCGTGGCGGGTGGTGGCAACAGGTCCAGTTCGAACTCGGCAATCGGCAAGTGCAGAGGGCGTGGTTCCGGCGCCGGGCCGGGCTCAGGCAATGGCTGGCCGGCCGTGAGGACGATCGGGCGAACCCAAGCGCTTTCGAAATTCTGCTGGCGCTGCTGCGCGACGATTTCTTCCTGTGGGAATGGCGTGGCGGCCGGTGGCAGCAACTCGATTTCGAATTCGGCGATAGGCAGGAACAGTGGCACAGGTGGCGCAATCTCGGTGTCTTTGACGTCGCACTCACGCTGCGTGAGGATCTGCGACAACAGGTCGGCACCGGCGCTGGGCTCTACCGCCGGGTCCGCCGGTGCCGGCGCCTTGGCGGCGAGCGCGTCCGGCGTTTCACCGAGCTGCTCGGCCAGCGCCCGGGCGAAGAAGTCCTGCCACACATGGCTCACCCCGGCCAGCGCTTGAGTATTGCGCAGGCCGTAGTGGTTATGGGTCGGCAGTACACCGATGGTTAGGGGGAGAATGTCTGACATTTTTCTCGGTCGACGCTCAGCTCTGGCAAAATACCTGACTGTTGTTTTTATCGGCCGTTGTTTGCCGATCCTTAATATTTTTGAGCGTAGCGATTGATGAGCGAACAACCAGCGGCCAGCCGCATCCAGGTCGAGGCCTTGGGCGAAGGTTTCCAGGCCCGGGCCGAGCAGTGGGCTGAACAGCTCGGCTTGCCTTTACAGCTCGCGGATGCGGATTTTTCCCTGCAAGTGGGGGAACACGGCCTGCAACTGCAGCAGCTTGGACCTGACGCGCCGGGACCGGTGCGGGTGGACTTCGTCGAAGGCGGCGCGGCTCACCGTCGGCTGTATGGCGGCGGCAGCGGACAGATGATCGCCAAGGCCGTGGGCATTGCCCAAGGCGTGCGTCCCCGTGTGCTGGACGCCACGGCCGGTCTGGGCAAGGACGCGTTCGTGCTGGCCAGCCTGGGCTGCGAGATGAGCCTGATCGAGCGCCAACCGCTGATCGGTGCCTTGCTCGAGGATGGCCTGGCGCGCGCTACGCAGGATTTTGACGTAGCGCCCATCGTGGCGCGCATGAAGCTGCTCAAGGGCAACTCCATTGACGTGATGCTCAATTGGCAAGGGGAGCCACCCCAGGTGATCTACCTCGACCCGATGTTCCCCCACCGTGAGAAAACCGCCCTGGTGAAGAAAGAAATGCGCTTGTTCCGGCCACTGGTGGGCGATGATCCGGATGCACCGGCCCTGCTGGCCGCCGCCCTGGCCCTGGCCAGCCACCGCGTGGTGGTCAAGCGCCCGCGCAAGGCGCCCTGCATCGAAGGGCCCAAGCCGAGCCATGCGCTGGATGGCAAGTCCAGCCGGTATGACATTTATCCCAAGAAAGCGCTCAAGTCTTAAGCCACAAGCCACAAGCCACAAGCCACAAGCTGCAAGCAAAAGCGCTTTTCACTTGCTGCTTGCAGCTAACCACTTGCAGCCGCATCTCTCCTATAGGCCCGCATAAACAACCCCACCACCTCCTGCACATGGGCTTCGGCGGCTTCCTCACTCAGTTGCCCGCCGCAGCCATACAGCAGGCAGAAGTTCGCGGTGCCCTTGAGCAGGCAGAAGAAGTGCTCGGCTGCCGTAAGCGGTCTGTCGATGCTCAGCGCGCCGCTCTGGTCGATCTTGCCGAGCAGGCGCTCCATGCCCTGGAGCATCCGCATGGGCCCGGCTTCGAAGAAGATCTGTGAGAGTTTCACGTCCTGATTGCCGGTGGTCATCATCAGGCGATGCAGGTTAACCGACTCTTCGCTGTTGATCAGTCGATGGAACCCCCGGGCGATATTCAACAATACCGTTTCCACCGGCATGCCTTGGGGCAGTTCGAAGTACATCACCGGCAACTGTTCCTCGCACTTGGCCACCACGGCGGCGGTGAACAAGGTTTCTTTGTCGGTGAAGTGGCTGTAGACGGTCAGTTTCGATACGCCGGCCTCAAGGGCCACGGCATCCATGCTGGTGTTGGCGTAGCCGTTGCTCAAGAACAGGATTTTCGCTGCCGAGAGGATAGCCTGGCGTTTTGCCATGTCCTTGGGACGCCCGGGGCTATTGGTGCTTACACGATTGTCGGACATTTCTACCTTTAATACTGGACTGGCGAGTTTGGTATTAATAACATACCGGCCAGTATAATTATTCCTAGCTCCATTTGCGAAAGGTCCTTCAGCATGCGCAGCACTTTCCTGCCCTTTGCGTTGCCTGTCTGCCTGGTCTTCCTGTTGGCCGCCTGCGGCCAGGAAGAAGCGGTCCAGACCACCGTCCGCCCGGCCATGGTGGTGCAGCCGCAACCCTCGGCGCAGTCGACGGACAGCTACCCCGGTGAAGTACGCGCGCGCTATGAGCCGGACCTGGCCTTTCGCATCGGTGGCAAAGTCAGCAAGCGTCTGGTGGAGGAGGGCGAGCGGGTCAAGACCAACCAGGCACTGGCGGAACTTGACCCTCAGGATGTGCGCCTGCAACTGGAGGCCGCCCGTGCCCAGGTCGCCGCTGCCGAGGCCAACCTGCGCCTGGTACGCGCTGAGCGTGATCGCTACAAGACCCTGATGGACCGTCAGATGGTCAGCCGTTCCCAGTACGACAATTCCGAAAACCTTTACCGTTCCGGTGAAGCGCGCCTCAAGCAGATCAAGGCCGAGTTCGACGTGGCCAGTAACCAGGCCGGTTACGCCGTATTGCGCGCCCCTCAGGATGGCGTCGTCGCCAAGCGCGCGGTGGAAGTCGGCCAAGTGGTCTCCGCTGGCCAGACCGTGTTCACCCTGGCCACCGATGGCGAGCGCGAAGTGCTTATCAGCCTGCCCGAACAAGGGTTTGGTCGCTTCAAGATCGGTCAACCGGTCGCGGTGGAATTGTGGAGCCAGCCGGGCCAGCGTTTCACCGGGCGCATCCGTGAACTGTCGCCTGCGGCTGATCCAAAATCGCGCACCTTCGCCGCTCGCGTTGCCTTCACCGGCGGCACAGTCGCGGCGGAACTGGGGCAAAGCGCTCGCGTATTCATACAGGCCGACGGCGTTATTCCGCTGTCGGTACCGCTGTCTGCCCTGAGTGCGGAGAACGGTGCGTCCTACGTCTGGCGTGTAGAGCCGGACAACACCCTCAAGCGCACGCCGGTACGCATCGGCGCCTTTGGCGAAAAAACCGTGCCGGTGCTGGAAGGCTTGACCCCCAACGACTGGGTGGTCGCAGCAGGCGTGCATGTGCTCCACGAGGGCCAGCAAGTGCGCGCGGTGGATGGCTCCAACCGTATAGTGAACCTGGCGGCCAAGGAGTAGTCCCCGATGGCTTTCAATCTTTCCGAATGGGCGTTGCGTAACCGCCAGATTGTACTGTTCCTGATGATCCTGCTGGCTGTGGTCGGTACTTTGTCCTATACCAAACTGGGGCAAAGCGAAGATCCACCGTTTACCTTCAAGGCCATGGTGATCAAGACCAACTGGCCCGGCGCTACGGCCCAGGAAGTCTCGCGCCAGGTCACCGAGCGTATCGAGAAAAAACTGATGGAGACCGGCGAATACGAGCGCATTGTCTCTTTCTCTCGCCCGGGCGAGTCCACCGTCACCTTCATTGCGCGCGACTCCATGCACTCTGTGCAGATTCCTGAGTTGTGGTACCAGGTGCGCAAGAAGATCAGGGACATCCGGCAGACCTTGCCGCCGGATATCCAGGGGCCGTTTTTCAACGACGAGTTCGGTACCACCTTCGGCAATATCTACGCCCTGACCGGCGACGGCTTCGACTATGCCGTACTCAAGGACTACGCCGACCGCATCCAGATTCAGCTGCAACGGGTGGCGGATGTGGGCAAGGTCGAGTTACTTGGCCTACAGGATGAGAAGATCTGGATCGAGCTGTCCAACCTCAAGCTCGCCACCCTTGGCCTGCCGTTGGCCGCTGTGCAGCAGGCGTTGCAGGAGCAGAACGCGGTCTCCACTGCCGGCTTCTTTGAAACCCCGAGCGAGCGTGTGCAACTGCGCGTGTCGGGTAATTTCAAGACGGTGGAAGAAATCCGCGACTTTCCTATTCGTGTCGCTGATCGAACCTTCCGCATCGGTGATGTTGCCGATATTCACCGCGGCTTCAACGATCCACCGGCGCCGCGCATGCGTTACATGGGGGCGGATGCTATCGGACTGGCCGTGGCCATGCGCGACGGTGGCGACATCCTGGTGCTGGGCAAGGCTCTCGAAGGCGAATTCGCACGCTTGCAAAAGAACCTTCCGGCGGGCATGGAGCTGCGCAAGGTGTCAGACCAACCGGCAGCGGTGAAAACCGGTGTCGGCGAATTCGTGCAGGTGTTGGCCGAGGCATTGGCGATTGTCTTGCTGGTGAGTTTCTTCTCCCTCGGCATACGCACTGGCATGGTCGTAGCACTGGCGATTCCGCTGGTGCTGGCGATGACCTTTGCCACCATGTATTACCTCGGCATCGGCCTGCACAAGATTTCCCTCGGTGCGTTGGTGCTGGCCCTTGGCTTGCTGGTGGATGATGCGATCATTGCCGTGGAAATGATGGCAATCAAAATGGAGCAGGGCTACGACCGGCTCAAGGCGGCCAGTTTTGCCTGGACCAGCACCGCCTTCCCGATGCTCACCGGCACGCTGATCACGGCGGCCGGCTTCCTGCCGATTGCCACCGCGCAGTCGAGCACAGGTGAATACACACGCTCGATCTTCCAGGTGGTGACCATCGCGTTGCTCGCCTCATGGATCGCCGCCGTGGTGTTTGTGCCGTACCTGGGGGAAAAACTCCTGCCGGACCTGGCGAAGATTCACGCGGCCAAACATGGCATCGATGGCCCGGATCCCTACGGTACGCCGTTTTACCAACGTGTAAGACGTTTGGTGGAGTGGTGCGTGCGTCGGCGCAAAACCGTGATTGTCCTGACGTTGCTGCTGTTTATCGGCTCGGTGGGGTTGTTTCGCTTTGTGCCGCAACAGTTCTTCCCGGCCTCAGGCCGCCTGGAATTGATGGTCGACCTGAAACTGGCCGAAGGCGCTTCCCTGAGCAACACCGCCGACCAGGTCAAGCGCCTGGAAGCCTTGCTCAAGGAACACGCCGGCATTGATAACTATGTGGCCTACGTCGGCACCGGTTCGCCGCGTTTCTACCTGCCACTGGACCAGCAACTGCCAGCGGCCAGTTTTGCGCAGTTCGTGGTGTTGGCTAAGACCATCGAGGGCCGCGAAAGCCTGCGCACCTGGCTGATCGAAACCCTCAACGAACAATTCCCCGACCTGCGCTCACGCGTTACCCGCCTGGAAAATGGCCCTCCCGTGGGCTATCCGGTGCAGTTTCGCGTAACCGGCGAACACATCGAGGAAGTCCGCGCCCTTGCGCGGAAAGTCGCTGCCAAGGTTCGCGAAAATACCCATGTGGTCAATGTGCACCTGGACTGGGAAGAGCCGAGCAAGATCGTCTACCTCAATATCGACCAGGACCGCGCCCGCGCCCTCGGTGTCAGTACCGCCAACCTGTCGAAATTCCTGCAAAGCTCACTGACCGGTTCCAGCGTCAGTCAATACCGGGAGGACAACGAGTTGATCGAAATTCTCCTGCGCGGCACCGTCCACGAGCGCACCGAGTTGTCGCTGCTGCCCAGCCTGGCGGTACCGACTGACAACGGTAAAAGCGTGGCCCTGTCGCAGATCGCCACCCTCGAATACGGCTTTGAAGAGGGCATTATCTGGCACCGCAACCGCTTGCCGACGGTGACCGTGCGCGCCGATATCTACGGCAAGGAACAACCGGCAACGTTGGTCCAGCAAATCCTGCCAACCCTTGAGGGTGTGCGCGCCGAATTGCCGGATGGCTACCTGCTGGAAGTCGGTGGCACCGTCGAAGACTCCGCCCGCGGGCAGAACTCGGTGAAGGCCGGCGTGCCGCTGTTTATCGTGGTGGTGCTGACCTTGCTGATGCTGCAATTGCGCAGCTTCTCACGCACGGCGATGGTGTTTCTGACCGCGCCGTTGGGCCTGATTGGCGTGACGCTGTTCCTGCTGGTGTTCCGCCAGCCCTTCGGCTTCGTGGCCATGCTCGGGACCATCGCGTTGTCTGGGATGATCATGCGCAACTCGGTGATCCTGGTGGACCAGATCGAACAGGACATCAAGGCCGGGCTGGCGCCGTGGCAGGCAATTATCGAAGCCACCGTACGGCGTTTCCGCCCGATTGTGCTGACCGCCCTGGCGGCGGTGCTGGCGATGATCCCGCTGTCACGCAGCGTGTTCTTCGGGCCGATGGCAGTGGCGATCATGGGTGGCTTGATCGTGGCGACGGCGTTGACTCTGTTGTTCTTGCCGGCGCTCTACGCGGCGTGGTTCAAGGTTCGGAAGGCGGCATAGAGGGGTAAGGGCCAATATTTGAGTGTCGAAACGGGTGGCAGGAGCCGGGAACGCTTCCTGCATTCCTGCCACTTAGAGACTACCTGGTCACAGGTATGGATTTGTCGATGTCAGTTGTTGACGACAACGGTAAATGGACTCATCTCTTTGGACTTAAGGAATACTTTATGTTTTTTTGCCCCTTCAAGTGCTTTTTTTCTGCGCTGTCGATGCCTCAAAGACCCCCGGTAAGCGGTCCTTGCCCGCAAGAGCCGCCCCCCCGACCTTGCCCGCCGCCGTCCCGGCCTTGCTACGCAAAACCGCCTAGCCCTTGCTGGCCTGAGCCCAGTCCCGCGAGGCCACTCCCTTGTTCAATGCGTTCGGCCGAGCCGCCCATGAGTATTGGTTATGGCGTGGCAACAACGACGACTTTTGTCGTGGGCGCTTTCCTGTAGTTGTCTGGTTTAACCGCTGGAACGAATCTGCATGCCCTCCCGGTGAGGGCATCTTGCGGGTACTTGCAGTAGACTTCGCGAGTTTGATGATGGCCACTGTCGCCGGGCCATCCATGTTGACGCGTCAGTTTCGATGGGGGGAACGACTTTGGGTCGTCACTCTTGAGGAAAACCTGCATGTTCGCCTGCATTCCAGCCCTGATGTTGCTACTGCTTGCCCCCGGTCCCACCAATACCTTGCTGTTTCGTGCCGGCGTATTGTTTGGCTATCGTGCGTCCTGGTGGTTGGCATTTGTCGAGTGCCTGGCTTACGTGCTTCAGGTTTCGATATGGGGTGTTGCACTGCTCTACCTGGCGGCCTATTCGCCTTGGGCGTCGAAGTTCACGCAATTGGCGGCGGCCGGATACCTGCTGTATGTCTCGTACAAGCTCTGGCAACGCAAAAACAGCACCGTCGACCCTGGCCGTGACCGCCTCAGTGGGTGGAGTTTTTTCTGGTTGACACTGATGAACCCCAAGGGGCTGTTGATCGTGTCGTTTATTGCGCCGGCCGGCACCTTTGCCGCATGGCATGGCTATGCCGGGTTCATGGCCACACTGGCATTGGTGGTGATACCGGTAGGGTCTGCGTGGATCGTATTCGGCAGTCGCTTCGAAGGGCTGCAAAAAGCCTGGCTGACACCCTTGAAGATCAACCGTGCGACGGCGCTGGCCTTGGGGGGCTTTGCAACGTTGACGGTGGGGCGATTGGCTGAGTCGGTACTGCATTGAAGAAAGGCATGTCTCAATTTTCGTGGTTATTGAGATAGGTGGGGTTTTCTGCTGTACTCAAGTCTCAGAAATCAAAAATTGAGATTTTGATGATTAAACTGCCACCCAAGGTGCCGGAACGGGTTTTTGTTCTCATTGGCCAGGAGCCCCATCTTCAACATCTATCTGACTATATGAAGCTGTCTCAGCCAACAGACATTCGGGGCCGCTATTTGCACTTTGATCAGCTACGCCACCGTTTTCCTCAGCACTTGGATCAAGCGATATGCTGGGGGATCGTAAAGTACGAGCGCTCCCGTCTGTATCAGAAAATAGTGCCCTTAGGTACGCCTGAGGTCTGGTGCAACTTTGTATTAACGCCAACCGCACAACGCGTGGTCTCCACGGTCGACAGATATGCCTCGACTGCCGCACTTGAGTACATGAGCAGCAAGGTCGGGAAGGCTGCTCATATAAAGTATTTGCTCAACGACCTGATTGAAGATGAGGCCATCAGTAGCAGCCAGTTGGAGGGCGCGGCAACCACGACGCTCGTTGCAAAAGATATGTTGAAGCGAGAGCGACTGCCCAGAACGCCAGATGAAAAAATGATCATCGGCAATTACCGAATGATGCGTTTCGCTTGGGATAAGAGAAACGAGCCGCTAAGTGTGGAGTTGATCGCGGACATGCACGAAGTAGGTGTTCAGGGCATTGACGATGATAAATATTCTCCTGGCAGCTTTCGTTTAAACGATGAGGTGGTTGTCCAGGATGGTGATGGCAATGTTGTGCATTCGCCACCTCCCGCAGAAGGGATCATCACTCGGCTGGAGCGGTTGGCTGATTGGATCAATACTTGTCACGACGATGCTACGGCCACCCGCTACCTGCATCCACTGATCAAAGGCATTTCTCTGCACTTTGCCTTGGGTTACGAGCATCCCTTTCGGGATGGCAATGGTCGTGTTGCGCGTGCGTTGTTTTATTGGTTCATGTTTAAAAGCGATTACGCGGCATTCAGGTATATCTCCATCAGTGTCTTGCTGAAGAATGCGGCTGTTCAATACGGTATGTCTTATCTGTATACGGAGACGGATGAACTCGATCTGACTTACTTCATCGACTATCAGTGCTCCATCGTGCAACGCGCAGTTGATGGATTTAAGCAGTCTTACGAGATAAGTGTCCGAGAGGCCGAGGCGTTTGAGCGTTGGTTATGGGAGTCAGGACTTTATAAGGAACTGAATGAGAAACAAAAGACGGTATTTCAGGTCGCCAAGAGCGGTACCGCCAAACAGTTCACAGCCGTCAATGTGAAGGAAAATCTAGGCTGTTCTTACAATACGGCATCGGCCGTGCTGAACGGTCTAGTCGACTTGAATATATTTGTCAAAAAGAAGGTTGGCCGCGAATGGTTCTTTTCAATGCGAGATCAAGCAGAAATACAAAAGAACTGGTTAAAGGCTTCTCATTGAGCGGCTTCCCAATGCCCACGTCTCGCTGAAACGTGGGCATCACAGCTATTACAAGGCGCCAAACACCTTCTTCGCCAGGCTGGTCGCCGCAGCCGCCGGGTTCTTGCGAATCGTCTCTTCCTGCTGCGCAATCATCTTGAACAAACCATCCAGCGCCTGTTCGGTCACGTAGCTTTCGACGTTGGCGCTCTTGGCATCCACGGCGCCAAATGCGGCGGCCTTGCCTGCCAGGGCGTTGTACTGCTGGGCCACGCCCACCTTGTCGGTAGCGGCCTTGACGATCGGCAGGAACTTGGCGCGGATGGCTTCGCGGCTGCTTTTGTTCAGGTACTGGGTGGCGGAGTCCTGGCCGCCGCTGAGGATGCCCTTGGCGTCGGTCACGCTCATGTTCTTCACCGCGTTGACCAGGATCGGCTGGGCCTGGGTCACGGCGGTTTCAGCGGCTTTGTTCATGCTGTCTTCCAACTGCGTGACCTGGTCACCCATGCCGAACATTTTCAGCTTGTCGGCGACTTTGCCCAGCTTGCCCGGCAGGCCGATCTTCACTTCAGGGTTGTTGCTGAAACCGCCGGGTACACCCAGTTGTTTCACGGCGATCTGTGCGCCTTGGGTCAGGGCGTCCTTGAGGCCGCCGCTGGCGTCGCCCTGGGACAGGCTACTGAGGTCCAGGGCCATGGCATTGGCGCCGAACAGCAGGCCGGCACACAGGGCAGTGAGGCGAAGGGAGTTGCGGAGCATGGGAGCGTCCTTATGTTCGAGTTCAGGGTGCTACGGCGTTCACGCGCACGCGCAGCGGCTGTGGATCCTGGCCGTTGAGCTGCACCGTGTGCCGTTCGGTGGTGATAAACAGTAGCTTGCCATCCAGCTCGATGCGAGCGCTCACCGAATAACTGTGGCCTGGCTTGACCTGTGCGGGGTCGTAGGTCAGGTGAAACGGCAGCGGCACCTGGCCTTTGACCGGGCCTTTCTGCTCGGCCAACGTCACCGCAGGCGCATCCGCCAGGGACACGTCCTGCAGGCTCACGCTCAAGGTGGCGGCGGGCGGCAGGGCAATGCGTTGCAGGTAGAACACCTCGCCGTCGAGGCTGGCCTTGGGCGCTGGATGCATGGATTGGCAGGCTCCGAGCAGGGCGGTGAGGCCCAGGAGAATGATCTTTTTCATGGTGCAGCTCCTTTTCAACGGCGCCAGCATCCAACTGGCGCCTTGTTCAATCTAGCGTGTTTCTTCCGCTTCCACCGGCGCTTCGGCTGCGCCATCCACACGGTGCAGGGCCACCTGGCGGATCGACAGGCGAATCTCCGCGGGCAACACGCGCTTGGCCGCGCCTTCGGCCAGTTCGCCGAGCAGGTCGTGGTAGCTCAACTTGCCGGCCTCGTCGCGACGCAGCACATCTTGTTCCAGCAAGGTCTGGATGAAATGTCGGAAAAGGCTCTTGTCGAAGAATTCCGGGGCGTTGAGGCCATGCAGGATCGACAGGCGCTGGGCCATGATCGTGCACAGGTCTTCCAGTTCTTCGGCGCTGATGCTGTTCTGGCCGCTGTTGAGCAGCAGCGAGATCGCCATGTAGAAGCGTTGCAGGGTCTGGGCGATGGTCTTGGACAGCAGGGTCAGCAGTACGAAGTGTCGCGAGCTTGGTGCCGGGCGCAGGAACACATTGTTTTCGAAGCGCAGCAGGCCTTGTTCGACGAACGCGTCCAGCCATTGATCGACCACCGTATCCAACTCTTCCAGCGACCAGCGGATAAACAGCTCCGATTGCAGGTACGGGTACAGCGCGTGGGTATAGCGCAGGATCTGCTCGCGGCTCATCCGCGAGCTGCTCTGGAAGAAGCTGGCCAGCAGCGCCGGCAGGGCGAAGATGTGCAGTACGTTGTTGCGGTAGTAGGTCATCAGGACGGCGTTCTGCTCGTCCAGGTACAGAATCTTGCCCAAGGCATCGCTCTGTTCCGACAGCAGGTCCATGTCCTTGACGTGCTTGATCAGCGCCAGGCCGTCGCCTTCGGGCAAGGTGGTGTGGGGCGAATAAGGCACGCGGCGCAGCAGCGCCAGGTACAGGTCCAACTGGCGGGCCATGGCCTGTTCATCCAGGGCCAGGCGCGTGGTCGACAGCAGCGCCAGGGCCACCAGGTTCACCGGGTTCACGGCGGCGGCTTCGTTCAAGTGGCGGGCCACCTGTTCGCCGAGGCGATTGGTGGTTTCGTTGAGCCAGGCCGGTTTGTAGTTCGGGCCCAGTTCCTGGCTGCGCCAGTCCGGTTGCTCGGCGTCGAGGAACTCGGCCAGCTTGATCGGCTCGCCGAAGTTGACCGCGACCTGGCCAAAGCGCTGCTTGAGCGCGCCGACCACTTTGAAAATATCGAAGATCGACTCTTTCTTCTTGCTCGCACCCCGCAGCTCACCGAGGTAGGTGCGGCCTTCGAGCACGCGCTCATAGCCGATATACACCGGCACGAACACGATCGGCATGCGCGAGGAGCGCAGGAAACTGCGCAGCGTAATCGCCAGCATCCCGGTCTTCGGCTGCAGCATGCGCCCGGTGCGCGAGCGCCCGCCTTCGACGAAGTACTCCACCGGGAAGCCCTTGGTGAACAAGGTGTGCAGGTATTCGTTGAACACCGAGGTGTACAGCGGGTTGCCCTTGAAGGTGCGGCGCATGAAAAACGCACCGCCACGGCGCAACAGGCTGCCGATTACCGGCATGTTCAGGTTGATGCCGGCGGCGATATGCGGCGGGGTCAGGCCGTTCTTGAACAGCAGGTAGGACAGCAGCAGGTAGTCGATATGGCTGCGGTGGCAAGGCACATAAATTACCTCGTAGCCCTGGGCAACCTGTTGCACGCCCTCGATGTTATTGACCTTGATGCCGTCGTAGATCTTGTTCCAGAACCAGCTCAACACCACTTCCAGGAAGCGGATCGCGGTGTAGGTGTAGTCCGAGGCGATCTCGTTGCCGTAGCGCAGGGCCAGGGCCTTGGCTTTTTCCGGGCTGATTTTTTCCCGTTCGGCTTCGTCAAGGATGGCCTGGCGCACCAATGGCATGTTGACCAGGCCTTTCACCAGATTGCGCCGGTGGGACAAATCGGGGCCGATCACCGCCGTCTTCAGGTTACGAAAGTGCACGCGCAGGATACGTTGGGCCATGCGCACGGTGCGTTCGTGGCCTTTATTGTGCTCGATCAATTCACGCAGGTTGATGGGCGCGGAGAATTGCACGCGGGTCTTGCGCCCCAGGATCAGGATGCTCAACAACCGGCGTAGACGCCCAGTGACCGCCCAGCTGTCGGCAAACAGCAGTTTCCACGGGCTGGACTCGCTCGCAGGGGTTTGTCCCCAGAACACGCTGACCGGAATGATTTGTGCATTCTCTTCGGCGTGTTCGCTGAGGGTGTTGACCAGGCGGGTCAGGGTCGGCGGCGCGCCGCGCTTGTCCTGACGCCCCAGCCAGTCCGGCTCGGGCGTGAGGTAGAAGAACGCCGCGGGTTCCATCAGCGGGCCTACCGATACCGGCAGTACCGGGCGCGGCAGGCCGGCCTTGGTGCACTCGGCATCGACCACGGCCAATTCGGTGAGGGAGGGCGATTGCAGGACGTAAAACACCGGCCGGCTGCGGTCCAGGTTGAGGGTAAGGGACGACTGGTTGATCGTCTCCGAGCGAACCCAGAGGTACAACAGTCGGCGCAAGGTGCCAAACACCAGACGGCGGAACGGGGAGCGGGTCATAGGCGAGCTGCTTCAAGTGGGAAAAACCGAGCAGGCGCTCGGGCGGGTAGTGTGCCGTATTCGCCGAAAATCGGCAAAAAAGCAGCGATGTAAACTTGAGTTGATCGTTTTTGAGCCTGTCTTATACTCGGCAGTTCAACGCGATCGGCTCAACAATAACAATCAAGTGGGAGTGAACAGATGGCAACGCGCGAGACAGGCAATGTGAAGTGGTTCAACGACGCCAAGGGCTATGGCTTTATCCAGCGTGAAGATGGCAAGGATGTGTTTGTGCACTACCGCGCCATTCGCGGCGACGGCCACCGTTCGTTGGCCGAGGGCCAGCAAGTGGAATACGCCGTGGTAAGCGGCGAGAAGGGGTTGCAGGCGGAGGATGTGGTCGGCCTGTAGGCCGAGCGGCAAGCTACAAGCTGCAAGCGCTATGACTTGCAGCTTGCAGCTTGAAGCTGCTTTTTAAGCTGTTTTCCAGGTGATCTGCTCTTCACCGTCCGCGCTGATGCGGATCCAGGTGTCGGCGCTTTCCTCACCTTCTTCCTCGATCCAGCTACCCGGTGCGCAACGTACTTCAACATTCAGCGCAGCAAACGCAGCGCGGGCACAGGCAATGTCGTCTTCCCACGGTGTCTGGTCACTTTCCAGGTACAGGCTGTTCCACTTGCCTACGGCTTTCGGCAGCCAGGTGACGGGCACATTGCCGGCCTTGCACTTGTAGGTCTGGCCACGTTGGACCCAGTCGCTGCAAGGGCCCAGGGCAGCGCCCAGCCAGGCGGCGATGGCTTTGTAGTCGACGTCGGCGTCCTTCAGGTAAATCTCGATATCGGGTTGGCGCATGGATATTCCTCGTTGCGGGATTCGAAAATCCATTCGCGGATGGTTAAAAGTCGGTTATTGAAGCACGAAATAATCGTAGCGCATCGACACCGTGACCAGCAGCGGCTCGGCCGCCTCGATCACCTCGGCACGGCGCTCGGCACTGGCGCGCCAGCCGTGAGGGGTCATGGCCAGCAGGTTGGCGCGGTCCCGGGGCTCGGCCAGGCTCAAGGTGAATTCCAGGGTTTCGCTGTGGGCCAGGCTCATGCCGTCCGGCACCAGGGCCAGGTGCTTGTCGTCGGTGTACTCGCGCACTTCGTCGTACAGGCGCTCGCGCAGTTCCATAAGGTGGCCGCTGGTCGGGCCGACCTTCATCAGGCCGCCGCCGGGACTGAGCAGGCGCCTGGCCTCTTGCCAATCCAACGGGCTGAACACACTGGCGAGGAACTGGCAGCTGGCGTCGGCCAACGGCACGCGGGCCATGCTGGCGATCAACCAGGTCAGCGCCGGGTCGCGTTTGCACGCGCGCTTGACCGCTTCCTTGGAAATGTCCAGCGCGTAGCCATCGGCATGGGGCAGGGCCGCGGCGATTTGCGCGGTGTAGTAACCCTCGCCGCAACCGATGTCCACCCAGCGCTGAGGTGCGCGTTCGGCGGCCAGCTCGGCCAGGCGCTTGGCCACCGGGGCGTAGTGCCCGGCGTTGAGAAAGTCACGGCGCGCCTCGACCATGGCCAGGTTGTCGCCCGGGTCGCGGCTGTTCTTGTGCTGCACCGGCAGCAGGTTCAGGTAACCCTGGCGCGCGCGGTCGAAACGGTGCCCGGCCGGGCACGCCACGCCATTGTCCACCGCGTTGAGCGGGGCGCTGCAAATCGGGCAGGCCAGCATCAGGCGAGCAACTTGATCAGGGTCTGGTAATAGATTTCGGTCAGCACGTCGAGGTCGCTGGCCAGGATCCGCTCGTTGACCTGGTGGATCGTCGCGTTCACCGGGCCCAACTCGACCACCTGGGTGCCAAGGGTCGCGATGAAGCGCCCATCGGAGGTACCGCCACTGGTGGAGGCCTGGGTCTCACGCCCGGTGATCGCCTTGATGCTGGCCGACACCGCATCGAGCAACGCGCCCGGCTCGGTGAGGAACGGCAGGCCCGACAGCGCCCACTCCACATGCCAGTCCAGGCCATGCTTGTCGAGAATCGCCGCAACGCGCTGTTGCAGGCCTTCGACAGTGGATTCGGTGGAAAAACGGAAGTTGAACACCGCCGTCAGGTCACCCGGAATCACGTTGGTGGCGCCGGTGCCAGAGTTGAGGTTGGAGATCTGGAAGCTGGTCGGCGGGAAGAAGGCGTTGCCGTTGTCCCAGTGCTCGGCGGCCAGTTCGGCCAGGGCCGGTGCGGCCAGGTGGATCGGGTTCTTCGCCAGGTGCGGGTAGGCCACATGGCCCTGTACGCCGCGCACGGTCAGGGTGGCGCCGAGGGAGCCGCGACGGCCGTTCTTGACCACGTCACCCACCAGGGTGGTGCTCGACGGTTCGCCGACGATGCACCAGTCCAGGCGCTCCTTGCGCGCGGCCAGGCGTTCGATCACGGCCTTGGTGCCATGGTGCGCCGGGCCTTCCTCATCGCTGGTGATCAGGAACGCGACCGAGCCCTTGTGGTCCGGGTAGTCGCTGACGAAGCGCTCGGCCGCCACCAGCATGGCGGCCAGACTGCCCTTCATGTCGGCCGCGCCACGCCCGCAGAGCATGCCGTTTTCGTCGATCAATGCGTCGAACGGGTCGTTCTGCCAGGCTTGCACCGGACCGGTGGGAACCACGTCGGTGTGGCCGGCGAAGCACAGCACCGGGCCGTCGTGCTTGCCATGGGTGGCCCAGAAGTTATCCACGTCCTCGATGCGCATCGGCTCCAGCGCAAAACCGGCGTCGCCCAGGCGCTGCATCATCAGCTTCTGGCAATCGGCGTCGATCGGCGTGACCGAGGGGCGACGGATCAGGTCGATGGCAAGTTGAAGGGTCGGCGAAAGGTCGGCATGGGCCGTCATGGGAAAACTCCGGGAAGCATGTCTGGAAGAGCAGGGCGGGCGGACAAAACGGCCGTTATCTTATAGCAAAACGGCGGCCAGAGGCCGCCGTTTAGTGCATTGCGCAAGTTTTTAAGCCACGGGTGCAGGCTCAGGTGCCACGGCTGGTTTCGGCAGCGACGACAGGAACGCCATGATCAACGCCGCCACATACGGCAGCGATTGCACCAGCAGCATCACCACCCAGAAACGTATGTCATTGCTCGGCAGGCCCTGCACAAGGTAGATCCCCAGCGCCGCGCCCCACAACAGCAGCATGATGAACATTTCTTCGCGGGCTTCGGAAATCGCTACCCAGAAGCCGTGGTTATCCGCGTTTTTCGGGGTACGAAAGAACGGAATGCTGGTGGTGAAGAAGCCATACAGCACCGCCTTGGCGATGGTGTGGGACAACGCCAGGCCAGCCAGGGCGGCGCAGAACGCATCCTTGAGGTTCACACCTACCGCGCGGCGGTAGAGGAAGATGATCTTGCCCACCTTGAACACGAACAACGCCAGCGGCGGGATCGCGAAAATCAGCAGCGGCGGGTCGACCCGCGTCGGCACGATGATCATCGCCGCCGACCACAACAGCGCGCCGACGGTGAAGAAGATGTTCATGCCGTCCGCCACCCACGGCAACCAGCCCGCGAGGAAGTGGTAGCGCTGGCCACGGGTCAGCTCGGTGTCTTTGCCGCGCAGCAGGCTGGCGGTGTGACGCTTGATGATCTGGATCGCGCCATAGGCCCAGCGGAAACGCTGTTTCTTGAAGTCGATAAAGGTATCCGGCATCAGGCCCTTGCCGTAGCTGTCGTGGTAGTACGCCGCCGACAGGCCTTTCTCGAATACCCGCAGGCCGAGTTCGGCGTCTTCGCAGATGCACCAGTCGGCCCAGCCCAGTTCCTCGAGCACCGAGCGACGGGTCATGGTCATGGTGCCGTGCTGGATGATCGCGTCGCGGTCGTTACGGGTGACCATACCGATATGGAAGAAGCCTTTGTATTCGGCGTAGCAGAGCTTCTTGAAGGTGCTTTCGTTCTGATCGCGGTAGTCCTGCGGCGACTGCACCACGGCGATTTTCGGGTCGGCGAAGTGCGGCACCATGTGCTTGAGCCAGTTCGGCGACACGCAGTAGTCCGAGTCGATCACCGCGATCACTTCGGCATCCTTGGCGGTGTGCGGGATCAGGTAGTTCAGTGCACCGCCCTTGAAACCGGCCAGGGGTGCGACGTGGAAGAACTTGAAGCGCGGGCCCAGGGTTTCGCAGTAGTCGCGCACCGGTTCCCATACCGCCGGGTCCTTGGTGTTGTTGTCGATGATCAGGACTTCATAGTCCGGGTAATCGAGGGCCGCCAGGGCGTCGAGGGTCTGTTTGACCATCTCTGGCGGCTCGTTGTAGCACGGCACATGGATCGACACTTTCGGGCGGTAGTCCGATTCCCCTTCCACCGGCAGGAATTCACGCCGGCGCTTGTGGGTCCATACCGCTTCCGCCAGTTCGTGGGCTTCGGTCAGCAACACAATGAACACGCCCAGGGCGCCCAGGGCCAACAAGATGCCGACGGTCACGCTGAACCAGGTGCTGTATTGCTGGCTGTAGTCGTAGCCGATCCACACCAGTACGGAACCGCAGAGGAACGCGATAAAGGTCAGGAAGGTGCGGCCACGCTGGCGCAGGGATGAGCCGTCGATCATCAGCAGGGTCAGGGACAGCAAGGCGAGCACCACCGAGCCGATCGCCAGGACGCGCCACTGCGGGATTGCCACCACCGGCCCTTCGAAGTTGAATTTCTGCTGGCGCGCGGCGTTGTAGACGCCCCAATACGCGCCGGCCGAGCCTTCGTCGCTGACCTTCCACGGCTGGTCGAAGGCCTCGATCACGAAGTAGTTGTAGCCCTGGCGGTTCAGCTTGTTCACCAGCGTACGCAGGTAAATGGCCTGGTCTGCGGGGGACGTTTCATTCCCGCCGCGCATACGGCCGTTACTTGGCCAGCCCACTTCCGACAGCAGCAGCGGCTTTTTCGGGAACAGTTTCTTCAGGTCCCTGGCGCGGTCGAGTACGTACTGGCCGGCCTTGTCCATCGGGATGTATTCCCAGAACGGCAGGATGTGCGCGGCGATCAGGTCGACGTGCTTGGCCAGTTGCGGGTTCTTTTCCCAGATATGCCATTGCTCGGAGGTCGTCACCGGTACTTTCACGGCGCTGCGTACCCGGTCCAGCAACACGATCAGGGCTTCAGGCGTGATTTCTTCACGGAACAGCGCCTCGTTACCGACCACAACCCGCACGACACTGCGCGAGCTGTTGGCGATCTCGATGGCCCGCTGGACTTCGCGCTCGTTACGCTCCAGGTCCGGGCTGATCCAGATCCCCAGGGTTACGCGCAGGCCGAACTCTTCGGCCAGCTTGGGAATGTCCCCCAGCGTGCCGTCGACCGAGTAGGTGCGGATGTTATCCGTCAGCTTGCTCATGATCTCCAGATCGCGACGCATCTGCTCGTCGGTGGGGTACTGGTCTTTCTGCGGGTACTGGCCTTGCTGGAACGGCGAGTAGGAAAAACCGGAGATCTGCTCGGGCCAGTTGGGAGCAGTGACCGGGCGGTTGATCAGCGCCCAGAAGCCGGTGAACAGCGCGGCAATTGCCAGCACTATCACCAGGTTGAGTCCAAATTTACGCGATGCCATGGTTATGTCGGGTTCCAAAGGGTGTGGAACGAAAAGAGGTGTCGGCCTGCACCGAACGGCGCGCATCCTACACCGGCCTTTCCCTGACCGTACAGCAAGCCGAGAAAAACCGGACATTGGGCAGCGAAAGTACATCTAAGTTCTTAACTTGTAGCTTGTAGCTTAAAACTTGTCGCTGCGTAGTCCTATAATGCGCGCCGGTTTTTGGGGTAATGGTCATGAGTACAGAAGATCCGCGGTTTGCAGGCGTCGCCCGCTTGTATGGCATTGAAGGCCTGGAGCGCTTGAAAGCGGCCCATGTGGCGATCGTCGGCGTCGGTGGCGTCGGCTCGTGGGCGGCGGAAGCCATGGCCCGTTGCGGGGTGGGCGAGATTTCGCTGTTCGACCTGGACGACGTCTGCGTCAGCAACAGCAACCGCCAGCTGCACGCCTTGGACAGTACCGTGGGCAAGCCCAAGGTCGAGGTGATGGCCGAGCGCCTGCGCGCGATCAACCCGGATTGCACGGTGCATGCGGTAGCGGATTTCGTCACCCGCGACACCATGGCCGAGTACATCACGCCCAACATCGATTGCGTGATCGACTGCATCGACGCGGTTAACGCCAAGGCCGCACTGATTGCCTGGTGCAAGCGCCGCAAGATCCAGATCATCACCACCGGTGGCGCCGGTGGGCAGATCGACCCGACGCTGATCCAGGTCTGCGACCTGAACCGCACCTTTAATGATCCCTTGGCGTCGAAAGTGCGTTCCACCTTGCGCCGTGACTACGGCTTTTCCCGCACCGTGACCCGCCACTACAGCGTGCCGTGCGTGTTTTCCACCGAGCAACTGCGCTACCCCAAGCCGGATGGCAGCATCTGTTTGCAGAAGAGTTTTGTCGGTGATGGGGTGAAGCTGGACTGCGCCGGCGGGTTTGGCGCGGTGATGATGGTGACGGCGACCTTCGGCATGGTCGCGGCGACCAAGGCGGTGGACAAGATTGTGGCCGGGGTGCGCAGGCCCTCGGAACGGGTCAAACCGACCTGAGTCTCAGAACTTTAGACGGTTCAAATGTGGGAGGGGCGGTGCGACGATTCGACTTGCTCCCTCCCACATTTAGTCCTGTGTATGGCTTAGCGTCCGCATGCGCTGCAGGACTGCATTCAGCCCATTGCTGCGCGACGGCGACAGTTGACGGGAAAGCCCCAGCTGATTGAACCAGTCAGGCAAGTCGACCGCCTGCAACTCGTCCGCCGACAGCCCATTGACCCGTGCCAGCAGCAATGCCACCAAGCCACGAATCATCCGCGCATCGCTGCTCGCGGCGAACTGCCAGTGGCCATCGTGCAAGCGCCCCACCAACCACACCAGGCTCTCACAGCCCTGCACCAGGTTGGCATCGACCTTCTCCTCATCCGCCAATACGGGCAGGCGTTCACCCCACTGCATCAGCATTCGAGCGCGTTGCTCCCAGCTGCCTACTGACTGGAAGGCTTCTAGCGCAGCAATTGCAACCACCGGCAGGCTCATCGCAGCATATCCAGCGCCCGGTCCAGCGCTTCAAAGAAGCGTTCCAGGTCATCGGAATCGTTATACAGCGCCAGGGAGACGCGGATCGCCCCCGACAAGTGCATCGCCTTGAGCAGCGGCATCGCGCAATGATGGCCGGCACGTACGGCAATGCCTTGTTCGGTCAGCAGGTGCGCGAGGTCGGCGTTGTGCACGCCTTCGACCACAAAACTGACCAGCGCCGCGTGCGGCGACCCCAACACACGGACGCCATTGCGCGCGTTCAGCCCGCGCAACAGGTAGTCATGCAGGGCCGCTTCATGGGTGAGAATCGCCTGTGGGTCCAGCGAACTCAGATAGTCCAGGGTCGCGCCCAGGCCGATCACGCCGGCAATCGGCGGGGTGCCGGCTTCGAACCCCAGCGGTGCCGGGCGGAAGCTGGCGCTGTGGTAGTCGGCCTGTTGCACCATCTCGCCACCGAATTGCCAATGGCGCAGGTGATGCAGGGCTGCGTGGCTGCCGTACAGCACGCCGACGCCGTCCGGGCCGTACAGCTTATGGCTGGAAAATACATAGAAGTCGCAGCCCAGGGCCTGCACGTCGTGGCGGCCGTGGACGATGCCTTGGGCGCCATCGACCACGGTCAGGGCGCCGTGGGCCTGGGCCAGCGCCAGCAAGGCCGGCAGCGGCTGCCAGGTGCCAAGCACGTTGGACAGTTGGCTCACCGCCAGCAGGCGCGTACGCGGGCCGATCAACTCGGCGGCGGCTTGCAGGTCGGTCACGCCGTCATCGTCGAGAGGCAATACCACCAGGGTGAGCGCGCGACGCTTGGCCAGTTGCTGCCACGGCAACAGGTTGGCGTGGTGTTCCAGGGCGCTGATGACAATCTCATCGCCCGCATTGAATAAGTGCTCAAGGCTATAAGCCAGGAGGTTCAGCGCTGACGTCGCGCCGTGGGTGAACACGATTTGCCCGCTGTCACCTGCATTCAACCACTGCGCAACCTTGCTGCGACTGTCCTCGAAGGCCTGGGTCGCATGGGCGCCCGGCAAATGCTGGGCACGGTGCACATTGGCGGCGCCATTGGCGTAGTAATGGCTGATGGCATCCAGCAGGGCCTGGGGTTTTTGCGTCGTCGCGGCGTTGTCCAGGTAGGTCTGGTCTTGCCGTTGCAGGGTGGCGATGGCCGGAAAGTCGGCGCGCCAGAGGGAGGGCACAAGCATGGTGTTCAAGACTCGTATAAGCGAGCCCCAGGGTCGGGGCCCGCTAGTGGCATCGAGTGGCTGCTTAGTTGTGAGCGTGCAGCGCTTCGTTCAGTTCGATGGCCGATTTGTGGGTTTTGCACTCCACGGCACCGGTCTCGGAGTTACGGCGGAACAGCAGGTCCGGTTGGCCGGCCAGCTCACGCGCCTTGACCACCTTGACCAGTTGGTTCGACTCGTCCAGCAGCGCAACCTTGGTGCCGGCGGTGACGTACAGGCCCGATTCCACGGTGTTGCGGTCGCCCAATGGGATACCGATACCGGCGTTGGCGCCGATCAGGCAGCCTTCGCCGACCTTGATCACGATGTTGCCGCCGCCCGACAGGGTGCCCATGGTCGAGCAACCGCCGCCCAAGTCCGAACCCTTGCCGACGAACACGCCAGCCGATACACGGCCTTCGATCATGCCCGGGCCTTCGGTGCCGGCGTTGAAGTTGACGAAACCTTCGTGCATCACGGTGGTGCCTTCGCCCACATAGGCGCCGAGGCGGATACGCGCGGCATCAGCGATACGCACGCCGCTCGGTACCACGTAGTCGGTCATTTTCGGGAACTTGTCCACCGAGAACACTTCCAGCAACTCGCCACGCAGGCGGGCTTCCAGTTGGCGTTCGGCCAGCTCATTGATGTCGATTGCGCCCTGGCTGGTCCAGGCCACGTTCGGCAGTTGCGGGAACACACCGGCGAGGCTCAGGCCGTGTGGCTTGACCAGGCGATGGGACAGCAGGTGCAGCTTGAGGTAGGCCTCTGGGGTGGACGTCAGTGCGGCGTCTTCGGCCAGCAAGGTGGCGACCAGCGGTGTGTGGCTTTCAGCCAGGCGGCTCAGCAGGGCGGCTTGGGTGGCGTCGACGCCTTTGAGCGCGTCGGCCAGTTGCAGGGCCTGGGCGACGGTGAAGGTGATCGCCTGGTTGCCTTCGCTGTAGCCGAGGATCGGCGCGATGGCGGCAACGATTTCAGCCGATGGATTGAGCAAGGGTTGTGCGTAAAACACTTCCAGCCAAGCACCTTGGCGGTTCTGAGTGCCGACGCCGAAGCCCAGGCTGAACAGGGAATTGGACATGCTGTTACCTCTACAAAAATGGAAGGGCTGGCCTACTTGAGGGCCGCCGAATAACTATCTGGCTTGAAGCCAATCAGGGTTCTGTCACCGAGATCAAGCACCGGGCGCTTGATCATCGAAGGTTGCGCGAGCATCAATTCAATGGCTTTCGACTGATCGAGATCGGCTTTGCGTTCGTCTTCGAGTTTGCGAAAGGTGGTGCCCGCACGGTTCAAAACCACCTGCCAACCGTGCTCGTTGCACCATTGGGTCAAGTGTTCGCGGTCGATACCGGCCGTTTTGTAGTCGTGGAACGCATAGCTCACCGCGTGCTCATCGAGCCAGGTGCGCGCCTTTTTCATGGTGTCGCAGGCTTTGATGCCGTAAAGCTGTAAGTGCTTGATTTCATTGGGCATAAAATCCTCCCCAAAACTTCCCCAATATCGCCCAAAAATTCAGCCGTCGATTATGCCACGTCGATCCACTCAGCGCCTCGGCTGTCTCGGTACAGGTCGGTCATTGTGGCCGAACGGTGACCGAGTAGTTTCTGCGCGTCACGGCCTTCGAGTTCGTGAAGGCGTGCGGCGAGGGAGCGCTGCTCATGAAAGGACGGTGGCTGGCGTCCAAAAGTTATCCCAAGCTTGAGTCCTGCTTTGTCGCGTGCTTCGGCAAAGGCAGAGCTCAGCGTGTCCAGCACCAGCGGCTGACCAGCCTTTGCCCGGCCCGAAGCTTGTGCATGGTGCACCAGGTGTTGTGACAGAACGCGGTCGCGGCATTGCTTAATTACGGTGGACAGATCCAGCCCTACCGACTCGAGGCGAAGCGCGGTGCTGATTCGCAGCCTGGCACCGGTCTTGGACTGAACAACATGCAGGAAGCCGTCGTGCACGTCCTTGAAAAGCATCGATGCAATATCGTCACGCCGCTGGCCGGTTAGCACCGCCAGTTCCATTGCCCTGCGAAGCCAGGGTTTCGTGGCTTCCTCGTAGATCGCCTTCCACAGTTCCAGCGTCAGCCGTTCGCGCTTGATGTTCACCCGCGCCGCCTTGGTCACCTCGACCGGGTTGGCGTCTGCCCACCCCCGCGCCTGAGCCTCGGCGAACACGTCTCGCAACAGCGAACGCATTGCCCTGGCCATCTGCGCCTTTCCCTCTTTGGCCATACCAGTCAGGTAATCGGCCACATCCATCGTCGTGATGTCCTTGATTCCCTTCGGACCGAATACTGCTGTCAGGCGGTTTAACCGCATACCCACGTTTTTATTGCTGCTGGCTGACAACTTGCGCTCGGCGAACAGCTCGCGGTATTCGTCCAGCCATTCCGAGAACAATTTGCCAGGGGCTGGCGCCGGGGTGCTGATGCGCTCTGCGAGCGTTGGCTTGATGGCGTCTGCGTGGTTGGCGGCGACGGCCTCGCGAATGGCCGCCTCCTTGTCCTTGCCCAGGCCGAACACGCGACCGCTGACTGGGTCTCGGTAGGTGTAATAAGTGACGCCGTTGCGGGCGTCGGTCTTGCGGTAGAGATTGGGCGGAAGATCCTTTGACCCGGTGTTACGCGGCCTGGGCGCCATTGCGTGCTCTCTCTATTCTGCTGATCAGGCTACCGCCGACAATCCGTACGGGCTGCTGATCAGGTTCTTGGTAATGGGCGTCGGACTCTACATAGTAGTTGCGCCCGTGCTTGACCGGTACTGGCGCGATTCTGCCCTCTCGGGCCCATTTGCGCAGGGTGTTGGGGCTCGGCGGCGTCTTGAACTCGGCCGCCGCCCATTCATCCAGGGTGACTTTTGCCATGATGATACTCCGCGCCGCACTTGGCGGCAGAAGGTGGGATCAGTGCTTTATGATTTGAAGTCCGGTGCCATCCGATACGATATTCACGCGGCTCGACTCAAACGAAGGGGATCGCAAAACAGTGGCTATCAGATCTGGAAGGGCCCGGAGCAGCTCTGGCCTCATCTGGTTGTAGTCGACGCAATGCAGGGTTCGAAGGATGTTGTAGGCCTCCCTGTCAGGCTTCACGTCCATCATGCTGACGATGGTATCGAGCGTGCAGATGCTGAAGTGTTTGTCCTGCACCATTTTCTTGAGAGCAGCCTCTGCTGCCATTGCTTTCAGTTCTGACACAGGAATACCTCGCCCGCCGCTCACCGGCAGGCATGTAGGGGGATTGGGGTTATGGGTAGTTCTTGCTGATGCGTGCTGCGATGGCGTCGAGCTTTTCGGCCATGTACCACATATCGTTATTGTCGCGGCGGGATACCACTGCTGCGCGCTGGACGTTGCGGCCGATCAGGATCTTGGCTGCCAGTAAGATTAGCCAGGCCTCGGCCTTGCGGCGAAAGAACTTCCTCATGGCCGGCGCACTCGATAGATGAACACGTAGGCAAACCAGAGGGTGGCGATCATGGCGTCACTTCCTTTATGTGGCTGTCGACCCAGTTGCGCATCCTGGTCCATCGCTCTTCTGGGGTTTCGCGCCGCCAGCCTGCGCTGCCATCAGGCTTGATTCCATATACGCCGGGGTGCTCGTCGTTCTCCCAAACGATTTCCCTCACCATCGCCTCGGCCAAGCCAAACTTTTCGGCAACAATATCGGAGTCGCCTGGGTCGATTACCGACATATCCAGGTTGCGTGCATTGCCCACTACGCCGAGCGTGCAGAACTCGCCTTCAGCTTGAAGCTCTTCAGTCACCAAACGCTTCACAGGCATAGCGTCCATGGCCTGGGCTAGTTCTTTCAGGAAGGATTGCCCGCGCTTGCCCCGCAGCGCCGAGCTCACGGCCCCTCGCCAGCAGATCATTCCCCAGTTGTTTTCACCGTCGTCGCAATATCCGCTCCGGCTCATGGTGTCACCCGCTGGCCGAGCATCACGTCGGCGACAATTTCCCAGAGCTGAGTCGGTGACCACTGGTAGCGATCGAAGTCCGTGTCTGGCTGAACGCCGAAAGTGCAGGTGGAGTGGGCGCCGGCCGGGTACTCGCCTCGCTTTGCCATGATGGTCGCTACCCGACCATCCCCGCCTGGTGTCGTGGCGTGGTAGTCGTAGGCGATCGTGTTGTAGTCATTGCCCGCCGCAACCTTTAACTCGCCGTCGATAACCAGATTGGCCCGGCCATCGGGTGTCCATGGCCGCCCGCCGCCGGCAGTGCGCGAACCTTCATGCAGATAAAGCATGTAGGCCCCGTCGTCGCATCGCTCCATCTTGAAGCAGTGATTCAACTGAGTGCCGACGATTACGCGGGAGGTGAAGTTGAAGCGGTGGTCGTGGATCGCAGAGTGGGCAAAGCAGGCACGCCGTGGCAGCTCAGGGTGCCAGACATGCAGGCGCTGATTGCCTTCCAGCTGGACCTGAACGAAGCCCAGGCCGTGCAGGGTGATCTTGTCGGTCATTACGTCGTCGATAATGCTCACGGGCGCACTCGTCCTTGCCGCTATAGCGGCTGACTTTGAAGGGGGAGGGGTTACAGGTTTTGCGGGAGGAGTACGGATGTACTCCTATCGGGATTTGGTCGACCCAGCTTTCTTGGCCTGGCGCGCCTTGAAGCGATCGTAAGGCCCGTCTGGAAGGGAGGCGATGGCGTTAGCTGCTTTGATAAGCAGGTTGCCCTGCTGCTCCAGTGCCTTCGGTATGAAGTGTTTGAAGCGGCTGCCAGCCGGGTAGTAGGTGTCATAGGCCAAGCGACTGCAGAGCGTGGACGCCTCATCAAGTCCGCAGCTGCGGCCATAGGCAATCAGGCTGTCCCGATCTTCCTGGATGGGCGCCGTCGCTCCTGGCGCGGGATGCTCGGCGTTCATTGGGTTAGGTGAATAGCGCAAGGCCGACTTGTATGCGGCGTCGAGCGCGTCATCCAGATCGCCGCCAGCCTTCTTTGCCTCATTGAAGGCAATGATCATTTTCGCCCGGACGTCGTAGCAGCGCTCCACCGGCATGCATGCCATCTGCTCAGTCTCACCACTGCTAGTCTTTTGTTTGGCTGTCATCGCCGAACCTCCACGTCTGTTGTGATGGCCTTCACGACCACCGGGCCAAGGATTCGGACACCTCGCTGGTCATCTTTGAACGCACGATTGATTCGGGCGACTGCCTCTTCCCGGGCCTGCCGATATACCTGATCAATCTTGCAATCTGGCCCCCAGCTTCCGATGTTCGAGATTTCGATAGTGAGGGTGACCGTTGCGCAGGTCGTGGTCCGCACTGTTGGTCGATTGGTCATGGCAGCTCATCCCCTACGATCATCTTGCAGGGGCCCAGGCGTACAGCCTTGAGTTCAGCCCGCAAATCATCTATCTCCTGATCGGCATCGGTCAGGCGCTGTTGCAGGGCGTCACGCTCTTTGATCGCGAGCGCGTGCTTGCGCCGCCAATGAAGCACTGCGTCCAGCTCTTCAACCGTTTGAATTGGCTTGCTCATGCTCATAACCTCAATTGTCGGTGCCGGTGTAGGTGCGCCATGGCACCTTCACGCCGTTGACCAGAAAGCCCCAGTCACCACGTCACTTGCTGGTGATGAAGAGGGTGTAGACGCCGCCTGGCGATATCTGATCGATGCGGTGGTACTCGCCGTGGTTGAGGCGGGCGGTGTCGCCGGCGCGCCGGTCGATGTACTCGGTGGCCTGGGCGCCTGAAGGGACGTTGAGGCCCGACAACACCGGATCTTCGCTATCGAGCAGTCGCTGTTCCACATACCAGCCGCGCAGGATGACCGTGCGGGCGTTCCACGGGTGGTCGTGCAGATCCCGGTCTTCGTCATGCCGCATGATGTGGTGGATGCGGAAAGACCACGGGCACCACCACAGCGCTGGCTTGTGCGTTTCGCGGGAGTAGGGGTTGAACAGCCACCAGCGGCCCATGTACATCTCGGTGCCGTCGGCGGACATGATGTGCAGGTACGGTGTGCGCTTGGCGCGGGTGATGAGCCAGGCGGCAACCGCCGGGCGCGCAAGCAGCTTGGCGACCAGGCGCCAGAACAAATTGATCACGGGGAGTCCTTGCCGGGCCATGCCCGGGCGGTGGAGTGAGGTGGTTATGCGGCGTGTGCTTGGCGTTGCTCGGCGCGCCATGGGTCGTTGGCGCGTGCCAACGCAGCCATTGGCGGCGGGCTGACGCTGTTGCCGCACATGTGCACCTGCTGAGTCTTGGTGAACGGCTTGCCGTCGGCGCCGTGGCTGATGATGTAGTCGGCCGGGAAGCCCTGGGCCTTGTACAGTTCGGACGGCTTCAGCATCCGTAGGCAGATGTCGACGATCACGTAGGGGGTGCCCTTCACCATCACGGTGACCATTGCGAGCCGGTCCTTGGTGGTGATGGTCGGCGCGGGCGCATCGCAAGCGCTGATGTTCTCGGTGCCGTAGTAGCTGATCAGGAAGGCGGCAACCCGCAGGGCCCCCGCTTCATGCTCTGGCGAGAGGGTGAGCGACACCAGCGAGCTCTTGCCGCCCCCACCGGCGGTGATGGTCGGCGCCGGCTCTTCCAGGCCTTGGCCCACACTGCCGCCGAATGCCCGCTCCATGAAAGCGCTGACCAACCCGTGGTGCTGGCCGCCAGCGCTGATGGTGTGCAGAGGGTCGTTGACGTCCCGCGCATCGCAGTTGCCGCGCAGGTGCACCAGGTTCGCCGCTACCAGCTGCTGCTGGCTGCCAGTGTTGGTGACCGTGGTCATCGGGTCTTCGATGCTCTTGGCGTCGGTGGTGTTGAAGCCTCCATTCATTTGGGCCATGAACACCGTGGAGACGCCCATGGCATGTGCGGCCCCGGCCGGGCGCTGATAGTTGCCGCCGCTAGTGATGGTCGGCAGTGGCTCGTCGAGCGCCTTGCCAGCGTCGTTGAATCGAAACTTCACCAGGTGCGCTGATGCGATCGAGTGACCTCCGCTTGCTGTGACGGTGCCCAGCGGGTCAGCAGAGGATTTGCAACCGTCTCCCCAGCGCTGAACGCCACCCGGCTTTCCTTCACCATGCGCGGCGGTGACCATCACGGGGCTGATCAGCGTCAGCTCGCCGCGATTCGCGCACGTCACCGTGGGCAGGGGGTCGAGCGGGTCATTGATGCGATCGCTGCCCTGGTGCGTTGCCGGGGCAATAATCGGGCTGACCACCGAGAAGGCGCCGCCCTTGGGGTATGAGGTGACGGTGCGCAGCGGCTCGTCGGCAGACTGCACCGTTTCTCCTGACCAGTTGGCGATCGGCACAATGAATGGTGCCGCGCTGTCGATAACGAACTTCTTCATTCCCTTGGCAACGCGCCGCAGTGTGGCGGGGGCCAGGTCCTTCTTGCGGCCGAAAATGCTTTTGCCCAGGTCGCTGAAGTCGATGCAGTCAGCGGCTGTTTTCCACTTCTGCTGGCCCTTGGTGGGGTTCTTGGCGTGGGTTGGCTCTGGCCATACGATCTGCTGGCCGTCGCACCGGGCGATCATGAACAGGCGCTCCCTGCTGGTCGGCGCGCCGAAGTCGCACGCCTTGATCACCTTCCACTCAACGACATAGCCCATGCCTTCCAGCAAGGCAACGAAGCGGCGCCAGGTGCGGCCGCGTTGCTTCGGGTCGGGCACCAGGAACTGATTGGACACCGGCACCTGCTCGCCCTGTGCAGCTACCCGATTGGTGGTCGCTCCCTTCTTGGTTGGATGCGGCACCTGGTCGAGCGTCACCACACGTCCGGTGCCCTTGTCGCGCTTGGCGATCAATCGGCCCCACTGCAGGATCTGCTTCACGTTCTCCAGGCTGATCACCCGGGGCCGCTTCATGCCTGCCCACTTGAGCCCGATCCATGACAGGTTGCGGATCTCACGCTTGCGCGGCTGTCCGCCGGCCGCCTGGCTGTGGTGCGTGCAGTCCGGCGACATGTGGAACCAGCCCACGGCCTTGCCCCCGCACTCGGTGTCCGGGTCGCCTTCAAACACGTCGGTGGTGAAGTGCTTCGCGCCAGGGTGGTTCACGGTGTGCATGCTGATCGCTTGCGGGCTGTGGTTCTTCGCCACGTTCACGGTGCGGCCCAGGCCCATTTCCAGCCCGGTACCGGCGCCGCCACCACCACAGAAGAAGTCGACAACGATCTCATCGTCCTGAGGGTTGAAGCCGAGTCCGTATTGGGTTTTGAAATCGAAGGGGTGTTTCTTCTGTTGTGCGGACATAGGGGGATCCTCGCCGGCTGGCGTGATTCGTTAATTGGGACGATGATTTGCACTCAGCAAAAACCTGACGGTGACTGCGATGAGCACGAAAACCGATGTGGAAGCGATACGCCTGATAGGCGATGAGGTTGTCCGGCTGCTGAGCCTTCCCGAAGAAAGGCTTGAGGCCGAGGTGCGCCTTGGGCTCAAGCTGATCGCTGATCTGGCCCGGTGGCGTGACCTGGCAGGACTATCAGCCTCCGAGCCTGCTGGCACAGTTCGTTGATTTGGAGTATTACGGGTGACCGGCATGGAGCCGGATCAGGGAGTGCAAAATTGAACTGTATGAAGCAGTGTTTGCAGTTGTTATCAGCGACAGCGGCGATAGTGTCCTCAGGCCTTTGGGTCTATTCCGCGGTAGTAAAAGTCAAATCAGGCAAACGCGTTGAAAGCGACGGCATGAGTTCGCTCGCGCTGAACGACACTGGGGCGGGATCCAACGTCCATGAAACATTGAAGAAGCAGTCATTTTGGAATGCGTGGGCTGCCGGAGTTGCATCCATCGCGGCCTTTACGCAGGGAATATCAATGTTTCTTCCTGATTAGGCTCATGCTGCGTTCCGCTGGCCCAGCACTTGCTGACGTGCAGCTTCAAATTCACTGCCGAGGATCTCTGCTGCACCCTCGATCTTCTCGCTGCCGTCCTCAAGCCTGAGGCCGAGGTTCAGGTACACAACCCCGTCCAGCTCGAAGAACACGCCGCCGCACATCCACAGCGCGCCTGGGTTCAGGCCGATCGCATTCCAGGCATCGTCCATATCAATGCTGTCCGGGCAATGCTCCTTCCACAGTGCTGACAGTCGTTCATGCTCGGCGACCTGAGCCGCGCGCGCTTCCTTCGGCGTCCCTTTCGCAGGCTTGGCGCTGGAGCGTAGCGCTCGGTAACCGTACTGGTCCGGACGGCACCAGTGCACATCCAGATCACGGCTTGCGCTGAGCTTCACGCCGCCGACGTAGCTGCGGCTGCCGGAGCGCATTGGCGAAGTCTCACCGCCGAACACCTTGCCCAGCTTGGTGCGCTGCTTATTCCAGCCCGCTCGCTTTGCATCCCAGGCGATGACGGCGGCAACCACGGAAGGGGCGGTGGTCTTGTACATGTAGTTGCTCATGGATTATCTCCAGTCAGGCGCCGCCCTCCGGTTACCGGATGCAGCGAGTTGGGTGGGTTATGCTGGTTCGATGCCGGTCTTGCTGAACTCTTCAAGCTGTCGCGACTGCTTTTCAGTAACTTCGAAAACAGGTCGCGACATGCTGATGAAGCGCGCGGATTCTTCGGCTGGCGCTGCTGCCAGGTTTATCAGGAGAGTCGAAAGCGTTTCCTGCCACTCCTCAAAGTCGTGCCGCTCGCCCAGCACCTGAAGTGCATCATCGAGCGCTTTCGAGACAATCAGCGTTCGCTTCTCGGCGCCGATCCTGTCGAGCAGCGCCTTCTCTTTCGCGCGCTTGTCCCGCTGGATCTGCGCGTTGTCCTTGGCCATGGCCTACCTCTTCGATTTCATGTGCTGGCAAATCAAGCCATGCCTGCCGCCGGCGCTGTCGCACCTGGTTGCTGATGCGCTTCATGGGGTGTCGGCGAACTTGAAGCCGTTCTCCTGGGCGATCAGCGTCACGCGCTTGATGTGCATGCCCAGGTTCTTTGCCGCAACGCTGGCTACGACGCCCTTGGCGGCTTCAGCGCGCACTGCCGGTGCCAGCTTGTCGCGTTCTTTACGAAGGCGTTCGTGGTGCGCGGTGGTCCCGTTGTAGGGGCCGTCTACACCAACGCCGTTCGGGATGGCCTGGGCGGTCTTCCCTGAACTGAAGAAAGCGTCCACCTGCTGGTTCAGGGTCTCGATGATCGAGTCGCGCGGGTTGGGCATAGGCACGCCGATCACTGGGCACCGCCAGGAAGGCGATTGGCCTTCTCTTCGAACTGAAGCGCGATGTCGTATGCGGCCTTGAAGGTTTCGCGGAAAGCGCGCGTCTTGCCGGTGCTCAAATCAATCACCCGATACATGCCGCCGCTCTCGCCGGACACCTGAAAGCGAACCTTCTTGGTGGGCATGACGCGCTCAACACGCTCGAAGAAATCAATTCTGGCTGCGTGGGTTTTGCGTAGAAGCGCACCGAGTTCATCGATGCGCTCTTGAAATGATGGATGCATGGTTGATCCTCGGTGTGGGTTGCGTCTATTCGTCAGCTGCCTGACCGCCTGGTGGGTGCTGGTGGGCCCAGGGGAGGGTGCTGACGAATAAAGGCGAGCCGTAAAAAAGCCCGGTAGGGACCGGGCTTTTCGTTGCGTTACATAGACCTCCCTATGTAAGGCAGGGGTGGCGGTCGAGCGCCTGGGTTTATTTGTGCATGGCTGAAAATCCTCCGCTGTTCGCTCACTGGGTTGGCAGTGGCCACCGTTCTCTAGGGTTGTTTGATGCCGTAAATCTGTGGAGCCCAGGCCCGCTACTGGCGACGGCCTGGTTTTTTTGCTTCGGCGGTGACTCCCTCTACGCTAGGGCGGCGCCACCTATCCCGCTGCTTATTGCAGGTCGGCGGTTCGTCGTGGGTGCGGGCTTCGAGCTTCCTACTCACAGCGTCAAACAGCATCTGTTCGCCGTGGATCACAGGTCCTTACAACATGCACGCTACAGCTCTGAGCGCCCTGATTGAGTGGGGCAGGGTGCATGAGGTCCAGCGCTCCCAGCCGAGGCTATCGGGACCGCTAATTCGATACGGTGTCTCTCCCTTCTGCCGCTGGGATTCGCGGGGCGCATTGCATGCCGGGTCATTCACTCGGTTCTGGCGTTTCACCATCGAGCAGCCGTCCAGGTTGTTCCTGTCGTTGGCAGGCTTTCGGGCCTGTCTGCTCGCCGGTCGCCGGTAGAGGCAATGCGGTCTGTTGTTTGTTGCGCCGGCTGTTAAAGAGCGGTGGCCGTCCTGTGCTTGCGGAGAAGCACAAGTCGGCTTGCATTTATAAAAGCATGCTTGTGAATTGAATGCAAGCACGCTTGTGTTTAATTTGCTTACTGTATGCATGTACAGCATTCTTGGGAGGTGGTTATGGCTAAGCAGAAGGGAAGCCCGGCAGGCTCGGCACGGGCAGAAATGACGGGTATGGAACGGCTGGGATTGAGGGTGTCATCGATGATCAACCACCCCGTGGCGCAGGCGCAGCGCTGGGTGACAATTCATCGCCTGGACACAGATGGCGATCGTGAGTGGGAAGAGGTTTTAGGGGTGATCGCCGAAACTGACGAGCTTGAGTTGACGATCAATGACGACGGCAGCGTGACGGTTAGGTGGGAGCAGCAAGAGGTTGAGGTAGCGGGGAAGGGCGAGGTTGAGTTTGAGCTGGAAGAAGAGGCGGCGCCTTTCTAGCTGGCAACAAAAAGCCCGGCGCTGGCCGGGCTTTGATGAAGGGTATGGCCTTATACCGGCTGGCCGTTCCACACGTACAGCACACGGGCCAAGATGTGGGTGTCATCCACGCGAATCTCTTCAATGTCGTGATGTTTGTTGTCCGAGATCATCTTGAAGCGGTCCTTGCCTTTCTTCTGCAAGCGCTTCACGTAAAGCATCTCGTCGTGGGAAAAGAGGTAAATGCCATCGCCGGTGAATTCCCGGATCGTGATGTCGACAAGCAGGGGGTCGCGATCCTTGATCGTCGGTGCCATCGACTGTCCCCAGCCGGTGATCATCTTGAGGTGGAAGTGCTCTTTGAACGTGACACCCATCTCGCGAAGATGCTTGGGGCTGACCCTTATGTCCTGAAGCATCTCTGGGTATTCGTGCGGGATCTGCCCGCCGCCCATCGCGGCGCGCACGTCGTAGTGGGCAATCCATACCTCGTCACCGACTTGGCCTGCCCTGGTGAAGTCGACTTTCACTACATTGGTCGAATTCGACTCAAGCGCCACTTCCTCTACCACTTCGGCGATTCGCGCTCTTGCCTCTTCCGATAAGCCACGGCCGTGCTTCGCGAGCATCTGCTTGACCAGGTCCGCCGAAGAATAATTGCCAGCTTTTGGAGCATCCGCGGCCTTCCGTCTTGGCGGCTCACCCTTGCCCGACAGCAGCCAGTCGACCGTAGTGTCATAGCCTTCGGCGATCGCTACCAGGTTTTCGTTCTTTATGTTGCCGGTATCACCGGCAAACCACTGACGAACAGCTTCGTAGCTGACCCCGCAGGTGGTCGCTATATCCCTTTTGAATCCTCGCGGCCCGATCTCTGGCTTTCGCGCCAGGACAAGTTTCGAAATCCGATCAGTAATTTTCATGCAAGCAATCTACAAGTTAGCTTGGCAAGCATGCTTGCTTAGTAAACACAAGCATGCTTGAATTGCCGTATACCCAAAGGAGTCAGCCATGAACCGTGCCGACGCAATTAAACATTTCAAAGGGATCGCCCCCCTCGCCAAAGCGCTCGGCATCACATACGAGGCAGTCCGGCAATGGGGCGATGAGATCCCTGAGCTACGTCAGTACCAGCTTGAACTTGTAACCGACGGCCAGTTGAAGGCCGACAAAAAGAAAACCGCTGCATAAGGCGTCCTTGTCATTGATCTGTTGAGCGAATGATCGCCGGACCTGGCGGCCGCTACCACGGAAACAAATTTGAGGTTTTACGAATGGAAGATTTCTTGAGGGCTTGCCACACCACCATCAAGGAAAGTGGGGCAGAAGAACTGGCTGGGAAGATGTGCCTGGCACACGTGAGCCTGCTGCAGCGCTCGAACCCGGACAACGCGGCTCATCACCTGACAATTGAGCACCTGTTCGGAATCCTGCTGCACACCGGCGATATGCGCCCGCTAAAAGCCCTTGCTGACCAGTTCGGTTTTGAGCTGGTTGCAAAAGTGGCGCCAGCGCCGAAAGCCCTGACCGCCTCGCTCATTCACGTGGGCAAAGAAGTTGCGGACTTGACGATCGCCATTCATGAAGCCTTGGACGACAACCATGTCTCCGCCACCGAGAAGTTCGAGATTTTCACTGAGATATCCCATGTGCGGGAAAGCCTTGCTCAGCTTGAAAGCTCTGTGAAGGCCGCTTGAATCGCGGGCACAAAAAAGCCGGGCTGCAACCCGGCTCTTTCAACAACTTGTAAAACACTGTGGGGCCATTATGAACATGACAGCTACCCCTGGCAATACCCCTAGTGTCGCGACACTTTTAATCGATTATGAAAAAGTGTCACGACCAATATTCAAGTCGACAGAGACTCCCCATTTCAGCGGGAGCGCTCTCTGATGGCTCGCGCACGCAACATCAAGCCCGGGCTATTCAGCAATGAGCTTCTGGTCGAACTACCAGCATTTGACCGCCTGGCCTTCATTGGTCTGTGGTGCCTAGCAGATCGAGAGGGACGGCTAGAGGATCGCGTTAAACGGATCAAGATCGAATTGTTCCCGTGCGACGACTACGACGTCGAAGCTGGGTTGGCGCGCCTGGCTGCTGCTGGCTTCATTTCTCGCTACCAGGTCGCGGGATTCTCTGTAATAGAAATCACCAACTTCCAGAAGCACCAAAGCCCTCATGGGACCGAAAAGGACAGCACTCTCCCTGACGTTGACGGTTATCTCACTGTTTACGAACGGAAAGGTAACGTTGTCATTGCCGGCTCACAACGGAAGGTTCCCGTTGCCTCTCAGTCTTTTAACGTTAAAGAACCGTTAGAGTCTGTTAAGCCACCGTTAGATAACGCCCTGATTCCTGATTGTGGATCCCTGATTCCTGATTCTCCGAATCAAGATCAACACCACTCTCTCAACGCGGGCGAAGAAACTCCGGCTGCCGGCAGCGACATGGGCAGTGCCGGAGAAGACTTGCCGCCGGAAGAGCCTGGACCTGCCGTTGACCCAAAGTCCCCGGTCGAGATGACGTTGGATTGGATGCCAGACGCTGATTTGCTCAAAGCCTACTGCGTTCACTTCGGAGTCACCACGGACCTGTTCACCAAGGAAGCGGTCGCCCCGTTCACTGCCCACCACGAAATCACCGGCCTGCTGCAACCCCAGGCCAAATGGGTATCGCTACTGGTGCGGTGGGTTAAGGACGACAAGAACCG
Organism: Pseudomonas sp. Yb2C2; assembly: GCF_052112325.1. NCBI lineage: Bacteria > Pseudomonadati > Pseudomonadota > Gammaproteobacteria > Pseudomonadales > Pseudomonadaceae > Pseudomonas > Pseudomonas sp. Yb2C2. The sequence goes on along the minus strand of NZ_JAVAJK010000002.1, from coordinate 146,391 downwards.
TGACAGCAACGTACGTCCGTTCGTGAAGAGGGATACACCATCCCGGCATACAGGTTTCGCTGAGCGTGACTACACCGACGGCCTGGTACAGCGAGAGGACGGCTCCTATGCGCTCTGAAAAAGTCGTATCGATCTCTGACGGCGTAATGCCGATCCGTACCCAGCCCGCCGACTGCGAGAAACACGGGAAATTCGACCAGAAGGTCACCGTGATCCTGGGACGTGAGCTCAAGGGCGGATGCCCTGAATGCCTGCGCGTCATCGCAGCAGAACGAGAGGCGAGCGCAAAAGCTGAGGAGTCTTACCAACTGCGCCTGTCACTTGCCCGCAAGCTGGGAGACGCCCTGATACCGAAACGCTTCCTGAGTCGCACCTTGGATAACTACAAGGAAGAGCATGAGGGGCAGCGCCGCGCACTGAAGTTCTGCCGTCACTATGTCGCGACGTTCGACCAGATTCGCGACGCCGGGCGTTGCATGGTGCTAATCGGCAAGCCGGGCACAGGTAAGACGCATCTTGGTGTGGCTATGGCGAACGAGCTTCTGCACAAATCCTCTCGGACAGCCGTTTACAGGACGTTTGGGGCGGTTCTTCAAGCGATCCGCTCCACCTATGACAAGAGCAGCGATAGGACTGAAGGTAGCATCCTGGCGAGCCTGATCAGCCCCGACTTGTTGGTGCTGGATGAAATCGGCGTGAGCAAGGAGCAGCCGAGCGATTTCGAACTTACCACCCTGTTCGCAATCATCAATGGCCGTTACGAGCGAGAGGCCCCCACGGTGATCATCTCGAACCTGAAAGCCGATGAGCTTGGTCGCGCAATGGGTGACCGCTGTGTTGATCGGTTGCGGGAAGGCGGGCTGATCGTCGTACCTTTTGATTGGGAATCGCAACGCGGCAAGGACGGTTTCTGATGAGCAGGCTCACCAATGCCGCGCGTGACCGCGACTGTCAGGTCCGATTCCCCGGCTGTTCTTGCGAGTCGTCCACCACCGTCCTGGCGCATTACCGCCTGGGCGGCACCTGCGGCATGGGCATGAAACCCAACGACTTCCAGGCCGCCTGGGCCTGCGGCTATTGCCATGACATCGCCGACGGCCGCTTGCGCCCGCCTGGTCAACTGAGCAAGTACGAGATCCGGCTTTTTCTGGCTGAGGGCGTCATGCGCACTCAGGACATCCTGATCCGTGAAGGCAAGGTGAAACTTTGAAACTCAAAGACAACATGGAAATACAGGCTGAGGCACTCAAGCGCATAGGGTTCCCTCCCCGAATGGATGCGGCTTCGCTGACAACGCCAAACTTTTACCGACTGCTTGAGCAAATGACCGTGCTCAAAGAGCGCGCCGGCCCATGCGAGAACGTGGTGATCTGCAAGGACTGTTCAGCCGTGCACGACTGCCCATTTGGTGCGAGTCACGAAAACGCGTTCGATCATCTCCGTGTGTGTGGTTCATGCGGAAGCCGAACAGGCTTTCGTGATGTGGTCGGCCGCTGGGTTCCATTCGCGGAAACATGGAAGCCTTGGACCTGGGGGAAGGGCTGCTGGGCGTTCGATTTTTGCACCTCTCCGGGGCATCACCCGGATGGAAAAAAGGTGACTGCGCAATGAGGCCTTTCACTGTGAAACCATTCAGCCCGAAGACGGCGCGGGCCAAGGCCGTGGACCGGGAAGGCCTGGAGCAGGCAGCCCTGATCAAGGAAATCAGCCTGCGCTATCCGACGGCCGCGAAGCTGATCTACCACGTCCCGAACGGTGGGCACCGGCACAAGCTGGTGGCGATCAAGCTGAAAGAGCAGGGCGTGAAGGCCGGCGTTCCCGACCTGGTGCTGCCCATGGCCCGCGGCGGGTACTTCGGCCTGTACATCGAGTTCAAAGCGACCGCGCCGCACGACGCCGCTGTATCCCCAGCCCAGGACGCATACCTGCAGGCGCTGACCGATCAGGGTTACCTGGCAATCGTCTGCCGCGGGCACTTCGACGCCATTGAGGCCATCCGGGCCTACCTACTTCAACCTCAAACGAGGGCTGCCGCATGAGCCATAACTTCAAGCCGGGCGACCTGGCGCTGATCGCAAAGGCTGACCATGATGAAAATATCGGGCGAGTCGTAGAGCTTTTGTTTTCGGTTGAAGACGGAGAGCGATATCAAACCCCTGATGGGGTTATGGCAAGAAACGTTGCAGGAACGGCGATATGGGTGGTTTCTGCATGCAGTCTTTTCCATCACCAACCTTTAAAGGGTTGGTATGTCGCCGGGTGGACACAGAAGGCCCCTTGCAACCTTTTGCCCCTGCGCGGTGACTTTGTTCCTGTTCAGCAGAAGGACCGGGAGCTGAGTGCATGACGACTGCTGCCGTGAAGATCACCGACGCAGAAATCAAGCGGCAGGCCGTTGGCACCGCACGGGACCTTCGTGACATCGAGGCCCGAGGCCTGCACCTGCGTTTCGCGAAGGATCGCGCCCGGGCCTCCTGGTACCTGGTCGTCAGGGGAGAATGGAAGCTGATCGGTCGGTATCCAGATCTCAGCGCCAAGCAGGTCGCCGCAGCGCTGCCGGGAATTCGCCTGCGCCTGGATGCCGGTGAAGGTACCACCCTGTCTAAGTGGTTGCTGGTAGGCGAGTTGCTGGACTGGTACGCCGACCGCATGGCACGTGACCGGAGCCTTTCGAGCAAACGCAAGAAGACCGGTGCTTCACTGATCAAGTGCCACCTGAAGCCGTTGCTCGGCGCTGTGCCGCTGGCCTCGGTTGATAAATCCACCCTTGATGACCGGTTCATGTGGCCGGCCCAAGAATCCATCGGCATCGACTATGTGCGCTCGGCGTTCCAGTTGCTGGCCCTGGCCTTCCGCCAGGCGTTCAAGCTTCGACTGATCACCATCAACCCTATGAAGGACGTGAAGTTCAGCGACTTCTCCAAGGCGAAGGTAGGGGTCAAGCCGTCGCGTCTGCGTGTCACCCAGCTTCAGGACCTGCTGATCCTGCTGCGCGACTCAATGGCCGGCGCCCCGGCTGACGCCATGCTGGCCCTGATGATGCTGTGCCACGGCACACGGATCGGCGAGACCCGTCAGGCGCAGTGGTCGCACATCAGCCTGGCAGAGCGTGAGTGGTTCATTCCGGCCGAGAACACCAAAACCGGCGTTGAGAACCATCTGCCAATCACTGACCAGGTTCGCCAGCTGCTGATCACCTATCGCGACATCCAGTGGGCCGGCGGCTATGACGGCCAGTTCCTCTTTCCGTCCCGTAAAGGCAAGTCGCTCAGCGAGGGGCAAGCCTGCGCCGTGTTCACCCGCCTGGGTCAGGGTGAATGGACCAGCCACGACCTGCGCAAGGTGGCCAGGACCGGGTGGGCAGACATCGGCATCGACCACCTGATTGGGGAGCTACTGATCAACCACGCGATGGGCCACAACGTGAAGGTGTACATCCAGTCGGACGTGATGAGCCGCAAGCGGGAGGCGCTGGATCGTTGGTGTGCATATCTAGACGCGAAGGGTTTTAAGCGCATTCACGATGTGACCGGCTTTAGATCGGGAGATTCTGGTAATCCTCTGGAAGCCACGGAAGACAAGGGCTGCAAGGCCATTCAAGAATCAACCATAGGCGAGGTTTAAAAATGGCCATAAAGATGACACCCCTCAGAAAGGCGTTCTGGAAAGTGAAGTGCTATTACCAGATGCATAGCCTGGTGCCTCCGGCTTTCTGGGTTGGCTTCTGGTTTGCTAACGGCGCTTATTGGGCTTTTGTGCTGATCGGCTTTGCGTCGAACTTGTCACGGTATGTCCGCGGCCTCTTTGGCTACGATTTTTGAGGTGTCCGCGATGAAAAAGAGCCACGGCCCAGCATTCCGCGCCGCCCAACTCGACCTGGCGAAGTGCCCGGCATGTCGTGGTCGCGCAGTGATCAGCGGCGTATTCCATGAACTGGCCTGCGTGCAGTGCAACGCCTCGGGCTGGGTCACCGCCGAAACCGGCGAGGCGCTGCCGCTGGAGGTGCTGGTGACGCAGCTGAGCATTCGCCTCCAGGCTGCCGAGCAGCAGATCGCGCAATTCAACTGCTTCAAGCCTGCCGGTGCTGAGGCGCAGTACAACGAGAACAACCGTCGTGGCCCAGGTGCCACCAACTTCACAGGGGATTGAGCCATGGCTATGTACAGAGACGTGATGGGTACCCTGGTGCGGGTGCTGGCAGCTGACAACATCGACAACAGCACCAAGCAGTCCTGGCAGAAGCTGATCGACGCCGACCTTCGTCAGGGTGGCACTGGCAGCACGCTGTCAGTGCGTGACAAGTTCGATTACGACTGCTGCCTCTATGCGCTGCTGCACCGGCAGCTTGAGCCGGCTCAGTGGGATGTGCTGGTGGCCAAGTATTCGACGCACAAGGCCAATAAGGTCGCTGCCATCGGTAGGCTGGTTGCCCGCATGGTTTCGCCGGCGCCGCAGCTGTTCATCTATAAGGCACTGACGGCCTGGGCCATACCGAAGCTGAAAGGCGTTCAGGACGGTAAGCGCTCCACCGACATGATCGTGCTTCCTGCGGAGTTCTACGACATGAACACTTGGGACTTGGAGGGATCCCCGGAGCGCACGCGCCGTAACTGGAGAGGCGGAATCCACAAGCGTTTGGAGAAACTCGAAGAGCAGGCCGTGATCCACGCGACCGAGATATTCGACAGCGAGCAAATCTTTGTAGATGCCGCTTGACCAGTTGGCCGACTGGCCGTAAATTAACCCCATCATGTCGATCTTGCGCGTTATGAGAGACGACGAATTAAGCTCAGCCACTCGCTGGGCTTTTTGCTTTATGAGCTTCATTGAGCCTCGGCATTCGCCGGGGCTTTTTCGTTTTCGGCTCCACCACACCCGTTGCTATGGCCGGGAGTGCTGATGGGGCCGGATTTATCAATCTCCCCGAGAGGGAGTAATCCGGATGCCTACCATGCCTGACAAGCCAGACACTTGGGCCCAAATCTGGCTGGCCCTCTCGAACCCGCTATGGCAGGGCGCAATCATGGCCGTCACGATTACTCTTCTTCGCGTCCTGTACGAAGCCAAAGAGCCAAACAAGTGGCGGATCATCTTGGAGGCGCTCATTTGTGGCGCGCTCAGCCTGTCTGCCAGCAGCATTATTGAGTGGATGACCTGGCCGCCGAGCTTGTCCGTAGCTGCGGGTGGTGCCATTGGCTTCATTGGCGTAACGGCGATCAGGGACATGATCATCCGCTTCCTGGGCAAGAAGGTGGACTCGGCATGAAGGCTTTCGCTGCGGCAATCATCATCGCGCTGGTGGGCCTTCTATTGGTCGGCATTCAGCAGCTGAGGGTCGAGGATCTTCGCGAAGAGAAACGCGTTGAGACCCAGGCAAAGGACGATGCCGTCGAGGCCAATAAAGATAGCCAGGCCACTATCACCACGCTGCGCGCTGAAGCAAAGCGCAATGCCGAATACCAGGCCGATCTGGCAAAACGCCTCAAGGCCAGCCAGGACAAGGCGAAAAAGGCGGAGAAGAACTTTGAAGACCTCAAGCGCAACAGTAAGCCTGTTCGTGATTGGGCTGCTCAGCCTTTGCCTGACGGCCTGCGCGGCAAAGCCGGCGGTAGTGACAAAGACCCAGGCCGTAAGGCTGGAGGCCCCTGAGCTGATCCCGTGCGAACGGGTTGATGAGGATGCCGCCGACCTTCGCCTGAATGGCGATGTGTGGGAGTTGAAGGACAGGGCAATCAACCTGCTCGACACGTGTGCTGACCAGGTAGACGCCCAGATCAAACGCAGCCAGAGCAAGTGACCACTGATGCCACTAAGACCACAAAAGCCTTGCAGTGCTCAAGGGTGCAGGGCGCTCACCCGCAACCCTCGCTACTGCGATGAGCACGCCGATCTCGCGAAGGCAGCAGCTGCCAAGGTGGCTGACAAGAAGCGAGAGAGTAGTAGTCAGCGAGGCTATGGCTACAAGTGGCAGCAGGCGAGCAAGGGATTCCTAGCCCGCCATCCGTTGTGTGCTGAGCATGATCGGCGAGGCGAGGTGGTCGCGGCCACTGATGTCGACCACGTCACCCCGCACAAGGGCGACATGGTGCTTTTCTGGGATCGAAACAACTGGCAGTCGCTGTGCCACAGCTGCCACAGCACGAAAACAGCCTCAGAAGACGGTGGTTGGGGCAACCCAAGCAGAAAATCGTGCAAAATGCAGTGAAAATAGCTCAAATGAGACGGATTCTCATTTGAGGGGTGGGGGAGGGTCAAAAGTCCACACCTTTTGCCTTCTAGACCGTCCGCCCAATCGTTTTCTTACACCCGCGAAATTAAAAATTCAGGAGTTGCGCGATGGGAGGCACCGCCACGGTCGCCGGCCGTGGTCGCAAACCCAAGCCAACGGCCAAAAAAGCACTCGCCGGAAACCCTGGCAAGCGCGCGCTGAATACAGCCGAGCCGCAGTTTTCCAAGATCACCCAGATCGATCCGCCGGAGTGGTTCACCCCTCGGGCAGCCACCATGTGGAACATGATTGTCCCGGAGCTGCTGCGCGAGAACGTGGTGGCGATCACTGATCTGCACAATGTCGAGGCCTTCTGTAGCGCCTACGACAACTGGCGGCTTGCCCAGGAATCGATCCGGCTGCATGGCATCGTCGTGACCGGCGCCACCGGCGGCCCGATGAAGAACCCCGCACTTACCGCCGCGAACGAAACGATGCGCCAGATGGTGACATTCGGTTCGATGCTGGGCCTGGACCCGGCCAGCCGGACACGACTGATCGGCGGCAACAAGGAGAAAGAAACTAACGAATTTGCCAACCTGCTGAGAACCTGATGACCAAATCTGCCCACCCCAATGTCGACAAGGCAACGGCGTGGGGTCGGTCATTGCTCCGCGGCAAGGTTCCAGCGTGCCGCTACATACATCAGGCGGTGCAGCGCCACTTCGACGACCTGGCGGCCAGCCGCAAGCGCGGTTTCCGTTTCAAGTTCGACGCGGCAAAGGCTGAGAAAAAACTCAAGCTGATGCAGCTGCTCCCGCACACCAAGGGCGAGTGGGCATTCAAACGTCAACTGATCACGCTGGAGCCCTGGCAGTTGTTCGGTCTGGCTGTGACATTTGGCTGGGTCAAGAAGAAGGGCGGTCACCGCCGATTCCGTGAAAGCTACTGGGAAGTGCCCAGGAAGAACGGCAAGTCTGTTGTCGCCGGCGGCGTGGGTATCAGCATGTTCGTTGCTGATGGAGAATTCGGTGCCGAGGTCTATGCCGGTGCCACCACGGAGAAGCAAGCGTGGGAAGTTTTCCGTCCTGCCAAGCTGATGGTCAGCAAGTCGCCGATGCTGATTCAGGCCGCAGGAATCGAGGTCAATGCCTCGAACATGAATATCCCGTCCGACTTCAGCCGGTTCGAGCCATTGATCGGTAACCCGGGCGACGGCGCTTCCCCAAGCTGCGCGATCGTCGACGAATACCACGAACACCCAACGTCGGCCCAGTACGACACCATGCTCACAGGTATGGGCGCCAGGCGGCAGCCACTGATGTTCATCATCACCACTGCCGGTGCCGACATTGAGGGCCCTTGCTACGACAAGCGCCGCCAGGTCGTTGAGATGCTGGCCGGAACGGTTCCAGACGAAGAGTTGTTCGGCTGGATCTGGACGCTCGACGAGGGCGACGACTGGACCGATCCGAAGATGCTGGCCAAGGCCAACCCGAACCACGGCGTCTCGGTGTTTCAGGAGTACCTAGAAAGTCAGCAGGCCAGGGCCATTCGATCTGCGCGCTTTGCAAACACGTTCAAAACGAAGCACCTCAACCTATGGGTGAGTGCAAAATCCGGGTTCTTCAACATGGAGGACTGGAAATCCTGCGAAGACACCACGCTCACCCTGGAACAGTTCGAGGGGCAAGAGTGGATCGCAGGGTTCGACCTGGCACGTAAGCTGGACATGAACTCGCGGGCGCGCCTGTTCTGGCGGGTTATTGATGGAAAGACCCACTACTACAGTGTGGCCCCCAAATTCTGGGTGCCCTATGACACCGCGTTCGACAGCGACAACAAGCGCATGTCGGAAAGGTTTCAGGCTTGGATAAATTCCAAGCATTTGGAAATAACCGACGGCGCCGAGATCGATTATCGCGAGATCCTCGAAGATACCAAGGAAGCCAATCATCAAGCGCCAGTTCGCGAGTGTCCGATCGACCCTCACGGTGCGACCGGCTTGAGCCACGACCTTGACGATGAAGGCTTCAACCCGATCACGATCACACAGAACTACACCAACATGTCAGACCCCATGAAGGAGCTCGAGGCGGCCATTACTGCTGGCCGCTTCCACCATGACGGAAATCCGATCATGACCTGGTGCGTGGCCAACGTGATCGGCAAAAACATGCCGGGCAACGATGACATCGTTCGCCCCATCAAGCAGGGCGATGACAACAAGATCGACGGCGCCGTTGCGCTGATCATGGCCATAGGTAGGGTGCTGGCAAACGCTGGCGAGCCTGATACCAGCGGCTTCTACGAAAACCCAATCATGGTAGGCATTTAATGGCGCGCGAAAAGAAGCCTGGGCGGGTCAGGTCGGCCCTGCAGAGCTGGCTCGGCGTGCCCGTAGGCCTGAATGATAAGGCGTTCTGGCAAGAATGGTTCGGGACTTCCGCGAGTGGCCAGGTTGTCACGGTCGACAAGGCGCTGCAGCTATCGGCTGTGTGGTCGTGCGTGCGGTTGCTGTCGGAGACAGTTTCCACTCTGCCGCTGCGGTTGTATGAGCGTGGCGCGGACGGCGGTCGTATCGCCGCCACGAGCCACCCGCTCTACGACATCCTCACGAAACGTCCGAACGCAGAAATGACGCCGGGTCGCTTCATGCTTATGGTGGTGGCCAGCATCTGCCTGCGCGGTAACGCCTTCGTCGAGAAGAAGCGCATCGGTACACGGATCGTTGCGCTGAACCCGTTGCTTCCGCAGCTTATGACCGTCAAGCGCTTGGATAGCGGGCGCCTGGAGTACAAATACACGCAGGACGGTAAGCCCAGGGTTATTGCCGAAGATGACCTGATGCACATTCGCGGGTTCGGGCTGGATGGTGTCTGCGGCATGCTGCCGGTATCCACGGGCAAAGAGATCATGGGGGCTGCAATTTCAGCCGAAGAGGCGGCGGCCAAGGTTTTCGCCCAGGGCATGCAGGCATCGGGGATATTGAGCAGCGACACCGCTCTCAAGCCCGAGCAGCGCGAGCAGCTTCGAGCCAGCCTGCAGGCTTTCATGGGCTCGAAGAACGCCGGCAAGATCATGGTGGCCGAGGCAGGGTTGAAGTACCAGGGCATCACCATGAACCCCGAGGCGGCTCAGATGCTTGAGTCCCGAGCCTATGGCATTGAGGAGGTTTGCCGGTGGTTTCGGGTGCCCCCGTTCATGGTCGGGCATATGGACAAGCAGAGCAGCTGGGCATCCAGCGTTGAGGGCCAGAACCTCCAGTTCCTCACCAACTGCCTCCGGCCCCTGCTGGAAAACATTGAGCAGGAAATCGGCCGGTGCCTGCTGGACCGTGATGATCGCTATTTCGCCGAGTTCGCCGTCGAAGGCCTGCTCCGCGCCGACAGCCAGGGCAGGGCCAGCTACTACAACATCTGCTTGCAGAATGGATGGATGAGCCGCAATGAGGTCCGTCGTCTGGAGAACCTACCGCCGATTCCCGGTGGCGACGTGTACACCGTGCAATCGAACCTGTTGCCCATCGAGCAGCTTGGCCAGGGGGCGGACAGCGGCGAAAGGGTCAGGTCTGCACTGTCCGACTGGCTAAACCCAACTGAAAAAGGCCGTTCCACCGGCAGCTCTGGAGAATAACCCATGACAATTCGTAGCCTACCGGCAGCTCCGGTGGGTCGCCCGTGCGCGGGTGTTTCCTTCGAACTGATGCCGCAGGCAATGGAGCGTTGGAACTCGACCATCCAGGCTGCTGATGGCGATGCCAAGAACACCATTTCCATGCTCGATGCGATCGGCTTCGATCCTTGGTCCGGTGAAGGCGTTACCGCCAAGCGGATCTCGGCCGCGCTGCGCAGCATGGACGGCGCTGACGTGACGGTGAACATGAACTCCCCAGGCGGGGACATGTTCGAGGGCCTGGCGATCTACAACATTCTCCGGGAGTACAAGGGCCATGTGACGGTGAAGGTGCTCGGCCTAGCCGCCTCTGCTGCCTCAATCATCGCCATGGCCGCCGACGACCTACAGGTCGCGCGCTCTGGTTTCCTAATGATCCACAACGGCTGGACCATCGCCGCCGGAAACCGTCACCAGTTCCGCGAAGTGGCCGACATGATGGAGCCGTTCGACGCGGCCATGGGCGATATCTACGCAGCCCGCACCGGCGGCGACCTCAAGGCTATGCAGGCCCTGATGGATGTCGAGACCTGGATCGGTGGATCCGCGGCGGTGGACCAGGGTTTTGCTGATTCACTGCTTGATTCCGATTCGATCAAGGAGGGCGGGAAGACTCAGGCAAGCCTGGTAGCCGCCCGAAAACTTGATCTGCTGCTTGCCAAGCAGGGCATGCCCCGCAGTGAGCGCAGATCCCTGATTCAAGAAATCAAGTCTGGCACGCCTTGCGCTGCCGGGCCCGGTACGCAAGACGCTGCCGACACGCTGGCCAATCTGGCCGAACCGATAGCCGATCTGGAACGAGCTCTCGCTCGTTTCTCGGCAGCCGCTACCAAATAAAGGAAATTCAATATGTCCGAACAAGCCCAACTGCTTGCGAAAATGAGTGCCGAGCTGGAAAAGGCTTCCAGCGAATTCAGCGCCAAGGCCGAATCAGCCTTGGGCGAGGCCAAGAAGGCCGGCACCTTGTCCGCAGAAACCAAGGCTGTCGTCGATGAGATGGCCCTGAAGTTCAACACCCTTACCGAAGCTGAGAAACAGCTCAAGGCCCAGCTCGGCGAACTGGAGCAGGAGTTCGCCCGAATTCCTACCCAGGCCGCTGCCGCTCAACGCGAAACCCTCGGCGGCACCGTCATCAAAAGCGAAGCTCTGGCCGAGTTCGCAAAGAGCATTCAAGGCAACCGCCGCGTAAGCGTGCCGGTACACGCCGCTTTGCTCAGCACTGGTGTTGCTGAAGGCGTAGTAGAGCCACAGCGCCTGCCAGGTATCGACGTGATGCCGAAGCAGCGACTGTTCATCCGTGATCTGATCGCACCGGGGCGTACCACTTCCCCGGCGATCTTCTGGGTGCAACAGACCGGCTTTACCAACGCCGCACGCGTTGTCGCTGAAAACACCCAGAAACCGTACAGCGACATCCAGTTCAACACCAAGATCACGCCGGTTACCACTATCGCGCACATGTTCAAGGCGTCGAAGCAAATCCTGGATGACTTCGCCCAGCTGCAATCGACCATCGATGCAGAAATGCGCTACGGCCTGAAATACGCCGAAGAGTCGGAGATCTTGTTCGGCGATGGCACTGGTGTGCACCTGCACGGGATCGTTCCGCAGGCCGAAGCTTATTCGGCAGCATTCGAGCCTGACGCGATGACTCAGATCGACCAGCTGCGCCTGGCCATGCTCCAGTCGCAACTGGCACGCTTGCCAGCCAGCGGTCACGTACTCCACTTCACCGACTGGGCGAAGATCGAGCTGACCAAGGACACCCTGGGTCGCTACATCATCGGCAACCCGCTGAGCCTCGCTGGTCCCACTCTGTGGGGCTTGCCAGTTGTCGCGACCGAACTGGCAGCGTTCCTGGGCAAGTTCCTGACCGGCGCCTTCCAAACTGGCGCACAGATCTTCGACCGCGAGGACGCCAACGTGGTGATCTCCACCGAAAACGCCGACGACTTCGAGAAGAACATGATCTCGATCCGTTGCGAGGAGCGTCTGGCGCTGGCTGTTAAGCGTCCGGAAGCGTTCATCTACGGCACCTTCGCCACTCCAACTCCTTGATATAGCGGGGCCGCCCAAGCGGCGGCCCTTCGGAGGTCGAAATGAAATTGAAGACCCTCAAGCCGCTGTATCTCGGTGGCAGAACTTTGGTTGAAGGCACCTCGTTTTTAACCAGTGAGCAGCACGGCCGGCAGCTGCTGCAGAAAGGCTATGCCGAGCCGGCAGAAAGCAAAGATGAGGCTTTGGTCGACCTTACCGAAACCGAGTCCGAGGCCAAACCGCTGACTACCACCGGCGCGCCAGCGGCAAGCAAGACTGCACCCAAGGCAAAGGCCGCCGATAAGAAAAAGGCTGACTGAGCATGAGCGTGATCGATATTGATTTGGCGATGAAACACCTGCGAGCGGAGTCCGAGGACTTGTTTGACGTTCAGTCGAAACTCGATTCGGCGGAAGATGCAGCCGCACAATTTCTGAACCGCCGAATCTATGTTGACGATGCTTCGCTTGCAGCCGCGATGGCCACTGTCGTTGGGCTCCGGTCACAATATCGCTTGAATCTCGGCGCGGCGTTACAGGCAGCTGCTCTGATCGAGAATTACGAAGACCGGTGCATGGCAGAGTTGGATGCACGTTCCCAGCATGAAGAGTCATTGCGCGCCGCCGCGATGATTTCGCGCGGGATCGTGCTAAATAAATCAATCACTGCCGCTTGCCTTCTGACTCTGGGGCACTTGTGGGCGAATAGAGAAGATGCGGTGACGGGTATTAACACTTCCTCGGTCATCGAATTACCCCACGGATCCCGCTCTTTGTTGGTTCCGTATCGGGTGGCACTGGGGGTCTAGATGGCGTACAGAGAGATTGGTGCGGGCGAGCTCAACAAGCACGTTACGCTCCGGCGTCGCGACGACGTTCCGGCCGATGACATGGGGCTGGATCCCCTGTTCTCTGAAGCCAACCCGCGTTGGGCGAAGATCGAACCAGTCGGTTCTGCGGTTTACACCGACAGCGCTCAGACGGAAAACAAAATCACGCACCGCATATTCCTGCGCTTTCGAACAGGAATCACGACTGCTTATGAGGTGGTTCACAAAGACACCCTGTATCGCGTGAAACGTGGTTTCGACATGAACGGCCGCGGGCGGTTCGTCGTGCTCGAGGTGGAGGAACTCGGGCTGTTGAAGCCTGGCGGGGGTATCTATGTCTAACTCGGCCTCGGTTGAGGGTTACCTGCACGTCGAGGGCTTCGATAACTTCGAGCGTGATGCCTTCGATAAGCGAAAGATCCGCGCGGGGATGCGCAAGGTCGGGCTGCTGATCGCTCAGCGCGCCCAGATGAACCTGGTGCTGGGCAAGGGCCAGGACGGGTACCCGGTGAACCGCACAGGTGCGACCGTCGAGTCAGTGAAATTCAAGGTTTCCCGCGCTGGATTTCTGGTCCGTATATCCCCAACCAAAACTTCGGCGATGGAAGATTTCTACCCGGCCTATCTGCACTACGGTGTGAAGAGGGGCCGCAAGCTCGGGAAGCTTGCACCCGGCGCCGGTAAAGGGAAGTCGAACCGCCGAGCCGCAGGCGTGCGTGCCGCTGCCGTTGCCGAACGTGCCGCGGGTGAATGGCGTATCAAGCCGCGTGACAACTATATGGCCGACGCCCTGCAGGACTCGGCATCGCAAGTCCAATCAATCCTTTCCGCTGCATTCGCCGTTGCCCTGGGCTGATCGCAACAACACCGGACAAAAACATGAAGCTGAACCCGCTCGTCGCACATTTGCGGCTGGCTTGCCCGTCCTTTGCTGGTCGGGTGGCCGGTGGCATCGATTGGGATGCGGTCGTCGAGAGCGCGCAGTTGGCTTTACCGGCCGCGTACGTGATTGCAACCGCGGATGCTGCTACCCCGACCAAAGCCCAAAACATGATCATCCAGGACATCACTGATCAGTTCAACGTGGTGATCGTGCTGGATACGACGGATGAGCGCGGCCAGGCTGCCAATGATCTGCTGCACGATATTCGTGCCGAGTTGTGGCGCGCCTTGCTCGGCTACATCCCGTCGCCGGAATACACGCCCATCGAGTATGGCAAGGGCGCGCTGCTGCACATCAGCCGCGCCCGGGTCGTTTACCAGTTCACCTTCTTCTCCGAATTCCAGGTTGGGCGCAATCGTCCTGACCAGCCGGCCGAGACCTGGCAAGAGCTTGAGCTCGACGGGCTCACCGGGTTTACCGGTGTCGACTTCAAAATGGACTGCATCGACCCTGCGGATCCAAACCTGCAATCACCCGGCCCGGATGGGCGTATCGAAGCGCATTTCTCAGGAGACGTAACACCATGACCAAGCGCATCACTGTGGTGCCGGCCAAAGGCCGCTCTGTGCCCGATCCGGAGGCTGGCGACCTGTTGCCTGTTGAAGGCCGGGACGTACCCGACAACGTCTGGTGGCGCCGACGCCAAGCTGACGGCGACGTCAAGTTGAAAGACGTTGAACCCACTACCACCAAAGCTGCAGTCGCGGCGAAAACCGAGGTGGCCAAATAATGCCTATCGGATTCAGCAACATCCCGGCCGATATCCGTGTCCCGCTGTTCTATGCGGAGATGGATAACTCGGCAGCAAACAGCGCCTCGTCGGCCATGCGCCGGCTGATCGTCGGCCAAGTAAACGACAGCGCCGTCGGCGAAAGCATCGGCAAGCTGGTGTTGGTCACCAGTCTCGCCCTGGCCAAGGAAATTGGCGGTCAGGGCTCCATGCTCGCCGCAATGTACGAAGCCTGGCGCAAGACTGATCCGATCGGCGAGATCTGGTGCCTGCCGCTGCAAAACGAAACCGGTGAGGTTGCTTCTGCAACTATCACCATCACCGGCACGTCCACTGAGGCTGGCTTGCTGAACCTGTATGTCGGCGGTGTGCGAGTGCAATCCGTGGTGCCGTCCTCTGCAACACCTACGGCTGCGGCAGCCGCCCTGGCGGTCAAGATTAACGCCTCACCAGATCTGCCGGTGACAGCGGCCGCAGTGGCGGGCGTGGTTACCCTGACCTGCAAGTGGACCGGCGAAAGCGGCAACGACATCAGCATCGCGCTTAATCGCCTGGGCAAATCCAATGGCGAAATGACCCCGGCTGGCATGACGGTTGCGGTCACTCAGATGACCGCAGGCGTCGGCACGCCCGACCAGGTGGACGCAATCGCTGCGCTGGGTGATGAACCCTTCGAGTTCCTGTGCCAGCCCTGGACCGACACGATGTCGCTGAATGCCTGGAAGGATGCGATGGACGACAACGTTGGTCGCTGGAGCTGGGCCAAGCAGCTGTTCGGGCACGTTTACAGCGCGAAGCGCGGAACGATCGGCACGTTGGTCGCCGCCGGGCAGGCTCGTAACGATCCGCACATGACCATCCAAGCTATGGAAGTCGGCGTGCCTAAACCGGTGTGGGTGCAGGCGGCCGCTTTGGCGGCGCGTACTGCCGTTTTCATCTCCGCCGATGCCAGCCGCCCTACCCAAAGCGGCAGCATGCCTGGCATTGATCCTGCTCCGGCAAGTGATCGGTTTACGCTAACCGAGCGGCAGTCGCTGCTGAGCTACGGTTATGCCACTGCGTATTACGAAGGCGGCTACGTGCGCATTCAGCGTTCTGTTACTACCTACCAGAAGAATGCGTTTGGTCAGGACGACGATTCTTACCTCGATAGCGAGACTATGCACCAATCGGCATACATCATCCGGCGGATGCGCGGCGTGGTTACAAGCAAGTACGGGCGCCACAAGATCGCAAACGATGGCACGCGATTTGGAGCCGGACAGCCAATCGCGACGCCGAATACTTTTCGGGCCGAGTTCAATTCCGAGTATGGGAAGCTCGAGTTTGAGGGGCACGTTGAGAATTCCGAGCTTTTTGCCGAGCACCTGGTGGTCGAGCGCGATCCCCAGGATCCGAGTCGAATCAACGTGCTGTTCCCGCCGGACTACATAAACGGTCTGCGCATCTTCGCGATGCTCAACCAATTCCGTCTTCAGTACGACGCCGCGGCGTAACGCTGACCCTGATCACCCGGCCCGCCTTGAGCGGGCTTTTTCATTCCAGAGGAAAAGACCATGGGTCAAAAAGTAGCGGGTACCGCCTACGTAAAAGTGGACGGCACGCAGCTCACTATCACCGGCGGCGCGGAAGCCCCGTTGATGGAAGTGAAGCGGGAGACGGTTTATCCGGGCTTCTACAAGGAAGAAGAACTGGCGCCGTACTTGAAGATGACAGCCATCGTTGAGGAGGGCTTTCCGATCAAGACGCTGGCGAATGGCCGCGACATGACGGTCACCTGCGAATTCAACAACGGCCGCGTCTACGTTCTTTCCGGCGCCTACCTTGTCGATGAGCCATCGTTCAAGGCTGACGACGGCACGGTAGAGCTGCAATTCGACGGCATCAAAGGGAGCTGGCAATGAGTGAATCCGTAAAGCTGCAGGCGCCTATTGAAGCGCATGGCGAGCCCCTGACTGAACTGAACCTGCGCCGCCCGACCGTGCAGGAAGTTCGGGCCATCAAGGCCTTGCCGTACAAGATCGACAAAAACGAAGAGGTCAGCCTCGACATGGACGTCGCCGCGAAATACATCGCGGTGTGCGCCGGCATTCCACCGTCGTCGGTCAACCAGCTCGATCTGGCGGACCTCAATACGCTGAGCTGGCAGGTGGCCGGTTTTTTCATGAGCGCGGCATCAGCACAACCGAGCAGCTGATCGAGGTCGCGTATGACCTCGCGTGGTTCTGGAAAGTTGATCCGGAGCTATTGATGGCCCGGCCACTGGACGTGCTCCTTGAATCGCTGGAGCACGCCCAGCGCATTAACCAATCCCAGCAGGTGCAGTGATGGCGGACAAGTTCCAGCTCAAGGCGTTGATCACCGGCGTCGACAAGCTGTCGCCGACGCTGGCGGGGATCCGCAAGAACGTTGCGGGCTTCACCAAGCAGATGAATAACTCGGGCCTGGGCAAAATCGGGTTCAAGGAAGCTCTGCAGGGCGGAGCTCTGGCGGCCCCGTTCATTGCCGGCGCCCGGGCGGCCATCGAGTTTGAAACCGCCATGGCGGACGTGAAGAAGGTGGTGGACTTCGACACCCCGCAGCAGTTCAAGCAGATGGGGCAGGATGTACTCGACCTGTCGGAAAACATGCCGATGGCGGCAAGCGGCATTGCTGCGATTGTCGCGGCCGGCGGGCAGGCCGGCTTTGCTCGCGGTGAGCTGAAACAATTTGCCGAAGACGCCGTGAAGATGGGCGTTGCCTTTGATCAGACCGCCGAGCAGTCGGGCGACATGATGGCCAAGTGGCGCACGTCGTTCAAACTGACCCAGCCCGAAGTGGTTAAGCTGGCCGACCAGATCAACTACCTGAGCAACGTCGGTCCGTCTTCGGCCGCGCAGATCTCCGACATCGTGACGCGCATCGGCCCGCTTGGCGCAATCGCTGGCCTGGCTTCAGGGCAGATCGCCGCCATGGGGGCCACCCTGGCGGGCGTAGGTGTGCCGAGCGAAGTTGCCGCAACCGGCATGAAGAACTTCATGCTGGCCCTGACGAAGGGGAGTGCTGCCACGAAACAACAGGCCCAGGCCTTTAAGTCTCTGCGCCTCGACGTGACGAAGGTCGCCAAGAGCATGCAGAAGGATGCGCAGGGCACTATCGAGGATGTGCTCGCTCGCATCGCGATGGTCGCCCCGGAGAAGCAGGCCGGCCTCTTGACTCAGCTGTTTGGTTCGGAGTCCGTCACCGCGATCGCCCCATTGCTGACAAACCTCGATCTCCTGAAGAAGAGCTTCCGGGATGTCGCCGAGGGTTCAGGCTATGCCGGATCCATGCAGAAGGAATATGCCGCGCGTTCGGCCACCACTGCCAACGCGATGCAGCTGCTGCAGAACAAAGTGACACGGCTGGGTGTTGAGGTGGGTAGTGCACTGCTGCCACCGTTTAACGACTTCCTGACCATCATCGGCCCCCTGGTTTCCAAGCTTTCCACGCTGGCCGCTCAGCATCCAGGCTTGATCAAAGGCATCGTCGCCGCGGCATTGGCCTACGGCGTGCTCCGCGTGGCGGTGGTGGCCACCACCATGGCGATGACACTGTTCAACGCCGTGACCAAGAAGTCGATTGTCGGCCTGGTTATCCGAGGTATCGCGCTGGCGGCCGGCCTGCTCATTGCAAACTGGGCAACGGTTGCGCCGTTCTTCGAGAAGGTCTGGGCCAAGATCGAAGGCCCGGTGATGCAAGCCTGGGAGTTGTTCAAGAAGTTTGCCGAGTACACGCCGATCGCTCTGATCACGGCGAACTGGGAGCCGCTGACGAAGTTCTTCGGGGCCTTGTGGGATCTGCTGGTGGCTCTGTCGGTTCCTGCCATGGACTTCTTCAAGTTGATATTCGACTGGAGCCCCCTGGGCTTGATCGTCAAGCATTGGGGCCCCATCACCGCCTGGTTCCAATCTTTGTGGGCAAAGCTCAAGCCAATCATTGAGCCGATCATGAAATGGTTCGGCGGTGGGGACGGGGGCGACGGGATCATCCAGACCGCGACCAACAAGGTGAACGCTTTCACGGAGGCCCAGCAGAAACGCAATGCCGGCGCCGGCGGCGGTACTGGTGAGTTTCTCCAGTCCGATGCGGCGTTGGCCGCTCAGTCGCGGCGGGCGGCCAACAACGAAGCGTTTGGCATCGATAACAACCGACTGCTGAGCCGGCCAGGGCAATTGCCGCCTTCTGGCAGCCTGCTGCAGCAAACCGCTGCTACCCAGGCGCAGAAGGTCAACGGCGAGATAAACGTAAACATAAAAGGCGCGCCGCCTGGCACGACCGTCGATCAGCCGCAGGCCAGCCAGACCGGTCTGAAAATAAAGCCCAACGTCGGTACGCGAACCGTTGGCGTCATGAGGGCGCAGTAAATGGCAGAAAGAACGTGGCGTGACGAACTACTGCCGGCCTCGTTCCGGGGGATCAGTTTCTTGATTCCCCAGGCCTCGGTGCCGGTGGGCATGAAAGGCCAGTTGCACGAGTTCCCTCAGCGGGATGAGCCTTACTTCGAACAACTGGGCAAGCAGTCCCAGGTGCACCGGCTTACGGTGTGGATCATCGGCGACGATTGCTTCGAGCGGCGTGACAAGTTCCTCGAGGCAATTCAAACGCCGGGGGCGGGCGAGCTGGTTCACCCTTGGCTGGGTCGAATGCAGGTCAAGGCCGGCGAAGCAGAGTTGACCCACGACTACCAGCAAGGCGGCATGGTCAGCATGCTGGTCACGTTCTATCCGGACACGCCGCTCAAGTTCCCCGTGGCCAGGGTCAATACCCAGCAGCAGGTGGTGAAGGCTTCGGAGAGCATGTGGGATTCGGCGCTAGCGCGTTATAAGGCAGCGATGGCCAAGGTTGATCAGGCAAGGCTGGGCTTGGCTCGGCTGCGCAACAACTTGTCGGCGGTCTACACCGTGATCCAGCGCCAGTTCGCACCGTTCGTGTCCGTCTTCACAAACCTGACCGGGCTGGCACAGTCGATCATGAACGCCCCTGGCTCGCTTTCGGCGCTGTTCTCCAGCTATTTCAGCGACTTCTCAGTTCAGGATTACCTGGGTAATGACTCGAGCTATCGCAACACCGTAGCCACCGCGAGCCAGCAGGCCGAAGCGGTGAGCAGTATTAATGCCGTCAGTACGATCGGCGGTGTCGACTCGGCAGCGGCATCCAAGGCGACGGCCGATCTGGTCCAGGACGCACTGCTCGTTCAGATCGCTCTGATCGTCAGCGAAATGCCGATTGCCTCGCAGCCGGTGTCGACTGATACAACACCATCGGCAGATCAACAGGCCGTCCAGCCGTTCGACAGGCCTGAGGTTCCGGTGGCGGATGATGTGCTCGAGCTGCGCGATGAATTGAACGAGGCGATGCTTGAGGCATCGCTTAAAGCTGACTCCTCTCATTACCTGGTGCTCAATGCCTTGCGGCAGACAATCTTCAAGCACCTGACAGCGGTTGCTGCTTCCGGCGTTCGCATCGTGGAAATTACCCCGCCAGAAACCCTTTCTGCCCTGGTCCTGGCGTACCGGCGCTTCGGCGACGCTACGCGTGAGTCCGAGGTCGTGGAGCGAAACCGCATTCACCACCCAGGGTTTGTGCCCGCACGGCCGATCAAAATAGCCCAGAGGTAACCCGTGGACGAAGATGAAAACACCGTGACGCTCAGCGTCAACGGTTCGGATTACTCTGGCTGGAAATCGGTTGAGATCGCCCCCGGCCTTGAGGATCAGGCCCGGTCGTTCAATTTGAGCGTCACATGGAAGTGGCCAGGGCAGACCATAGGGAGGCCGATCAAAGAGGGGGACAAGTGCCAAATTCGAATCGGGGATGACCTGGTGCTTACTGGATGGGTGTTCGCCTCGCCGATCGATTACGACGACAAACAAATCACCATGTCCATCAGCGGGCGGTCGCTGACCGCCGACCTGGTCGATTGCGCGGCAATCAACGAGCCAGGGCAGTGGAACAATCAAAGCGTCTTGTCGATCGTTTCTGCGCTGGCGGCCCATTACGGGCTGAAGGTGCGCAGCGAGATCCCCGAGGGCGCCAAGCTCTCGGACCACACCATCGAGCCCGGCGAAACGGTTTTCGAGTCCATCGACCGACTGCTCACTCTGTTCAGGGTTTTCTCGACTGACGACGCCACCGGGATGGTGGTGCTGTCCAGGCCGGGAAGCGAAGGGCGAGCGTTCGACGCGCTTGAGGTGGGCAAGAACATCAAGACCGGCAGTGCCGGACTCGACTTCTCCGCGGTGTTCTCAGAGTACCGAGTGCTCGGGCAGAAGAGCGGCACCGATGACGAGTTCGGCGCCGCGGCTGCTGAAGTTTCAGCAACCGTTACTGACCCCCGTGTGGCTCGCCGGCGCGTAATGGTCATCCAGCAGTCCGGCCAGCTCACGACTGAACTGGCCCAGGCACGGGCTCACTGGGAAAGCGTCACGCGCATGGGCAAGGCGCTGACCACCACGTATGAGGTTCAGGGGTGGAGGCAAACAAACGGCCAGCTCTGGAAGCACAACATGCTGGTCCGGGTCATCGACCCGATCATCGGATACGACCGTTGGATGCTCATAGCCCGGGTGACATACATCCTGGGTGAGGGCGGCATGATCACAAAAATGGAAGTCGGCCCACCCGACAGTTACGAGCCGGAACCGAACGACTCGCTGAAAAACCGCAAGCTGAAAAAGGGCGGCAAGGGCGACAACTTCGAATACCTCATTCCAGCAGACTACGAGCCAAAACAATGAGCCTGAAAAGCATGCTGGCCCGCGGCACCGTCGTGCTCGCAAACGCCGGGAAGAAGATGCAGTCGCTTCAAATTCGCCTGACGGCGGGTGAGTTGAAAGACGGTGTCGAGCATTTCGAACCCTACGGCTTCACCAGCAATCCGCTGCCGGGCGCCGAGGTGCTGACGGCGTTCCTGGGTGGTGATCGCTCCCACGCGGTTGTTGTGGTCGCTTCTGACCGCCGCTACCGAATCAGCGAAGTTGCCCCGGGCGAGGTGGTCATCTTCACGGACGAAGGGGACAAGATCCACTTCAAGCGTGGCCAGGTCATCGACATCGAAACCCAAACGCTGAACATCAAGGCCGGTACATCAGTGAATTTTGATACCCCTTTGATCACCCAGTCCGGACGGATCGTTTCTGAGGGCGACCAGGTGGCAGGCGGTGTCAGCCAAATCAACCACCCCCATAGCGAGGTGATGCCCGGCAACGGACAAAGTGGTCCAGCTGTGCCGGAGGCTGAATGATTATTTCAAACACAGTGGAGGCCGGTCTCACGCGCGCGGTGATGATCAGCCTTTTCACATGGCGGCGCGCGGCGACGGATGACCCGATCGATGACGAGGAGCGCTATGGCTGGTGGGGTGATAGCTACCCAGCAACCGCTGACGACAAGATCGGTTCTCGCCTTTGGCTGTTGCGCCGGGTAAAGCTCACTGAGGCTACTCAGCGCGATGCCGAGTTTTACGCCGATGAGGCGCTGCGCTGGTTGATCACCGATGAGCACGTGGTGGGTATCGATATCAGCAGTGAAAAAGTAGGAATTAACCGCCTGAACCTGGTTGTGATCCTGACGATTCTTGGTGGCGCTCGGCTCGAAATCAAACCCTCTTCTTCATGGCAGGTGATCTATGCCGTTTGACACGCCGTCTCTGCCGGTACTCATCAGCCGCACTCAAAGCGATCTTGCCAGCGATGCGCTACGCCGATCTGACGCTCAGGTACTGGCCAGGACCCTCAGCGGCACCGCGTACGGGTTGTACGGATACCTTGACTGGATCGTTGACCAGATCCTGCCCGACCGCGCTGATGAGGAAACCCTTGAGCGCATAGCGATTCTTCGTTTGAGCCAGCCTCGCAATCCGGCGCAGCCCGCTGAAGGCTCGGTCGGATTCACGGCGGCCGCCCTGGCCGTGCTCGATCTTGACGTTGTGCTCCAGGCCGATGACGGCCGAACCTACAAGGTCACTGCCGGCTTAACGACTGCTGCAGGGGTAAACACCACCACGATTGCTGCTGTTGATGCGGGTGTTCTCGGAAATGCCGACGCCGGCCTGACGTTGAGGTTGATCCAGCCAGTGGAGGGCGTGGTGAATACTTTCACCGTGCTCGCTCCAGGGCTCACCGGGGGAATTGCTCAAGAGAGCGTTGAATCCCTGCGCGCTCGCGTTGTTCGGTCTTACCGAGTGATCCCGCATGGCGGATCGAAAGATGACTACGAAACCTGGGCGCTTGAGGTGCCCGGCGTCACGCGAGCATGGTCCCGTGGCAATTACCTTGGGCCAGGCACTGTTGGCTTGTTCGTGATGCGTGACGGTGACACAGATCCAGTGCCAAACCCCACGCAACTGGCTGAGGTGAAGGCCTATATCGAAGCACTGCGGCCAGTTACTGCTGAGCTTTATGTGCTGGCCCCGGTTGAAGTCCCGGTGGTCTATCAGATCCACGCGGTACCCGACACGTCAGCAGTACGCGCCGCTATCCAAGCACAGCTTGTTGACCTTCACGAGCGGGAAGCGGGGCTCGGCGAAACGCTTTTGCTCACCCACATAGCCGAGGCTATCAGTGGGTCTGCCGGCGAAACTGATCATCAGCTTATCGCCCCGTCGGCCAACGTTGTCTCGGCTGCCAACCAGCTTCTGACTTTTGGGGGTATCACATGGCTGTGATCCGAACCGCAGAAGAATACCGTCGCCAGCTGCAAGGGCTGCTGCCGCCAGGCCCCGCGTGGGATGCCGAACTTGTTCCAGAGATCGACTTGGTTTTGTCGGGTGTGGCCCTGGAGTTCTCCCGCCTCGATGCGCGTGCGGTCGCGCTGCTGAATGAAATAGACCCGGCGGGCGTGAGTGAGCTGGTCCCCGACTGGGAAGCAATCATGGGCTTGCCGGACAGCTGCCTTGGCCCGAATCCAGCGTTTGAAGATCGTCGCCTGGCTGTTCGCCGGAGATTGGTCGAGGTCGGCGGGCAGAGCCGCGGCTACTTCATCGAGATCGCGGTAAGCCAGGGACACCCCAACGCATCGATCACCGAGCACAGAGCGCCCCGTATGGGGCGTTCTCGTTTTGGCTCTGCGCATTTCGGCACTTGGAGCGCCCAATTCATGTGGACGCTTAACACCGGAGGCCGGCAGCGGCAGGGTCGGCGCTTCGGTGTCAGCTATTGGGGCGAGCGATTCGGCACCAACCCGGGCAACGCACTGGAATGCCTAATCCGGCGGCCAGCGCCGGCACACACCGTTGTGCATATCAATTACGACTGAGGGGTAAAACCGTGGATTTTCCGAAAAGTGTGCCCAGCGTTGGGTTGGTAGATGGCAAATTTATTGATGAGGACGCAGTCGCCGGCACGCCTGGCTCGCTGATTCCTTCCGCGTGGGGCAATGCGGTTACGCTTGAAGTGCTGAAAGTTATCGAAGACGCTGGGTTGGTCCCCGACGAAGATGACAACACTCAACTGTCTGCGGCAATCCAGGCCTTGGTCGATGCCCAGGCGGTCTCGTTTGCAACGCAGCTGGAGGCTGAGGAGGGCATCAACACAACGAAAGCGATGAGTCCGCTTCGAGTATTCCAGGCGATCGCCAAGGCCGTCGCGCAGGCAACGGAGGCCGAGTTCGGATGGCTCAAGATTGCCACTCAGACGCAGGTCAATGCAGGCACAGATGACGCTGCTGCTATTACAGCAAAAAAGATGGCTGCCGCAGCCCAAGCCCAGGCTCACACAGCTTTTACGACAGCCGGTACAGCTGCCGCTCTGACGCTCACCCCTGCGCCCGCCATTGCATCGTATGCGCCAAATCAGCGGTTTCGCGTGAAGTTCAGCCAGAACAGTACTGGAACTGGAACAATTAACGTATCAGGCAGAGGGGGAAAAGGCCTTAAACAATATGACTCTTCTGGCGCGAAGGTTGCCGCGATTTATGCCGTTGATCAACTTGCCGATATTGAGTACGACGGGACCGATTTTGTTCTTCTTGATCAACTTCCTACGGGGACATTGGTAGGGATCCAAGGATCTGCCAAAAGCCTGACAGGCTCTACGACAGGGCTGAGTGCTGTAGCAACATTCGCCGCTGACGAAATCATGGTTGAAAGTGCGTCCAACTCCTATCAGGTTTTGAGGGCCGTAAGTATTACACCAAGCCTGGCTAATGCCATTGGTGCTAACGGACTTGATGCCGGCAGCGTTGGTGGTGTTGCCTCGACTTGGTACAGCGTCTGGGTTATCTGGAATGGCACCACGACTGCCGGGTTGTTTTCGACCAATGCTACATCGCCAACAATGCCAAGTGGTTACACACACAAGGCGCTCATGGGTTGGGTGCGCACTGACGCTACCGGCAACAAGTATCTGCTTGGTATGACCTGGGCTGGGTCGCGCTGGTCATGGAAAGTAGCAGCCGGCTCAAGCGTGCTCGCAATGCCATTAATGGCTTCCGGATCAGTCGGGAGTATCTCCACGCCAACTTTCATTGCTGTTGCATGGGCTAACTATGCTCCACCAACAGCAAAAAGACTCACGGTTGTTTCAAGTAATGGCTCTGGAACAACTATCGTTGCTCCTAACAACGCTTACGGCGCCTCGACTTCAACTACAAACCCTTCACCAGTACAAAATAGCGCAGGTACCGCACAGCTTTCTTGGCTTGCGGATCTTATCCTTGAATCGAGCAACATTTATTGGGCTTCGAACGCAGGCGGTGCCGGATTGTTCGCGAGCGGGGGTGAAATATGAAAGGTTTTGCAGTAAACAAAGAGACCGGCGGGTGGGTTCCTGTAGAAAACAAAAAGGATGTTCCTGAAGGATTTGTCTTCTCGGAGGTTCAGCCAGGGCAGTGCTCGGAAAGAAATGAAGACATCGACCGCAAGCGCAGGCTCGCGTATGCAGATCCGGTCACGGGCTCAGACCGCTACCTGGCTGAAGCCATGAGCGAGCGCGCAGCAGGCAACGAAGATGCAGCCCTTGCTGCAGAAGCCGCCCTGACTGCTCGCAAAGAAGAGATTCGCAAGGAACTCCCATGGCTGAACTAAAGATCGTTGCCGAGATAGCTGGTGACGCTGGCGACCTGACCGTCACTATTGGCACTGAGACCAAGACACTGGCCGAGTGGGTCGCCTCGATTGGAATCGTGACGCCAGCCACCCCGACCGTTCCATTTGTCGAGCACGTGGATAGCTACGGTGCAAAGCCGCCGGCTCTTGTGGACTTTAGCGACACCATGCAGAACGGGGCGGCGGCCTCCGGCAAGATCCAGTTGCGTGGGTCGGCTGCCGCCATCGTCTCCGGCGGCCTGCTTAGCGTCGTCGCCCCGTACACCGAGGCAGGCAATACAGCGTGCATCCCGCGCTACTTTGCCGAGGGGCGCCTTACGTTCCGCGTAAAACGTGGCGCCTTTATGCTGGGCTACCACGTCAACATGGATGGCAATGGCTGGCAGCTTTGGAGTGCGACCGGGGGGGCTCTTGAGCTGGGATACATCAGCACCGGGGGTTCAACTATTTACAGTGCGATGACCCCGACCGTGGCGTTGCCTGGGGCGGTTGGCGACCTGATCAACGTAGAGGTCGAGACCGGGCCGGTAGCGCCAGGCGCGCCTTACGCCGTGCGTGTGTGGGCCGATGGCGCGCCCCGACCTACTAGCCCCAGCGGATCGGGAACCTACCCGGCCGATAGCGCGGGCGGCAGCTATCCGCTCGCCGAGGGCTACGCCCGCATCGCCAGCTTCGGCGCCACGCCCGTAGTGGTGAAGTCGGTACTGTACGAAGACGCCGCTCCAGTCGTAGCGCAGTCGGCGTTTATTGGCCGCTGGAAGCCGACCTACGAAGGCGGCGTAATCGGCCACGGTAGCACGCGCCAGGGATCTTCATTGCGATTCAAGGTTAGCGGTGCGACTGCTGTATCGATCCGGATGGCGCGATCGGGCGCGAGTACACAGGATCCGGTAATGGCGGTTCGCCTGAATGGCGGCCCCTGGTCGTACGTGCCGATCAGCGTGGCGGGGGTTTCGACTTACCCACTGGCTTCCGGTCTTTCCCCTGCCAGCGCCCACACATTGGAGGTGGCCGTGGCCGGTACACATGAGTCCGACCCAAAATGGCGCCGCGACTGCGGCCTCAACGTGATCAAGATCTTGGCTGGCGCTGGCCAAGTTGCGCCATGGGCGGACAACCGGCCCGCGCTTCTATTCATCGGCGACAGCATCGTTGAGGGTATTTGCGCCAAGGGCACGCCATCGCTGCCGGCCAACAGCTGCGGTGAGCGAGTATTTGGGCGCCTGATCGCTGAGTCTTTGGGCTGGCAACCCGTCATCAATGGCTTTGGCGGGACTGGCTTGGCTGTAGCTGGTAGTGGTGGGTTCCCAGACGCGCCTACATCGGTGTTCAATTACCAGCATGATCGCCCTGTCCGGCAGGAGCACGTCCAGGCTGCCTACATCCAGATCGGCACGAACGATACGGCTACAGCGTCTACATGGCAGGCGCTGTTGGTCACCTTGGTGTGCCGCATCAAGCAGCGCTACCCTGGCGTAGTCGTCTTCTTGGCACGGCCTTTCAACGGGAAGTACGAGGCCCAGGTAATTGCAGCGGCTACCGCTACGGGTTCGACTTACCTCGATACCACAGGGATGACGGTTGCCGCTGACTTCACGGACGGCACTCACCTGACTGAGGCAGGCCATGCGAAGGTGGCCATACCGCTTGCTGCACTCATGGCTCCGGCTATTCAGGCTTAGGCCTGGTGCGCATCAATCCAAATGATTAAACGCCAGAAACCTGTAAAATCGGTGCGACATTGGTCACGGATGAGATTTAGGTCATGCCGGTTTGTAGGTTGTTTTCACCAAGTATCCAGAGGCTTATCGCGCTCTCAATACTCCTTTCAGCTGTTCAAGTTTCACGCGCCGAGTCTGGAGTCCTTGAACGAGACGATATTTGCTCAACGGCGGAAGTCGTTGCCAAAAAAGTTTCCGCTTGCGCCGGAGCTTATTACTCTGGCCGTTGGTTTCCAGTAGATCGGCAAGGTTCTATGCAGCTGACTACTACGCATGGTGGAAGCGCATTTAGGCTGTCGGTGTCGAAGTCATCTGATGTGTATGTTGATATAGCAATAAGCGACGTTACTGAAGTATCGCCAAGAATTGCAGTTTATATATCTGAAAATGGTGGAGAGCTTAAGCGGTCCGAGTTTATAGATTTGGAGTTGATTGACTCGATAGCCTCTTACAAGATCGCTAAAAGTCTCTCACCTTCATCCACTTACAACATTGAAGTCCGAGTTGTTGGCGTATCAGAGTTTGAGGATCGCTGGGATAATGGCGGGGCGATCAGTGTTGCGAGTGTAAGGCCG
Organism: Pseudomonas sp. Yb2C2; assembly: GCF_052112325.1. Classification (NCBI taxonomy): domain Bacteria; kingdom Pseudomonadati; phylum Pseudomonadota; class Gammaproteobacteria; order Pseudomonadales; family Pseudomonadaceae; genus Pseudomonas; species Pseudomonas sp. Yb2C2. The sequence goes on along the minus strand of NZ_JAVAJK010000002.1, from coordinate 118,608 downwards.
TCCCCTGGCGGGCTGGTTGCACCTTGGGTTGACGACAGGGCGAAGGTTCTGTTTATCGGTGACAGCATCGTAGAAGGCGTTGCGGCCAAAAAGGAACAAGGCTCCATCACCCGCAATAGCGCTGGCGACGAGGCGTTTGGAACCATTGCTGCGCAGCTGCTAGATATGTCCGTGATCAACAACGGATATGGCGGCGTAGGGTTACTTGTCCCGGGTAGTGGTGGATGGCCTGCCGTTCCAGAAAGCACCGGGTTCTATATGCGCGGACTACATGTTACTGGTGAGTCACCAAAAGTCATTGTTGCCATGCTCGGGACTAATGATAAGGTGACAGATGAAGAATTCGAGTCTTCCTATGTTCTCTATATGAACCAGCTTAAGCGTGAATATCCTGACTCGAAAGTCATGGCAATGGTGCCATTCTCTCAGAGATATTCATCCGCTATATCGTCCGCATCAAAGAAGTCTGGAGTTCCGCTTATAGAGACATCTGGCTGGGGAGTGTCCACTACTGATGGTGTTCACCCAGACACAAGTTCAAGCGGTCATAGACTTGCCGGGGAAAAAACAGCAGAGGCAATAAATAAAATACTAGGCGTTTAGTGTATTCACCGCCGCCAAAAACCAAAGGCCCGCCATGAGCGGGCTTTTTTACGTCTGGAGGAAATCATGAACGAAACCGATAAAGACAGGGACATCCTCGCGCGCACACTTTGGGGCGAGGCGCGTGGCGAAGGCCTGGCAGGTCAGGTTGCCGTGGCCTGGACGATCCGCAACCGCGTGCTGGACGGTAAAGCGAAGTCATGGTGGGGCGAAGGCTACGCCGGCGTGTGCCTGAAGCCATGGCAGTTCAGCTGCTGGAATGAGAATGACCCGAACTACGCCTACCTCAGCGGCGCCAAACCGATTCCGGCCGCGCAGTTCGCCCAAGCGCAGAAAGCTGCTGACCAAGTGATGTCCGGCGCAGTGCCCGATCCAACCAGCGGCGCCACCCACTACTACGCCACCACCATGCCCAAGCCTCCAGTCTGGGCCGCAAAGGCAAAACAGACCCTTCGACTTGGTCATCATGTGTTCTTCAGGGATGTGCCGTAATCGAGCTGCGGGCGTGCCAAGCTTATGTTAGGGCTGTGGCCCCCTGAGTACGGTCATTTCCAGCAGCAGTCGCTGGTTCTCCCTGGACAGGTAGTCGCGCTGGCTGGCGACTATTTCAAGGCTGTTGATCTTCCTGCCCAGTTCCGAGTTTTCAAGGTTGATCCTGGCGATATTGTCGAGCGCCTTCTTTAGCTCATCTTCTATATCGGCTTTGACGGTGACCAGGTCATCGTTCATCTGGATCAACCCATGGATGTTCTCGCGGGCCGCGCGCAGATCTTTGCGCAGGTCGGCAATCTCGTCTTCAAGCATTGCGCACTGGTGCTGGTACATTTCCAGTGGCGTAGGGCATCCGAGCCACTGACAGGTGTCTTCATCGATGTTCATGTTGGTGCGCTCAAGTGCTGTATGTGCGTACAGTAGTTGAGGTGATACAGATTTGGGAGTGGTGTTCGTCGGCAGGACGCCGGTGGTGGGATTTCGTCGTTGAACTTCTTCCCCAAAACGCAACCGTTTGGACCAATGTTTATTGGGTTTAGAAGAGTCGCAAAAGAGGGTGTTTTTGGAGCGTGTTTTCAGGCTCAAGGCCTTGATATTAAAGGCCTTGAGCGTTTCTTATTCGGCATCCCAGGCTTTGATACCGAAAAGGTGCAACGTTTTGCTTGAAGCGGTCAAGGAATTGCCCCCCCTGCTTTACTGATGCAAGTGCCAATGAAAATGTAAGGTCACGGATTATGCCACGCCCAGAGATTTTGGGTGCCGCTCGTCAGCAGCGTGCGACTTTTGTGCAAAAGCCAGCGCGCAGCATAGGCCGGTAAGATAGCCGGGTAATATGGCACTTCAACGGCCAGTTGTTGCCTGATGTGTGTCGTTGCAAGCCGATCGTCCGGGAAACCCGCGTTATGCAAACCGCCTACACCGTTCTTATCCTGCTGATGCTGGTCAGCGTTTCGCGTCTGGTCGGGCGTGTCATCCCTCTGCCGTTACCCCTGGTGCAGATTGCCGCCGGCGCCTTGCTGGCCTGGCCCACGCTGGGGCTGCACGTGGCGCTGGACCCGGAGTTGTTCCTGTTTCTGTTCCTGCCACCGCTGCTGTTCTCCGATGGCTGGCGCATGCCCAAGCGCGAATTGTGGCGCCTGCGTGGGCCGATCCTGACGCTGGCCGTCGGGTTGGTGCTGTTCACCGTGGTCGGTGCTGGCTACTTCATTCATTGGCTATTGCCGACGATCCCGCTGCCGGTGGCCTTCGCCCTCGCGGCCGTGTTGTCGCCGACAGATGCCGTGGCCGTGTCGGCAATTGCCCAGAACCGCTTGCCGACGCCGCTGATGCATATGCTTCAGGGCGAAGCGTTGATGAATGACGCCTCGGGCCTGGTGACCTTCAAGTTCGCCTTGGCGGCCGCGTTGACCGGTGTGTTCTCGTTGGCCGATGCCAGCCTGACCTTTGTCTTGGTGGCCTTGGGCGGCCTGGCGGTGGGGGTGGCGCTGAGTTGGCTGGTCGGCCGCCTGCGTGCCTGGATGATTGCCCGGGGCTGGGACGACCCGGCAACGCATGTGGTGTTCATGTTGCTGTTGCCGTTTGCGGCCTACGTGTTGGCCGAACGGCTCGGCGCCTCGGGCATCTTGTCGGCGGTCGCGGCGGGCATGATGCAAAGCTGGCTCGACCTGCTGCCTCGCCAGACCAGTACGCGCCTGCTCAATCGCAGTGTCTGGTCATTGCTGGAATTTGCCTTCAATGGCCTGATCTTCCTGCTGCTGGGCCTGCAATTGCCGGACATCATCAAGGCCGTGGCCAGTCATGAGCCGACGCTGTGGCCCACCTTGTTGTATCGCGGCCTGGATGTGATTGCTATTTTCCTGGTGTTGGTGGTGCTGCGTTTTATCTGGGTGCAGAGCATCTGGCGCCTATCGGGTTTGCTTCGGCGACTGCGTGGGAAAAGTGAGTTGACCCTGGTGCCCACTGCGCGTTCCTGCTGGCTGTTGACCGTGGGCGGTGTGCGCGGTGCGGTGACCCTGGCCGGTGTAATGTCGGTGCCATTGCTGCTGGTGCCAGGCCAGGATTTCCCCGAGCGCGACCTGCTGATCTTTATCGCGGCCGGTGTGATCCTGCTGTCACTGATCGCTGCCTGCATCGCCCTGCCGCTGCTCTTGCGGGGCGTTGAAAAGAGTCCGGATGAAAAGCGCCATAACGAAGTGCGCGAGGCCTGGAAAAAAACCGCCGTGGCAGCGATTCACGCACTGGAGGCGGAAGAGCCCTTAGACTCGGAAACGTCCGACGCCGCCCAGGCGGCGCTGGCTACGGAGCTAAAGGCACGGTTGATGTCGGAATACCGCCATCAGTTGGAAGTGTTCAACGACTCGGCCGAAGCCCAGGCGCTCGCGATGCAGATGGACCTGCTTGAGCGAAAACTGCGGCTCAAGGCCCTGCGTGCGCAACGCTTGGAGTTGTACAGCTTGAGCCGTCATCACCAAATTGGTGATGACGTTTTGAGGGAAGTGTTGGCGGAGCTGGATATGAGTGAGGCGAATCTGGGCCAGATGAAATGACCCGGTTGCCTATCGACGACGCTGAATGAAGTCCCGAATACGCTCAGCCGCTTCCACACATTCGGCCAGCGGCGCAACCAACGCCAGGCGTACGCGCCCGGCGCCGGGGTTCACGCCATCCACTTCCCGGGAGAGGTACGAACCCGGCACCACGGTCACGTGTTCCTCCACGAACAAATCGCGGCAGAACGCGGCATCATCGCCTTGCACATTCGGCCACAGGTAGAAGCCGCCGTCCGGGGCCTGTACGTCCAGCACCGGCTTGAGGATTGCCAGCACGGCATCAAACTTCTCGCGGTACAGGTCGCGGTTGGCCTGCACATGGGCCTCGTCCTGCCAGGCCGCGATGCTTGCCAGCTGGGTTTGCACTGGCATCGCACAGCCATGGTAAGTGCGGTACAGCAGGAAACCCTTGAGGATCTCGGCGTCGCCAGCAACAAAACCGGAGCGCAGGCCTGGCAGGTTGGAGCGCTTGGACAGGCTGTGGAACACCACGCAACGCTTGAAGTCCTGGCGGCCCAGCTCGACGCACGCGCTGAGCAGGCCCGGTGGCGGGGTTTGTTCGTCGAAGTACAGTTCGCTGTAGCACTCGTCGGCGGCGATAACGAAGTCATATTCGTCGGCCAGGGCGATGAGTTTTTTCAGGGTGTCGACCGGGATCAGTGCACCGGTCGGGTTGCCGGGGGAGCACAGGAACAGGATCTGGCAGCGTTTCCAGATGTCTGGCGATACCGCGTCGAAATCCGGGTTGAAGCCGTTTTCATCCAGGCATGGCAGGTAGTGCGGCTTGGCCCCGGCCAGGAACGCGGCGCCTTCGTAGATCTGGTAGAAGGGGTTCGGGCTGACCACCAGTGCGTCATCGCCCCGGTTGACCACGGTCTGGGTGAAGGCGAACAACGCTTCACGGGTGCCGTTGACCGGCAGGATAGTGCGCGCCGGATCCAGCCAGCCCTTGGGGACGTCGAAGCGGCGTTCGCACCAGCCACCGATGGCCTCGCGCAAGGCCGGGATGCCCAGGGTGGTGGGGTAGACCGCCATCTGGTCGAGGTTGTTAGCCAGGGCATCGGCAACGAACTGCGGCGATTTGTGCTTGGGTTCGCCGATGGACAAAGCGATCGGGCGCTTGTCCGGGTTCGGCGTGACGCTGCCCAGCAGGGCGCGCAGCTTTTCGAACGGGTAGGGCTGGAGCTGGTTCAGGGCGTTGTTCATCGGTGGATCTCGTGCAAGGCGTTAAAAACTGGGAGGGAGCGGTGGGCCGCTCCTGGTATCAAATCGTCAGGCGCGTCAGCTCGACACCGGGTTCCTGGGGCACGCTCAACTGCTGCACGATCGCCGCCTGCAAGCGCAGGCACAGCTCCGGGTCGGACAGCGGCTGGTTATCGGCATCGGTAATAAAGAACACGTCCTCCACCCGCTCGCCGAGGGTCGCAATCTTGGCGTTCTGCAGTGACAAATCGAATTCCAGGAAAATGCCGCCGATCCGCGCCAGCAGGCCTGGCCGGTCCGGCGCGCTGAGTTCCAGTACGGTCACCGGGCGCTGTGCATCGTTGGAAATGGTCACCTGGGGCGCAAAGGCAAAGTGCTTGAGCTGACGCGGTACCCGGCGCTGGATGATCGTCGGGTAGTCGTCGGGGTTACGCAGGGCTTCGGTCAGGCCTTCGCGGATCTTTTTCACCCGCGCCGGGTTATCGCCGATGGACTCGCCTTCGGTGTCGAGCACGATATAGGTGTCGAGGGTGAACTGGCTGCTGGAGGTGATGACCCGGGCGTCATGGATATTCAGGTTGAGCTGGTCCATGGCCGCCACGGTCACGGCGAAGAAGTCGTGCTGGTCGGGTGCATAGATGAAGATCTGCGTGCCGCCTTCGAATTCGCGCTGGGTGGTTTCCTTGATCAACACCAGCGGGCCGCCATCGGCCGGCTGCTGCAGGATCGCGTCACTGTGCCAGGCGACATCGCCGGCGGTGTGGCGCAGGAAGTAATCGTCCCCCAATTGCGACCACAACTGCTCGACGTCGTCCGGGTCGTTGCCGCCGCGCACCAGGATGTCCAGGGCGGCGCTTTGGGTGCGGCGGATCTGCTCTTCGCGGTCCACCGGGTTTTCCAGGCCACGGCGCAGCGCGCGCTTGGTCTCGGTGTAGAGCTGGCGCAACAGGCTGGCGCGCCAGGAGTTCCACAGGGTCGGGTTGGTGGCGTTGATGTCGGAGACGGTCAGCACGTACAGGTAGTCGAGGCGGGTTTCATCGCCGACGATCCCGGCGAAGTCGTGGATCACCTGCGGGTCGGACAAGTCCTTGCGCTGGGCAGTGGTCGACATCACCAGGTGGTTCTGCACCAGCCACACGATCAGGCGGCTGTCCCACAGTGGCAACTGGTGGCGCTGGCAGAACGCCTCGGCATCCACCGCGCCGATTTCCGAGTGGTCGCCATGCCGGCCCTTGCCGATGTCGTGGTACAGGCCGGCGAGGTAGATCAACTCCGGCTTGGGCAGCTTGGCCATGAGCTTGCTGGCCAGCGGGAATTTCTCTGATACCTGGGTGTACTGCAACTTGCGCAAGTGCTTGATCAGGTTGAGGGTGTGGGCGTCCACGGTGTAGATGTGGAACAGGTCGTGCTGCATCTGCCCGACGATAAACCCGAACTCCGGCAGGTAACGCCCGAGGATGCCATAGCGGTTCATGCGCCGCAGGTTGCGATGGATGCCGATCTTGCACTTGAACAGCTCGATAAACAGGCTGGTGTTGCGAATGTCGTTGCGAAAGTCGTCGTCGATCAGGTGACGGTTTTCCCGCAGCAGGCGGATGGTGTCGGCGCGTACGCCCTTGATTTCCGGCTGCTGGGCCATCAGCACGAAGATTTCCAGCATGGCGAACGGAGTGCGGCGGAACACGTTGTCGTTGCGTGCCTCGATATAGCCGTCGTGCAGTTGGAAGCGCGAATTGATCGGCTGCGGCGGTGCTTCGTCTTCCGGAGCGAGGATCACTTCTTCGAAATGCTGGATGATCAGGTCGCTGAGCTGGGCAATGCTCATGACCACCCGGTAGTACTGCTGCATGAAGCTTTCGATGCTGGTCTTCGCGTCTTCGCCTTCAAACCCCAGCAAGGTGGCGATGGAGCGCTGGTGGTCGAACAGCAGGCGATCTTCGGAGCGCCCGGCGAGCATGTGCAGGGCGTAGCGCACTTTCCACAGGAATTCCTGGGACGACGCCAGCAGGGCATTTTCGCTCTCTACCAGGAAGCCTTCGCCGGCCAGGGCGCGCAGGTTCAGGGTGCCGTATTGGCGACGTGCGACCCACAGAATCGTCTGGATGTCGCGCAACCCGCCCGGCGAGCCTTTGACGTTGGGTTCGAGGTTGTATTCGGTGTCGTTGTACTTGTGGTGCCGGGCCTTCTGCTCGGCGCGCTTGGCCAGGAAGAAATCCTTGCTCGGCCACATGTGCGCGGTGCTGGTGACTTCGAGCATGCGCTGGCGCAGGCGCTCGGGGCCGGCGATGGTGCGGCTTTCCATCAGGTTGGTGATGACGGTCAGGTCGGCGCGGGCCTCTTCGGCGCACTCATCCACCGAGCGCACGCTCTGGCCGACTTCCAGGCCGATGTCCCACAGCAGTGTCAGAAAGCGCTCGATGGAGTCGCGAAAGATCTCATGGTCGGCGCTGTCCAGCAGGATCAGCAGGTCGATGTCGGAGTACGGGTGCAGCTCGCCACGACCGTAGCCGCCGACCGCCACCAGGGCAATATCGGCGTCTTCGCTCCAACTGAACTGTTCCCAGGCTTTTTGCAGGATGTTATCGACGAACCAGGCGCGGTCTTCGATCAGCCGGCGGATGTCCCGGCCGCTGCGAAAGCGCTCGTCGAGCACCTCGCGGGCCTGGCGGATCGCCTTTTTGAATGCGGCGATGGGGCTCGCTTTCAGTGCCAGCTCGGCCTGGAACTGGCCACGGTCGAAGAGTTCGGGATCCACCTGGGGCATTGATCGGCTTTCCTTTCTATCTATCAGTCAGTCACAACACAGTTTGGGAAAACCTTGGCAGCCCTTCACGCCGAAACGCGTGGGATCGTGTCGTCGGCGCGCAGGGTGAAGATCTCGTAGCCGGTCTCGGTGACCAGCAGGGTGTGTTCCCACTGGGCCGAGAGCTTGCGGTCCTTGGTGATGGCGGTCCAGCCGTCGCCCAGCACCTTGGTGTCGGCCTTGCCCTGGTTGATCATCGGCTCGATGGTAAAGGTCATGCCTGCCTTGAGCTCCATGCCGGTGCCGGCGCGGCCGTAGTGCAGGATCTGCGGTTCTTCGTGGAAGACCGTGCCGATACCGTGGCCGCAGAATTCGCGCACCACCGAGAAACCGTTCTTTTCGGCGTGCTTCTGGATCACTTCACCGATGTCGCCCAGGCGGCAGCCAGGCTTGACGATCTCGATGGCCTTGTACATGCATTCCTGGGTGACCTGGGACAGGCGCTCGGCCCACACCGGCACGGTGCCGACGTGGAACATGCGGCTGGTGTCGCCGAAGTAGCGGTCCTTGATCACGGTGACGTCGATGTTCAGGGTGTCGCCGTCCTTCAACGGCTTGTCGCCCGGAATCCCGTGGCAGACCACGTGATTGACCGAAGTACAGATCGACTTGGGGAAGCCCTTGTAGTTCAGCGGCGCAGGAATGGCGCCCTGCACATTGACTATATAGTCGTGGCAGATCTGGTTCAGGGTTTCCGTGGTAACGCCGGGCTTGACGTGCTCGGCGATCATTTCCAGCACGTCGGCAGCCAGTTTGCCGGCAATGCGCATGCCGGCGATGTCTTCGGCGGTTTTCAAACTAACGGTCATACAGGCTCTCTCTAGCGCGATGCGCTGAAATCAATACGGTTTACGGGCGTGCGACAAAAGGTTGCAGAGTTCGCACAAGCGCCAAAAAACGCGATTCTAACAGACGCGGGCGGCAAATCATGAGCCCCCGACGATCGCTTCTCTCTATCAAATGGGGTTATATCGGCTCTATTCAAAGGGTTGCGTACACGTCGCCCACGCCAAATGTGATTGCGTGTTTCGTTTTCGCCCTTCGTGTGGTATAAAATGCGCCGCTTTCCGGGGATACCCCGAAAAGCTTAAATCCACACACGTGTCGACACGATGACCTGGGTGCCGGAGGCCTTGATGCCGCTGGTTGGTCATTGGGATACGTGGAGGCCAAACCCGACTTATTAAGGAACTATCATGTCCCAAGTCAACATGCGCGATATGCTGAAGGCCGGTGTGCACTTCGGTCACCAGACCCGTTACTGGAACCCGAAAATGGGTAAGTACATTTTCGGCGCGCGTAACAAGATCCACATCATCAACCTTGAAAAAACCCTGCCAATGTTCAACGAAGCTCTGACTTTCGTAGAGCGCCTGGCCCAGGGCAAAAACAAGATCCTGTTCGTCGGCACCAAGCGTTCCGCTGGCAAGATCGTTGCTGAAGAAGCAGCACGTTGCGGTTCGCCGTACGTCGATCACCGCTGGTTGGGCGGCATGCTGACCAACTTCAAAACCATCCGTGCTTCCATCAAGCGTCTGCGTGACCTTGAAGTGCAGGCCGAAGACGGTACTTTCGCCAAGCTGACCAAGAAAGAAGCGCTGATGCGCACTCGTGACCTGGAAAAGCTCGATCGTTCCCTGGGTGGTATCAAGGACATGGGCGGTCTGCCTGACGCACTGTTCGTTATCGACGTTGATCACGAGCGCATCGCGATCACCGAAGCCAACAAGCTGGGCATTCCTGTTATCGGCGTAGTCGATACCAACAGCAGCCCGGAAGGCGTTGACTACATCATCCCAGGCAACGATGACGCCATCCGCGCCATCCAGCTGTACATGGGTTCGATGGCTGACGCTGTCATCCGTGGTCGCAACCACGTTGCTGGTGGCACCGAGCAGTTCGTTGAAGAAGCTCCGGTAGCCGCAGCTGAGTAATTGACGCCCTGGCGTTGACTCAGTAAGCAAAAAGGGGGCTTGGCCCCCTTTTTGCCACCTCGAAAACCATTTGTCAGCAGCGCAGCTACATCACCTGTAACGTGCAGCGGCTAACAAGGGTGGTTCGGGAAGAATTGATCCCCCGTTCGATCGGGTGGAATGGTTGAAAACCTATCCAAGAGGAATTTGAAAATGGCAGCAATTACTGCAGCGTTGGTTAAAGAACTGCGTGAGCGTACCGGCGAAGGCATGATGGATTGCAAGAAAGCCCTGGAAAAGGCTGACGGCGACATCGAAAAAGCCATTGATGACATGCGTGCTTCCGGCGCCATCAAGGCTGCCAAGAAAGCAGGCAACGTGGCTGCTGAAGGCGCTATCGCTCTGAAAGAAGACGGCAAATCTGCTGTTCTGCTGGAAGTGAACTCCCAGACCGACTTCCTGGCCCTGCAGGACGACTTCAAGGCATTCGTTGCTGCCAGCGTTGAAAAAGCGTTCGCCGACAAGCTGACTGACGTCGCTCCGCTGATCGCCGCTCAAGAAGCTGATCGTCTGGTACTGGTCGGCAAGGTTGGCGAAAACGTCAACATCCGTCGCCTGGTACGCGTTGAAGGTGATGTTGTCGGTGGTTACCTGCACGGCAACAAGATCGGCGTTGCAGTGGTCCTGAAGGGCGGCAACGTTGAGCTGGCCAAAGACATCGCTATGCACGTAGCGGCCAGCAACCCTGAGTTCCTGCTGCCTTCGGAAGTTTCTGCCGAAGCGATCGAGCGTGAAAAAGCTGTGTTCCTGCAGCTGAACGAAGAAAAAATCAAAGGCAAGCCAGAAAACATTGTTGAGAACATGGTCAAGGGCCGTATCAGCAAGTTCCTGGCCGAAGCAAGCCTGGTTGAGCAGGCGTTCGTCAAGAACCCTGAAGTCAAGGTTGGCGAACTGGCCAAGAAAGCCGGTGCTGAAATCGTTTCCTTCACTTACTTCAAGGTAGGCGAAGGCATCGAGAAGCCGGTCGACAACTTCGCTGAAGAAGTTGCTGCCCAGCTGGCTGCCGCCAAGCAATAAGACAGTTTTTAACTGTCGCCCGAAAGAGGCTGCCCGCTCACGCGCGCAGCCTCTTTTCAAATGGGCAGGCCGATTTAATTTGGCTTACCCTCGGAACTGGCTTACAAAGCCGTGTTCCGATGGCGCTGTGAGAGCGTCCAGCTAGAGTGAACGCAAGCCGTAAACGGCTCGCCAAGAATTTTTTAAAAATACGCCGCAGGAGAGATTCGCAATGGCTCAGCAGGGCAGTGGTTATCAGGCTCGCTATAAACGCATTCTACTCAAGCTTAGCGGCGAGGCCCTGATGGGCTCGGAAGAGTTCGGGATCGACCCCAAGGTACTCGACCGCATGGCGCTGGAAGTCGGCCAGTTGGTCGGCATCGGCGTACAGGTCGGCCTGGTGATCGGTGGCGGTAACCTGTTCCGCGGCGCAGCACTGAGTGCGGCCGGCATGGATCGGGTCACCGGCGACCACATGGGCATGCTGGCCACTGTGATGAACGCCCTGGCCATGCGTGACGCCCTGGAGCGTGCCAATATCTCGGCTATCGTGATGTCGGCTATTTCCATGGTGGGTGTGACCGATCACTATGATCGTCGCAAAGCCATGCGCCACCTGAACGCCAAAGAGGTGGTGATCTTCGCTGCCGGTACCGGCAACCCGTTCTTCACCACGGACTCGGCTGCTTGCCTGCGCGCCATCGAGATCGATGCCGACGTGGTGCTCAAGGCGACCAAGGTAGATGGCGTGTACACCGCAGACCCATTCAAAGACCCGCATGCCGAGAAGTTCGATCATCTGACCTACGATGAAGTGCTGGATCGCAAGCTGGGCGTGATGGACCTGACGGCTATTTGCCTGTGCCGCGACCACAAGATGCCGCTGCGCGTATTTAACATGAACAAGCCCGGTGCCCTGCTGAATATCGTACACGGCGGCGCGGAAGGGACTCTGATCGAGGAAGGCCAACAATGATCAACGAAATCAAGAAAGACGCCCAAGCGCGTATGCAGAAATCCCTGGAGTCTCTGAGCCACGCATTTGGCCAGATTCGTACCGGCAAGGCGCACCCGAGCATCCTGGGCAGCGTGATGGTGCCTTATTACGGCGCTGATACCCCGCTGAGCGGCGTGGCCAACGTTACCGTAAAGGATTCGCGCACCCTGCAGGTCGTGGCTTTCGAGCGCAACATGCTCGCTGCAGTCGACAAGGCCATCCAGAGCGCCGGCCTGAACCTCAACCCGACCAACCTGGGTGAGTTGCTGTTGATCTCCATGCCGGCCCTGACTGAAGAAACCCGCAAGGGCTTCACCAAGCAGGCCCGCAGCGCGGCTGAAGATGCGCGTGTTGCAGTGCGTAACATTCGTCGTGATGCCTTGGGCGAGCTGAAGAAGTTGGTCAAGGACAAGGAAATCAGCGAAGACGAAGAGCGTCGTGCCGTCGCCGATATCGACAAGCTGACCAAGGAAGCCGAGGCGAAGATCACCCAGGCAACCGAAGAAAAAGAAAAGGACCTGATGGCCGTATAAGGGGTCAGGACGCCTTCATGGAAAAGACCAAGCAGACTGTGCCCTCCGTGGTGCCGCGCCATGTCGCGATCATCATGGATGGGAATAATCGCTGGGCGAAGAAGCGTTTTATGCCGGGTGTTGCCGGGCATAAGGCGGGTGTCGATGCGGTACGGGCCGTGATCGAGGTGTGTGCCGAGGCCAAGGTCGAGGTATTGACCCTGTTCGCGTTCTCCAGTGAAAACTGGCAGCGGCCCGCCGAAGAAGTCAGTGCCTTGATGGATCTGTTCTTCAAGGCCCTGCGTCGTGAGGCCAAGCGCCTGAATGACAACAACATCAGCCTGCGCATCATCGGCGACCGCTCGCGCTTTCACCCGGAACTGCAGGCGGCCATGCGTGAAGCCGAGGCGATCACTGCCGGCACTGACCGCTTTGTGCTGCAAATCGCCGCCAATTACGGTGGCCAGTGGGACATTGCCCAGGCTGCGCAGCGACTGGCCCGCGAAGTGCAGGCCGGTCATCTGCGGCCGGACGACATCACGCCTGAACTGTTACAGACCTGCCTGGTGACCGGCGACCTGCCGTTGCCTGACTTGTGTATCCGTACCGGTGGTGAGCATCGCATCAGCAATTTCCTCTTATGGCAATTGGCCTATACCGAGCTGTACTTCTCCGACCTGTTCTGGCCGGACTTCAAACACGATGCCATGCGTACTGCGCTGGCCGATTTCGCTTCCCGTCAGCGTCGCTTCGGTAAAACGAGTGAGCAGATCGAAGCTGGAGCCCGGGTTTAAATGCTTAAACAACGAATCATCACAGCACTGATACTGTTGCCGATTGCCTTGTGCGGGTTTTTCCTGCTGGATGGCTCCGGCTTTGCGCTGTTTATCGGCCTGGTGGTCACCCTGGGTGCCTGGGAATGGGCGCGATTGGCAGGTTTCAATGCGCAGCTGCCGCGTGTGGCGTATGCCCTCGTGGTGGCGGTACTGCTGTTTCTGATGCATACCCTGTCGAGCATTATCGTGCCCTGGGTGTTGGGGGCAGCGGTGCTGTGGTGGGCGCTTGCGACCTACCTGGTGCTGACTTTTCCGCGCAGCAGTGGCCAGTGGTCCAGTGTCGCCAGCAAGCTGGTGATTGGCTTGTTGATTCTGTTGCCTGCCTGGCAAGGGCTGGTGGAGATCAAGAATTCGCCGATGGGTAACTGGCTGATCATGGCGGTGATGGTGCTGGTCTGGGGTGCAGACATCGGCGCCTACTTCTCTGGCCGGGCATTCGGCAAGCGCAAGCTGGCGCCGTCAGTCAGTCCGGGCAAGAGCTGGGAAGGCGTGTATGGCGGCCTGGCGTTGACGCTGGTGATCACGCTTGTGGTGGGTCTGGTGCGCGACTGGTCGGCGAAGGAAATCTTCCTGGCCCTGCTGGGCACGGCCATCGTCGTATTTATCTCGGTGGTCGGTGATCTCACCGAAAGCATGTTCAAGCGCCAGGCCGGGATCAAGGACAGCAGCAACCTGCTGCCGGGTCATGGCGGGGTGCTGGATCGTATCGATAGCCTTACCGCAGCCATCCCGATCTTTGCCGTGCTGTTGTGGATGACCGCTTCGTGAGCCGCCTGCAACAAGTGACCGTGCTGGGTGCAACCGGCTCGGTTGGGTTGAGCACCCTGGATGTGATCGCTCGTCATCCCGACCGCTATCAAGTGTTTGCCCTGACCGGGTTCACCCGTCTCAGCGAACTGCTGGCACTGTGCGTGCGCCACGTGCCGCGCTTTGCTGTCGTGCCCGGGCGTTCGGCTGCACGGGGCCTGCAGGATGATCTGCGGGCTGCCGGGCTGGCCACTCAGGTGCTGGTAGGGGAGGAGGGGTTGTGCCAGGTCTCGGCCGATGCCGAGGTGGATACGGTGGTGGCCGCTATCGTCGGTGCCGCCGGCTTGCGTCCGACCTTGGCTGCCGTGGATGCGGGCAAGAAGATCCTGCTGGCCAACAAAGAAGCGCTGGTGATGTCCGGCGCGCTCTTCATGCAGGCGGTGCGCAAGAGCGGCGCCGTATTGCTGCCCCTCGACAGTGAACACAATGCGATCTTCCAATGCATGCCCGGCGACTTTGCTCGCGGCCTGGGACAGGTGGGTGTGCGTCGGATTCTGCTGACCGCGTCGGGTGGTCCTTTCCGGCAAACTCCCTTGGGGGAGTTGGAGCAGGTGTCTCCGGACCAGGCGTGCGCTCATCCTAACTGGTCGATGGGGCGCAAGATCTCCGTGGACTCGGCAAGCATGATGAATAAAGGCCTGGAGTTGATCGAAGCCTGCTGGTTGTTCGATGCGCGACCGGATCAGGTCGAGGTGGTGATTCACCCGCAAAGTGTGATTCATTCACTGGTCGACTACGTGGATGGCTCGGTATTGGCCCAATTGGGCAATCCGGATATGCGCACCCCGATCGCCAATGCCCTGGCCTGGCCGGAGCGAATTGATTCCGGCGTGGCGCCACTGGATCTGTTTGCCATTGCCCGCTTGGACTTCGAGGCGCCGGACGAGCAACGTTTTCCGTGCCTGCGTCTGGCACGTGAGGCCGCGGAGGCGGGTAACAGCGCGCCGGCGATGCTCAATGCGGCGAATGAAGTGGCCGTGGCGGCGTTTCTCGAACGGCGCATCCGCTTTCCGCAGATCGCGAGTATCATCGAGGACGTCCTGAGTCTTGAGCCCGTGGTCGCGGTGAACGACCTCGGCGCGGTATTCGAGGCGGACACCAAGGCGCGCGCCTTGGCCGAGCAATGGTTGGACCGCAACGCGCGTTAGTCTTGTGGGCGCGATTGAGCCTTGGGGCACTGGATTGGAATGCGGAGAAATTAGATGAGTGCGCTTTACATGATTGTCGGCACCCTGGTTGCTCTGGGTGTGCTGGTTACCTTCCACGAATTCGGCCACTTCTGGGTGGCACGTCGTTGCGGCGTCAAGGTACTGCGCTTTTCCGTCGGCTTCGGCATGCCGCTGGTTCGCTGGCACGACCGGCACGGCACCGAGTTCGTGATCGCGGCCATCCCGTTGGGTGGCTATGTCAAGATGCTCGATGAGCGTGAAGGCGAAGTGCCGGCCGATCAGGTGGACCAATCCTTCAATCGCAAGACCGTTCGTCAGCGTATCGCCATTGTTGCGGCCGGTCCGATCGCCAACTTCCTCCTGGCGATGCTGTTTTTCTGGGTCCTGGCCATGCTCGGCAGCGAGCAGGTGCGTCCTGTCATCGGCGCGGTCGAGGCGGACAGTATCGCCGCCAAGGCAGGTCTGGTCGCAGGGCAGGAAATTGTTTCCATTGATGGTGAGCCGACGACGGGTTGGGGCGCGGTCAATTTGCAGCTGGTACGTCGTTTGGGTGAAAGCGGCACCGTCAACGTCGTGGTGCGTGAGCAGGATTCCAGTGCCGAGACCCCGCGCACGTTGGCCTTGGACCATTGGCTCAAGGGCGCTGACGAGCCTGATCCGATCAAGTCCCTGGGCATCCGTCCATGGCGTCCTGCGCTGCCGCCAGTGCTTGCCGAGCTGGATCCGAAGGGTCCGGCCCAGGCCGCGGGTCTGAAAACCGGCGATCGCTTGCTGGCCCTCGATGGCCAGGCGTTGGGTGAGTGGCAGCAGGTAGTCGACCTGGTGCGCGTACGCCCTGATACAAGGATTGTGCTGAAAATTGAGCGTGACGGTGCTCAAATTGACGTCCCCGTGACCCTGGCGGTACGTGGGGAAGCCAAGGCGGCCGGGGGTTACCTGGGTGCAGGCGTCAAGAGTCCGGAGTGGCCGCCCTCGATGGTGCGTGAGGTCAGTTTCGGGCCGCTGGCGGCCATTGGCGAGGGTGCAAAACGCACCTGGACCATGAGTGTGCTGACCCTCGAATCCCTCAAGAAAATGTTGTTCGGCGAGCTCTCGGTAAAAAACTTGAGTGGACCGATAACCATTGCTAAAGTGGCGGGCGCTTCTGCCCAGTCGGGTGTCGCGGATTTCCTGAATTTCCTGGCTTATCTGAGTATCAGCCTGGGTGTTCTGAATTTGCTGCCCATTCCAGTATTGGATGGGGGGCATCTGTTGTTTTATCTGGTCGAGTGGGTGCGTGGTCGCCCCTTGTCGGATCGGGTGCAGGGTTGGGGGATACAGATCGGTATCAGCTTGGTGGTCGGGGTGATGTTATTAGCCTTGGTCAACGATCTGGGTCGACTGTAACGCTTCGCTGAATTGCGAATCTGCCGCATTTTGCGGCAGTTTGTTTATTGCCAGTTGGAATAAGAAAGGACTTCATGAAACGTCTGCTGCTAACTGCGGTTCTCACCGTATTGATGATCGCCGAAGTTCACGCCGAGTCCTTCACCATCTCCGATATTCGCGTCAACGGCCTCCAGCGGGTTTCCGCGGGTAGTGTCTTTGGTGCCTTGCCGTTGAACGTCGGGGAACAGGCTGATGACCGTCGCCTGGTGGAATCCACTCGTGCGCTGTTCAAAACCGGGTTCTTTCAAGACATCCAACTGGGTCGCGAAGGTAACGTCCTGGTCATCACCGTCGTCGAGCGACCTTCCGTCGCCAGTATCGAGATCGAAGGCAACAAGGCGATCTCCACTGAAGACCTGATGAAAGGCTTGAAGCAATCCGGCCTGGCCGAGGGCGAGATCTTCCAGCGCGCCACCCTTGAAGGTGTGCGTAACGAACTGCAGCGCCAGTACGTTGCCCAGGGTCGCTACTCCGCGACCGTGGAAACGGAAGTCGTGCCGCAGCCTCGTAACCGTGTCGGCCTCAAGGTCAACATCAACGAAGGTACCGTGGCGGCCATTCAGCACATCAACGTGGTGGGCAACACCAAGTTCGCTGATGAAGACCTGATCGACCTGTTCGAGCTCAAGACCACCAACTGGTTGTCGTTCTTCAAGAACGATGACAAGTACGCCCGCGAAAAACTCTCCGGTGACCTGGAACGCCTGCGTTCCTACTACCTGGACCGTGGCTATATCAACATGGATATCGCTTCGACCCAGGTGTCCATCACCCCGGACAAGAAGCACGTCTACATTACTGTCAACGTCAACGAAGGCGAGAAGTACAAGGTTCGTGACGTGAAGCTCAGCGGCGACTTGAAAGTGCCTGAAGACCAGGTCAAGGCCCTGTTGCTGGTGCAGAAAGACCAGGTGTTCTCGCGCAAGCTGATGACCACCACGTCCGAACTGATCACCCGTCGCCTGGGTAACGAAGGCTATACCTTCGCCAACGTCAACGGCGTGCCTACCCCCCACGATGAAGACCACACCGTGGACATCACCTTTGTCGTCGACCCAGGCAAGCGTGCCTACGTGAACCGCATCAACTTCCGTGGCAACACCAAGTCCGCGGACGAAGTGCTGCGCCGCGAAATGCGCCAGATGGAAGGTGGCTGGGCATCGACTTACCTGATCGACCAGTCCAAGACCCGTCTTGAGCGCCTGGGCTTCTTCAAGGAAGTGAACGTCGAAACGCCAGCCGTACCGGGTGTGGATGACCAGGTTGACGTGAACTACGCCGTGGAAGAGCAAGCGTCGGGTTCGATCACCGCCAGTGTCGGTTTCGCACAGAGTGCCGGCCTGATCCTCGGTGGTTCCATCACCCAGAACAACTTCCTGGGTACCGGTAACAAGGTGTCCATCGGCCTGACCCGAAGCGAATACCAGAGCCGTTATAACTTCGGTTATGTCGACCCCTACTGGACCGCGGACGGTGTCAGCCTGGGCTACAACGCCTTCTATCGCACCACCGACTACAAAGACCTTGACGTCGACGTAGCCAGCTATGCAATCGACAGCCTGGGCGTAGGCGCCAACATCGGTTACCCGATCAGCGAGACCTCGCGCCTGACCTTCGGCCTGACTGCGCAACAGGATGAGATCAAGACCGGTGTGTACACCGTGGACGAGATCTTCGACTTCACTCGCAAGGAAGGCGACAAGTTCCTGAACTTCAAGGCGTCCGCCGGCTGGTCCGAGTCGACCCTGAACAAAGGCGTGCTTGCCACCCGTGGCCATTCCCAGAGCCTGACGCTGGAAGCAACGACGCCGGGCAGCGACCTGTCGTTCTTCAAGCTCGATTACCGTGGCCAGTTGTTCCAGCCGCTGAGCGATAACTACACCATGCGCCTGCACACCGAGCTGGGTTATGGCGACGGTTATGGTTCCACCAATGGGCTGCCGTTCTACGAGAACTACTACGCGGGTGGCTTCAACTCCGTGCGGGGCTTCAAGGACAGCACCCTGGGTCCACGTGGTACACCGAGCCGTGGCGTTGGTGTGACCGGTAACCAGGGCACCGTAGCTGACTCCGACAACGACCCGCTGCCATTCGGTGGTAACGTGTTGATCCAGGGTGGTGCGGAAATCCTGTTCCCGCTGCCGTTCGTCAAGGATCAGCGGTCCCTGCGTACTTCGGTCTTCTGGGATGTGGGTAACGTTTTCGACTCCAAGTGCGAACAGATCACCAACCCAAGCGGCGTGAAGTCACGGACTGAGTGCAACGACGTGAGCCTCAGCAACCTGGCGAGCTCGGTGGGTGTCGGTGTGACCTGGGTGACTGCGCTTGGCCCGTTGAGCTTTGCTCTGGCCATGCCGATCAAGAAACCGGATAACGCTGAAACCCAGATTTTCCAATTCTCCCTCGGCCAGACGTTCTAAGCGTCTGACCCAAGATAACGACAACGGATTCTGTAGGAGTACATCGTGCGTAAGTTGACTCAATTGGTTCTGCTGGCCACCGTGCTGGTAGCCACCCCGGCCTTCGCCGAAATGAAAATCGCCGTCCTGAACTATCAGATGGCCCTGCTGGAATCCGATGCGGCCAAGAAATACGCCGTGGATGCCGAGAAAAAATTCGGTCCGCAACTGACCAAGCTCAAGACGTTGGAAAGCAGCGCCAAGGGTATCCAGGACCGTCTGGTAGCGGGTGGCGACAAGATGCAGCAAGGCGAGCGCGAGCGTCTGGAGCTTGAGTTCAAGCAAAAGGCCCGTGACTACCAGTTCCAATCCAAGGAGCTGAACGAAGCCAAGGCTGTTGCCGACCGTGAAATGCTGAAACAGCTGAAGCCTAAACTCGACAGCGCCGTGGAAGAAGTCATCAAGAAAGGTGCCTTTGACCTGGTGTTCGAGCGTGGCGCAGTGATTGACGTCAAGCCTCAATACGACATCACCCGTCAGGTGATCGAGCGCATGAACCAGCTGAAGTAAGCCATGACCGCGACTATCAAGCTCGGCGAGTTGGCCGAGTTCCTGGGAGCCACCTTGCGTGGTTCCCCGGAGAAGGAAATTACTGGGCTAGCCACCTTGCAGGAGGCTGGCCCAGCTCAGTTGAGCTTCCTCGCAAACCCCCAATACCGTAAATACCTGGTCGACTGCCAGGCCGCAGCCGTGTTGCTGAAGGCCGCTGACGCCGAGAGTTATGCCGGGGATGCCCTGGTAGTGGCTGACCCCTACCTGTCGTACGCAAAGGCGTCGCATCTGTTCGACCCGAAGCCCAAGGCAGCAGGTGGTGTTCATCCGTCTGCGGTTATCGCCGATGATGCCCAGGTTGACCCTGCGGCCAGCATCGGTGCGTTTGCGGTGATCGAGAGCGGTGCACGCATCGCGGCCGGTGTAACGGTCGGTGCGCATTGCTTTATCGGCGCTCGCTGTGTAATCGGCGCCGACGGTTGGCTGGCACCTCGCGTGACCCTGTACCACGACGTGCGCATCGGTGAACGTGTGGTCATTCAGTCGGGTGCCGTGATCGGTGGTGAAGGCTTCGGTTTTGCCAACGCCAAGGGCGTCTGGCACAAGATTGCCCAGGTCGGCGGTGTATTGATCGGCGACGACGTGGAAATCGGTGTCAACACGGCTGTCGATCGCGGAGCCCTGGCCGATACCGTGATCGGTAACGGCGTGAAGCTCGACAACCAGATCCAGATCGCCCACAACGTGCAGATTGGCGATCACACCGCCATGGCCGCGTGTGTAGGCATTTCCGGCAGCACCCGGATCGGCAAGCATTGCATGCTCGCCGGTGGCGTAGGGCTGGTGGGGCATATCGATATTTGCGACAACGTTTTCATCACTGGCATGACCATGGTGACCCACTCGATTACCGAACCGGGGGCCTACTCATCTGGTACCGCCATGCAGCCCGCAGCTGAATGGCGCAAGAGCGCAGCACGTTTGAGGCAGCTCGACGACATGGCTCGACGTCTCAAACAGCTGGAAAAGCGTGTTGGGGACGTGACCCCTGGCGGTAATGCTTCATCAGAAGGCTGATACCATTTCCATATCAAGTGTGCACAGCCGCTAGACTGCCTCCTTGATTTGCTAGCGGGGCGTGCGTTTAGTCGCCCGCCCCCAATCTTTATTACAGGCTTCCCCCCGAAATGATGGACATCAACGAGATTCGCGAATACCTGCCTCACCGTTACCCGTTCCTGCTGGTGGACCGTGTAGTGGACCTCAATGTTGAGGAAAAGCGCATTCGTGCCTACAAGAATGTCAGCATCAACGAACCGTTCTTCAACGGTCACTTTCCCGCGCATCCCATCATGCCGGGCGTATTGATCATCGAAGCAATGGCCCAGGCTGCCGGTATCCTTGGTTTCAAAATGCTCGACCTCAAGCCTGCCGACGGCACGCTTTACTATTTCGTCGGCTCCGACAAGTTGCGCTTTCGCAACCCGGTTACCCCGGGTGACCAGTTGATCCTGGAAGCCAAGTTCATCAGCTGCAAGCGCCAGATCTGGAAGTTCGAATGCCAGGCCTCGGTAGATGGCAAGCCGGTTTGCTCTGCCGAGATCATCTGTGCGGAACGCAAACTATGAGTTTGATTGACCCTCGCGCAATCATCGATCCGTCGGCCGTACTGGCCGCCGACGTTGAGGTCGGCCCCTGGTCGATCATCGGCGCAGGTGTGGAAATCGGCGAGGGGACTGTCATCGGGCCGCACGTGATCCTCAAGGGTCCGACCCGCATTGGCAAACATAACCGCATCTACCAGTTTTCCTCGGTAGGCGAAGACACCCCGGACATGAAGTACAAGGGTGAAGAAACCCGCCTGGTAATCGGTGATCACAACATCATCCGTGAAGGCGTGACCATTCACCGTGGCACCGTGCAGGATCGTGCCGAGACCACGCTGGGTGATCACAACCTGGTCATGGCCTATGCCCATATCGGTCATGACAGCGTGATCGGCAACCACTGCATCCTGGTCAACAACACCGCGTTGGCTGGCCATGTACACGTTGACGATTGGGCGATCCTGTCCGGTTTTACCCTGGTGCATCAGTATTGCCATATCGGCGCCCACAGCTTTTCCGGCATGGGCACTGCCATCGGCAAGGACGTTCCGGCGTTCGTCACGGTGTTCGGCAACCCGGCCGAAGCCCGCAGCATGAACTTCGAAGGCATGCGCCGTCGTGGCTTCAGCGAAGAGGCGATCCACGCCCTGCGCCGCGCCTACAAGGTGGTCTACCGTCAGGGGCTGACGGTGGACCAGGCGTTGATCCAACTGGCCGAGCCGGCAGCGTTGTTTCCGGAAGTCGCGGTGTTCCGTGACTCGATCCAGGCGTCGACCCGCGGCATCACCCGCTGATCATGGCTACTCTGCGTATCGCGCTGGTGGCCGGAGAAGCTTCCGGCGACATTTTGGGCGCAGGTCTGATGCGGGCACTCAAGGCCCGGCACCCTGCGGTGGAGTTTATCGGCGTCGGCGGCCCGCTGATGCAGGCCGAAGGCCTGACGTCGTACTTCCCTATGGAGCGTCTGTCGGTCATGGGCCTGGTCGAGGTGCTGGGTCGCCTGCGTGAGCTCCTGGCTCGTCGCAAGCTGCTGATCCAGACGTTGATCGAAGAAAAGCCCGATGTCTTTATCGGCATCGATGCGCCGGACTTCACCCTCAATATCGAACTCAAGTTGCGTCAGGCCGGGATCAAGACCGTGCACTACGTCAGCCCCTCTGTGTGGGCGTGGCGGCAGAAGCGTGTGTTGAAGATCCGCGAAGGCTGCGACCTGATGTTGACCCTGTTGCCGTTCGAAGCCAGGTTCTACGAGGAGAAGGGCGTGCCGGTAAGGTTTGTCGGGCATACCCTGGCCGACAGCATTCCTTTGCAGGCTGACCGCGCAGCCGCGCGTGCCGAACTGGGGTTGCCCGAAGGCCCGCTCGTTGCGCTGATGCCGGGCAGTCGAGGCGGCGAAGTGGGCCGTCTTGCCAGCGTGTTTTTCGATGCTGCCGAGCGCCTTCAAGCCTTGAAGCCCGGGGTACGGTTCGTGTTGCCCTGCGCCAGCCCGCAACGGCGTGCACAAATCGAGACACTGCTGGTCGGTCGCAATCTGCCATTGACCCTGCTCGACGGTCGGTCGCACCTGGCCCTGGCGGCCTGTGATGCGGTGCTGATCGCTTCAGGTACCGCGACCTTGGAGGCCCTGCTCTACAAGCGCCCGATGGTCGTGGCCTATCGCCTGGCGCCACTGACTTTCTGGATTCTCAAGCGCATGGTCAAAAGTCCCTACATCTCCTTGCCCAACTTGCTGGCCCAGCGTCTGTTGGTGCCGGAGTTGTTGCAGGACGATGCAACGCCCGAAGCCCTCGCGCAAACCCTACTACCCTTGATCGACGGCGGCGAAGAACAGACCCGCGGTTTTGACGACATTCACCGCACCCTGCGCCGTGATGCATCGAACCAGGCGGCCGACGCCGTATTGACCTTGATCGGCCAAAAACAGGAAGCTTTATGAGCACGCAAATAGGCCTGGATTTCAGCCTGGTTGCCCAAACCCACGAACTGGTGGCCGGCGTTGACGAAGTGGGGCGCGGCCCGCTGTGTGGCGCGGTGGTGACGGCGGCCGTGATCCTGGATCCGAACCGCCCGATCCTGGGCCTCAACGACTCGAAAAAACTCACCGAAGCGCGTCGTGAAAAACTCTACGACGAAATCTGTGAAAAGGCCTTGAGCTGGCATATCGCCCGGGCCGAAGTCGAAGAAATCGACGAGTTGAACATCCTGCACGCCACGATGCTGGCCATGCAGCGTGCCGTTGAAGGCCTGCATATCACGCCAAAACTGGCGATGATCGACGGCAACCGTTGCCCGAAGCTGGCGATGCCGGCTGAGGCGGTGGTCAAGGGCGATAGCAAGGTTCCAGCCATTGCCGCCGCGTCGATCCTGGCCAAGGTCAGCCGAGACCGTGAAATGGCTGCCTTCGAATTGATTTACCCCGGCTACGGCATCGGGGGCCATAAAGGCTATCCGACGCCCGTTCATCTGGAAGCCCTGGCCCGTCTCGGCCCAACGCCGATCCATCGGCGCTCGTTTGCCCCGGTGCGCCAGGCTTATGAGCTGCGCGAGAACCTCAGCGAGGTTTAGTCGCAAGGCTGATGTTTTTGCCAAGGCCCGGTACAATCCCGGGCCTTGTTGTTTCTAAGTTTCTGGACAGGATCACTATGCCGGCTTCATTCGTTCACCTGCGCCTGCACACTGAATACTCCCTGGTCGACGGCCTTGTACGGATCAAACCGCTGGTCAAGACCTTGGTGGGCATGAACATGCCTGCGGTCGCGGTTACCGATCAGAACAACATGTGCTCCCTGGTCAAGTTCTACAAGAACGCCATGGGCGCCGGCATCAAGCCGATCTGCGGCGCCGACCTGTGGCTGTCCAACAAAGACCCGGATAACCCCCTGAGCCGCATCAGCCTGCTGGCGATGAATGGCGTGGGTTATCGCAACCTCACCGAATTGATTTCCCGTGGCTTTATCGACGGCCAGCGCAACGGCTCGATCATCATCGAGCGCGAATGGGTCGCCGAGGCCAGCGAAGGCCTGATCATGCTGTCGGCCGCCAAGGAGGGCGAGATCGGTATCGCACTGCTGGGTGGCAATCCCCATGAAGCCGAAGTGCTGGCGAGGGAGTGGATGCAGGTCTTCCCCGACCGTTTCTACCTGGAAGTCCAGCGCACCAACCGCCCCAACGATGAAGAGCATCTGCACGCCGCCGTAGCCCTGGCCGACAAGCTGGGCGCGCCCTTGGTGGCGACCAATGATGTGCGCTTTATCAAGAAGGAAGATTTCGAGGCCCACGAAACCCGCGTGTGCATCGGTGAAGGCCGGGCCCTGGATGACCCGCGTCGTTCCAAGAACTACAGCGAAGAGCAGTACCTCAAGAGCGCGGACGAAATGGCCGAGCTGTTCAGCGACCTGCCCGAGGCCCTGGAAAACTCCGTCGAGATTGCCAAGCGCTGCAATATCGAAGTGAAGCTGGGCACGCACTTTTTGCCCAACTTCCCGATTCCCGATGGCATGACCATCGACGAGTATTTCCGCAAGGTGTCGTTTGATGGTCTGGAGGAGCGTCTCTCCGTCCTGCTGCCCAAGGACACCACCGAAGATTACGAGGCCAAGCGCCAGGTCTATGTCGATCGGCTGAATTTCGAGCTGGATATCATCATCCAGATGGGGTTCCCCGGTTACTTCCTGATCGTGATGGACTTTATCCAGTGGGCCAAGAGCAACGGCGTGCCGGTAGGTCCGGGCCGGGGGTCGGGCGCCGGCTCGCTGGTCGCCTATGTACAGAAGATCACCGACCTCGACCCCCTGGAATATGACCTGCTGTTCGAGCGGTTCCTGAACCCGGAACGGGTCTCCATGCCCGACTTCGACGTCGACTTCTGCATGGACGGCCGCGACCGTGTGATCGAATACGTGGCCGAGAAATACGGCCGCAACGCCGTGAGCCAGATCATCACCTTCGGTTCCATGGCGGCCAAGGCGGTTATCCGTGACGTAGCGCGGGTGCAGGGAAAGTCCTACGGCCTGGCGGACCGCCTGTCGAAAATGATCCCGTTCGAAGTCGGCATGACCCTGGAAAAAGCCTACGAGCAGGAAGAGATCCTGCGCGACTTCATCAAGGTCGATGAAGAGGCCGCCGAAATCTGGGAGATGGCGCGCAAGCTCGAGGGCGTGGTGCGTAACGTCGGTAAGCACGCCGGTGGCGTGGTGATCGCGCCGACCAAGCTGACTGATTTTTCGCCTATCTATTGCGATGAAGAGGGCGGCGGCCTGGTCACCCAGTTCGACAAGGACGATGTGGAGGCGGCCGGCCTGGTGAAGTTCGACTTCCTCGGCCTGCGCACCCTGACGATCATCGACTGGGCGCTCAAGACCATCAACCGCGACCGCGCCAAGGTCAACGAAGAACCGCTGGATATCGCCTTCATCCCGCTGGACGACAAGCCGACCTACACCTTGCTGCAAAAAGCCGAAACCACGGCGGTGTTCCAGCTTGAATCCCGCGGCATGAAAGAGCTGATCAAAAAGCTCAAGCCCGACTGCCTGGAAGACTTGATCGCACTGGTGGCCCTGTTCCGTCCGGGCCCGCTGCAATCGGGCATGGTGGATGACTTCATCAACCGTAAGCACGGCCGCGCCGAGTTGGCGTACCCGCACTCCGATTACCAGTACGAAGGCCTCAAGCCTGTATTGGCGCCGACCTACGGCATCATCCTGTACCAGGAACAGGTGATGCAGATCGCCCAGGTGATGGCCGGCTACACCCTCGGTGGCGCGGACATGCTGCGGCGGGCCATGGGTAAGAAAAAGCCCGAGGAAATGGCCAAGCAACGCGGCGGTTTCATTGAAGGGTGCGCCACCAACAATATCGACGCCGACCTGGCCGGTAACATTTTCGACCTGGTGGAAAAATTCGCCGGTTATGGCTTCAACAAATCCCACTCCGCCGCCTACGGCCTGGTGTCGTACCAGACGGCCTGGCTGAAAGCCCACTACCCGGCGCCGTTCATGGCTGCGGTACTCTCGGCGGATATGCACAACACCGACAAGGTCGTGACCTTGATCGAGGAAGTGCGCACCATGAAGCTGCGCCTCGACGCACCGGACGTGAACGCCTCGGAGTTCAAGTTCACGGTGAACGACGAAGGTCGCATCATCTATGGCCTGGGCGCGATCAAGGGCGTGGGCGAAGGCCCGGTGGAAGCCATCACCGAAGCGCGCCAGGACGGGCCGTTCAAGGATCTGTTCGACTTCTGCGCACGGGTTGACCTCAAGCGCATCAACAAACGTACCCTCGATGGCCTGATCCGCAGCGGTGCGCTCGACCGTCTCGGGCCGTATTTCCACGATGAGCCGAAGGCGTATCAGGCGAATATCGATCGCAATCGCGCGGTGCTGCTCACCGCCATGGAAGAAGCGATCAAGGCCGCCGAACAGACCGCCCGCACCCACGACAGCGGCCACGCCGACCTGTTTGGCGGGTTGTTCGTCGAAGAAGATGCGGATGTGTACGCCAACCACCGCAAGGCCAAGGAACTGACCCTCAAGGAGCGCCTCAAGGGTGAGAAAGACACCTTGGGCCTGTACCTCACCGGTCACCCGATTGACGAATATGAAGGCGAGATCCGTCGTTTCGCTCGTCAACGCATCATCGACCTGAAACCGGCGCGGGATACCCAGACCGTCGCCGGCATGATCATCGCCCTGCGGGTGATGAAAAACAAAAAGGGCGACAAGATGGGCTTTATCACCCTCGACGACCGCTCGGGCCGGATCGAGGCGTCGCTGTTTGCCGACGCCTTTCACTCTGCGCAATCGCTGCTGCAAACCGACGCCATGGTGGTGGTGGAAGGGGAGGTCAGCAACGATGACTTCTCCGGCGGCTTGCGCCTGCGGATCAAGCGGGTGATGAGCATGGAAGATGCGCGCACCAACCTGGCCGAAAGCCTGCGCCTGAAGGTGAAGACCGAAGCCCTCAAGGGCGATCAGCTACGCTGGTTGGGTGACCTGCTCAAGCGTCATCGTGGCGCCTGCCCGGTGACCATGGAGTACACCGGCAACGACGCCAAGGCCATGTTGCAGTTTGGCGAGACGTGGCGAATTGATCCCGCTGACGGCTTGATTCAAGCTTTGCGTGACCAGTTCGGCCGTGACAACGTCTTCCTCCAATACCGTTGACGGTCAGAACGCCTGACCTCGGCTGAACATTTAATCTCGACCTAAACGCGCCTCTCCCTTAAGGTAGGGCGCGAATAGACAACCGGCTGGCCAGGCAACCCTTGGCCGTCGACCCAAGACGGACGCTTATGAACCCGAATTTTCTTGATTTCGAACAGCCGATCGCTGACCTGCAAGCCAAGATCGAAGAGCTGCGCCTGGTCGGCAATGACAATTCGCTGAATATCGGCGATGAGATCGCTCGCCTGCAAGACAAGAGCAGCACGCTCACCGAAGACATCTTCGGCAAGCTGACCAGCTGGCAGATCGCGCGCCTGGCCCGCCACCCGCGCCGTCCGTATACCCTGGACTACATTCAGCACATCTTCACCGAGTTCGACGAGCTGCACGGCGATCGCCATTTCTCCGACGACGCGGCCATCGTGGGCGGTATCGCTCGCCTGGACGACCAGCCGGTCATGGTCATCGGTCACCAGAAAGGCCGTGAAGTGCGCGAGAAAGTACGCCGCAACTTCGGCATGCCGCGTCCGGAAGGCTACCGCAAGGCGTGCCGCCTGATGGAAATGGCCGAGCGCTTCAAGATGCCGATCCTGACTTTCATCGACACCCCGGGTGCTTACCCGGGTATCGATGCCGAAGAGCGCAACCAGAGCGAAGCGATTGCCTGGAACCTGCGAGTGATGGCCCGCCTGAAAACCCCGATCATCGCTACCGTGATTGGTGAAGGTGGTTCCGGCGGTGCACTGGCCATTGGCGTCTGCGATCAGCTGAACATGCTGCAATATTCGACCTACGCGGTGATCTCGCCGGAAGGTTGCGCCTCGATCCTGTGGAAAACCGCAGAGAAGGCGCCGGACGCTGCCGAAGCCATGGGCATCACTGCCGATCGCCTCAAGGGCCTGGGTATCGTCGACAAAGTGATCGCCGAGCCATTGGGCGGCGCCCACCGCGATCCGGCCGCCGCCGCTGCCACTATCCGTGCCGAACTGGGTTCGCAACTGGCGATGCTCAAAAAGCTGGATAACGAAGCGCTGCTGGCCCGTCGCTACGAGCGCCTGATGAGCTACGGTCTCTAAGGTCGCAGTAGCACTAATGTGGGAGGGGGCTTGCCCCCGATTGCTGAGTGTCAGTCACTGTATTCACTGGCTGGTGCACCGCTATCGGGGGGCAAGCCCCCTCCCACATTTGCTTTGTGTATGCTTGGCTTGGGTATTCCAGATTTGCGGCGGTAACCTGTGATGAAACCGACTTTATCCGCCAAGCTCCTGCACGCCCTGGCCCCCTGGCGCAATGCCCCGGCTTGGCATATCGCCTTCTCTGGTGGTCTTGATTCCACTGTCCTGCTGCATCTCCTGGCCAACGCCGAAGCCCTTCCGCCTCTAAGCGCTGTCCATGTCCATCATGGCCTGCAGGCTGTCGCCGACGCCTGGCCAGGTCATTGCCAGTCGGTGTGCGACAGCCTGGGCGTCCCCTTGCGGGTCATGCGCGTGCACGTGCAGCCCGGCGCCAGTCTTGAGCGTGCAGCGCGTGATGCGCGTTACCGGGCGTTTACCGAGGTGATCGGGGCAGGGGAAGTGTTACTCACCGGCCAGCATCGCGATGATCAAGCCGAAACGCTGCTATTCCGCCTGCTGCGCGGTGCCGGGGTGCGAGGGCTCGCCGCAATGCCTGCGCATCGCCCGTTGGCAGGTGGTTTCCTGGTGCGGCCGTTGCTGGAGGTCTCGCGCGCCGAGCTGGAAGCCT
The DNA here is from genome assembly GCF_052112325.1 of Pseudomonas sp. Yb2C2. NCBI lineage: Bacteria > Pseudomonadati > Pseudomonadota > Gammaproteobacteria > Pseudomonadales > Pseudomonadaceae > Pseudomonas > Pseudomonas sp. Yb2C2. The sequence goes on along the minus strand of NZ_JAVAJK010000002.1, from coordinate 89,775 downwards.
ACGGCGATGAGCATCAACTCAAGTGGATTGAAGATCCTTCCAACACCGATCCACGTTTCTCCCGTAATTACCTGCGTCACCGCGTGATCCCGACGCTGACGGCGCGTTGGCCCCAAGCCATCTCCAGTCTGGCCCGGACTGCCGACCACCTCGGTGAAGCCCAGGCGCTGCTGGGCGAATTGGCCTGCATGGACCTGCAAGCCGCCGATCAGCCTTCGCGGTTTCCTTGGCTGGCGGTGCCATCATTGGTCCTTGGTCCACTGCGCGAACTTTCCGATGCTCGTCAGCGCAATGTCCTGCGACATTGGCTGGCGCCGTTGACCCGGTTACCCGACAGCGACCATTGGGCCGGCTGGTATTCCCTGCGCGACGCCAAGGGCGACGCACAGCCCTTATGGCGTCTGGCTGATGGAGATTTGCAACGTTGTGGCGCACGCATCTGGTGGTTGCCTCGCGGCTGGTCGGAGTTTTCCCACGCATCGGTGAGCTGGCCTGATCCGCAAAAGCCACTAGAGTTACCCGGTAATGGCCTGCTGGAAATGAGCGGCGAGGTGCCCGAAGGCCCGCTGGAGGTCCGTTATCGCCAGGGCGGCGAAATGCTTGAACTACCAGGCCGAGGCCGGCGTGACTTGAAGCGCCTGCTTAATGAACAGGGGGTGCCGGGCTTCATCCGTGGCAGATTGCCGCTGCTGTATCAGGGCGAGCAATTGCTCGGTGTGCCCCTCCTCGCTGGACTCTGGGCCGCACCGAGTGAAGCTTGGCAATTACATTGGATGCCACGGAGCTGCGATCAAGGTTTGAGCTGATAGCGCCTTTCCGGTAGACTACGCTCCCTTCTTGATACAACTTCTGTGGATTCGCCTGAATCGCAGCAGTTGCCGATTACCAAGCAGTCTTTGCTGGGCGATTCCAAAAAATGTGTAGCGATCAACGTACCGGCAGTTTCACTGCTGGTCTGTCACAACGCGGCGGTTTTTTTGAAAGGTGCACTGTGATTAATGCAGGTGATCGGGGGCTTCGGCCTCTCTTCGCTTTCCCCGGCGGCTCGGACCGCTTTAACGCAGACTTCTAGGGTTTTTCATGACGCGCTACATATTCGTCACGGGCGGTGTTGTTTCTTCATTGGGGAAAGGCATTGCCTCCGCTTCATTGGCGGCCATCCTGGAGGCGCGGGGGCTTAAAGTCACCATGCTCAAGCTGGACCCGTACATCAACGTCGACCCGGGCACCATGAGCCCGTTCCAGCACGGTGAAGTGTTCGTCACACACGACGGCGCCGAGACCGACCTGGACCTGGGCCACTACGAGCGGTTCATCCGCACGACCATGACCCAGAACAACAACTTCACCACTGGCCGCGTCTACGAGCACGTGCTGCGCAAAGAGCGCCGTGGTGACTACCTGGGTGCAACCATCCAGGTGATCCCGCACATCACCGACGAAATCAAGCGCCGCATCATCAAGGGTGCAGGCGATGCCGACGTGGCGATGGTCGAGATCGGTGGCACCGTGGGTGACATCGAATCCCAGCCGTTCCTCGAAGCCATCCGCCAGTTGCGTTTCGAAGTCGGCGCCAAGCGCGCGATGCTGATGCACCTCACGTTGGTGCCTTACATCGCCACCGCCGGCGAAACCAAAACCAAGCCTACCCAGCACTCGGTCAAGGAACTGCGTTCCATCGGCCTGCAGCCGGATGTGCTGGTGTGCCGCTCCGACCACCCGATCGATATTTCCTCGCGTCGCAAGATCGCGCAGTTCACCAACGTTGAAGAACGTGCGGTGATCGCCCTGGAAGACGCCGACACCATCTACAAGATCCCGGGCATCCTGCATTCGCAAGGCCTGGATGATTTTGTGGTCGAGCGTTTCGGCCTGCAGTGCAACGGCGCGGATCTGTCCGAGTGGGAAGCCGTGGTTGACGCCAAGCTCAACCCTGAGCACGAAGTCACCATCGCCATGGTCGGCAAGTACATGGAACTGCTGGACGCGTACAAGTCGCTGATCGAAGCGATGAGCCACGCGGGTATCAGCAACCGTACCAAGGTCAACCTGCGCTACATCGATTCCGAAGACATCGAGAACCAGGGCACCGCGCTGCTCGAAGGTGTCGATGCGATCCTCGTTCCAGGCGGTTTCGGCCTGCGTGGCGTGGAAGGCAAGATCACTGCCGTGCAGTACGCTCGCGAGAACAAGGTGCCGTACCTGGGCATCTGCCTGGGCATGCAAGTGGCCGTTATCGAGTTCGCCCGTAACGTGATGGGCTGGAAAGACGCCAACTCCACCGAGTTCGACAGCAAGAGCGGCCACCCGGTCGTGGGCCTGATCACCGAGTGGGAAGACGCCACCGGCGCCGTCGAAACCCGTACCGAAAGCTCCGACCTGGGCGGCACCATGCGCCTTGGCGCGCAAGACTGCCTGCTGGAGCCGGGTTCCCTGGTTCACGACTGCTATGGCAAGGACGTGATCGTCGAACGTCACCGTCACCGCTACGAAGTGAACAACAACCTGCTGCCGCAGATCAAAGAGGCTGGCCTGAAAATCTCCGGTCGCTCCGGTGATGGCGCGCTGGTTGAAGTGGTCGAGGCCCCGGATCATCCATGGTTCGTCGCTTGCCAGTTCCACCCTGAGTTCACCTCGACACCGCGCGACGGTCACCCGTTGTTCAGCGGTTTCGTCAAGGCTGCACTGACGCAACACCAGAAGAAGGCGTAAACCTGATGGCCCAGAAGATCATTCGCGTAGGCGACATCGAGATTGCCAACGACAAGCCCATGGTGCTGTTCGGCGGCATGAACGTGCTGGAAAGCCGTGACATGGCGATGCAGGTCTGTGAAGAGTACGTAAAGGTTACCGAGAAACTGGGTATTCCTTACGTGTTCAAGGCCAGCTTCGACAAGGCCAACCGTTCGTCCGTGACCTCCTATCGCGGCCCGGGCCTTGAAGAAGGCATGCGTATCTTCCAGGACATAAAGCAAGCCTTCGGCGTGCCGATCATCACCGACGTCCACGAGCCTGAACAGGCTGCCGTGGTCGCCGAGGTGTGCGACATCATCCAGCTGCCGGCCTTCCTGTCGCGCCAGACCGACCTCGTGGTCGCGATGGCCAGGACCGGTGCGGTGATCAATATCAAGAAAGCCCAGTTCCTCGCGCCCCAGGAGATGAAACACATCCTGAACAAGTGCGTGGAAGCGGGTAACGACCAGTTGATCCTCTGCGAGCGTGGTTCTAGCTTCGGCTACAACAACCTCGTGGTGGACATGCTCGGTTTCGGCATCATGAAGCAGTTCGAATACCCGGTGTTCTTCGACGTGACCCACGCGCTGCAAATGCCCGGTGGTCGTGCCGATTCCGCCGGTGGGCGCCGTGCCCAGGTACTGGACCTGGCCAAGGCCGGCATCAGCCAGTCCCTGGCGGGCCTGTTCCTCGAAGCCCACCCGGACCCGGACAACGCCAAATGCGACGGCCCATGCGCCCTGCGCCTGGACAAGCTGGAGCCATTCCTGGCCCAGCTCAAGCAGTTGGACGAACTGGTCAAGAGTTTTCCGACGGTAGAGACCGCGTAAGCGTTGATTCTCCGGTAGACTTTCCCACGCTTTACGCTCAGGCCTACGGGCCTGAGCCTTGTCGCCTGCAAGCCTGCCCCGTTGTTCCACCCTTGCGGTCGGTCAAAAGATTTCCTTCAGCTGCGTCGTTTTCGTCAACTTTGGAGTGTTTACAACAATGGCAAAAATCGTCGACATCAAAGGTCGTGAAGTTCTCGACTCCCGTGGTAACCCCACCGTCGAAGCCGACGTGCTTCTCGATAACGGCATCATCGGCAGCGCCTGCGCGCCGTCCGGTGCCTCCACAGGTTCGCGCGAAGCGCTGGAACTGCGTGATGGCGACAAGAGCCGTTACCTGGGCAAGGGTGTCCTCAAGGCTGTAGCCAACATCAACGGCCCGATCCGTGACCTGCTGCTGGGCAAGGACCCGCTGGACCAGAAAGCCCTGGACCACGCGATGATCAAGCTCGACGGCACTGAAAACAAAGGCAGCCTCGGCGCCAACGCCATCCTCGCCGTGTCCCTGGCTGCTGCCAAGGCCGCCGCCCAGGACCAGGATCTGCCGCTTTACGCCCACATCGCCAACCTGAACGGTACGCCGGGTGTCTACTCGATGCCGGTTCCGATGATGAACATCATCAACGGTGGCGAGCATGCCGATAACAACGTCGACATCCAGGAATTCATGGTGCAGCCGGTCGGCGCCAAGACCTTCTCCGAAGGCCTGCGCATGGGCACCGAGATTTTCCATCACCTCAAAGCCGTGCTGAAAGCTCGTGGCCTGAGCACTGCCGTGGGTGACGAAGGTGGTTTCGCACCGAACCTGGCGTCCAACGAAGATGCACTGAAAGTGATCTCCGAAGCCGTGGCCAACGCCGGCTACACACTGGGCACCGACGTGACCCTGGCCCTGGACTGCGCTGCCAGCGAGTTCTACGAAGATGGCAAATACAACCTGTCCGGTGAAGGCCAGGTGTTCAACTCCGAAGGCTTTGCCGACTACCTGAAGGGCCTGACCCAGCGCTACCCGATCATCTCGATCGAAGACGGCCTGGACGAGTCCGACTGGGATGGCTGGAAGATCCTCACCGACAAGATCGGCGAAAAAGTCCAGCTGGTGGGTGACGACCTGTTCGTGACCAACACCAAGATCCTGAAAGAAGGCATCGACAAAAAGATCGCCAACTCGATCCTGATCAAGTTCAACCAGATCGGCACCCTGACCGAAACCCTGGAAGCCATCCAGATGGCCAAGGCTGCGGGCTACACTGCCGTGATCTCGCACCGCTCCGGCGAAACCGAAGATTCGACCATCGCCGACCTGGCCGTGGGCACTTCGGCGGGCCAGATCAAGACCGGCTCCCTGTGCCGCTCTGACCGTGTGTCCAAGTACAACCAATTGCTGCGTATCGAAGAGCAACTGGCCGGCAAAGCCAAGTACAACGGTCGCGGCGAGTTTCGCGGCTGATCGGTAAGTGGTAAAAAGTCGGTGGATTGCGTCGGAAAGATCACGAAGGTGCGAGTTTCGACGCTAATCTGATGGCGATCAAGCACAAGCCTGGTTCTTCCAGGCTTCGTGCTATCAGTTGCTGTAAAAGTTTTGCATGGCGTGTTTTTCCACTGGATACCCGATATTCGATGCGCAGTCCCAATTGGTTGTTCCTCGTCTTGCTCTTGTTGCTGGCTGGCCTGCAGTACCGCCTATGGGTAGGTAATGGCAGCTTTGCGCAGGTAAAAGACCTGACCCAGCAAATTGCCGACCAGCACGCCGAGAACGAACGCCTGCTGGAGCGCAACCGCGTCCTCGATGCCGAAGTGCTTGAGCTGAAAAAGGGTACCGAGACCGTTGAAGAACGGGCCCGTCATGAGTTGGGCATGGTCAAGGAGGGCGAAACCCTCTACCAGTTGGCCCAATGAGTTACCGTTTGCCGGCCTTCTGGGCCGTGATACCTGCCGCGGGCGTCGGTGCCCGTATGGCCGCGGACCGTCCCAAGCAATACTTGCAGTTGGGCGGGCGCACTATTCTCGAACACAGCCTTGGCTGTTTTCTCGATCATCCCAACCTCAAGGGGTTGGTGGTCAGTCTTGCTGCTGATGACCCGTATTGGCCAAGCCTGGCATGTGCCGCTGACCCGCGTATCGTGCGTGCGGACGGTGGTTCGGAGCGTTCTGGCTCGGTGCTCAATGCGTTGCTGCAACTCAATGCCCTGGGCGCCAGCGATGACGATTGGGTACTGGTCCACGATGCGGCGCGGCCGAATCTGAGTCGCGATGATCTGGATAAGTTGCTCACCGAGCTGGCGAACGACCCGGTCGGCGGTCTGCTGGCCGTGCCGGCCCGCGATACCCTCAAGCGCGTCGACAAGCAGGGGCGGGTGGTGGAAACCGTCGACCGCAGCTTGATCTGGCAAGCCTATACACCGCAGATGTTCCGCCTCGGGGCCTTGCACCGCGCATTGGCTGATAGCCTGGTGGCCGATGCAGTGATCACCGATGAAGCCTCGGCCATGGAGTGGTCCGGGCAGGCGCCGCGCTTGATCGAAGGGCGCTCGGACAATATCAAGGTGACCCGGCCGGAAGACCTGGAGTGGCTGCGGTTGCGGTGGGCTAACCGGTGATAATGCCTGTTTGAGGGCGTCACCAGTCGCTGATTTTTTCGTGTGGGCTGATGCTGGCAATTGATTTACGGTGCCCATACAACATTTATGGGCACGGAAACGCGGCAGTTTTAGGGCGCTGTATTAAGTCTTTCTGACGTTGAAGTGCATGGCCACATTAAGTTCATAGCCATCTCGGGAAAGTTTACAACTTATACGACCTTTTATTTCTTGATCTGTAACTTCCAGGTTTACATTGCCGCTTGTGATTTCGGCTGGGCCTTGCGTTGTATAAAAAACTTCAAAATGAAAGGTGTCGTTTTCGAGTAAATCGAAATCGCCGCTCTCAAATGGTTTTTGATACGACAAAAGCCCGGCAGATAAGCCGTAGGGATGCATGCCAATGGTTGGAAGGGCCAAAGTGATAATAATCTGTTCACGATCCATGTCATGACGTTCGAACCATATGTTCTCGGCCACAACTTGCTCGTTGAGTGTAAAGGTCGCGTTGGCTGCCCCCTCGGTTTTTTTGCCATGCCGTTTTTTTTGGGCGAGGCTCCGATTAAACTGCTCTATGATCCGTTCTTTGTCGTCGTTGTTCATCGCGGGTTACCTATCTAATTAAATGAGGTACTCCTGCCAGCTTATGACTATTTAATTAAATTTCTTGCTTCAACAAGCGTGGTAAGAGAATGATAAGAGAAACACTGTCGGTTTATGAGCACAACTGTCATTGTTGACAGTTGTGCTTGGCATGTAATTATGTTTGCGAACAGTACTCTGCTCTATTTGAGAGTCCCTCTTTCAGGAAATCCACCAACTTCCTGACCTTCGGCGACAAGTGCCGTTGTTGCGGATACAGCCCCCACACCGCCGTATTCGGTGGCTGATGCGCCTCCAGCAGCGACACCAGCGCGCCGCTGTGCAGATGCTCCAGTACGTAATAGTCCGGCAGTTGGCACAATCCCACCCCTTGCAACGCCGCATCCAACACCGCTTGCCCACTGTTGCAGCGCCAGTTGCCTTGCACTCGCTGGGAAAATTCCCTCCCGTCCTGGGCCAGTTGCCAAATGTCCGAGCTGCCGATCAGGCAATTATGCCGACTCAATTCCGACAAACTATGTGGCCGACCATACCGGGCCAGGTAGGACGGCGACGCGCACAGGTACATGCGCCGAGGCGCGAGGCGGCTGGCGACCATGCGCGAATCCTGCAATCGCCCCAGGCGAATCGCCAGGTCGAGGCCTTCGTGCACCAGATCCAATTGACGGTTGCTCAGTTCGATGTCCACCCGCAATTGTGGGTACAGGCCCATGAACCGCGTCACCAGTGGCACGATAAACCGCTCGCCATAGGCCACCGCGCAGGTCATGCGCAACATGCCTTTCGGTTCGCTGGTCAGGTCACCCACGGCGCGCAGGGCTTCTTCGCGGCCGTCCTGTAGGCGCTGGCAATGCTGCAGAAAGGTCTGACCCGCTTCAGTCAGCGTCACCTTACGGGTACTGCGATACAGCAACCGCGTTTGCAGGCGCTCTTCCAGGCGTGCCACCTGGCGGCTGATGTGGGACGAAGAGACACCCAGCCGCTCGGCAGCCGCCGTAAATTGGCTGCATTCGGCGACGGCAACGAATTCATCGATGCCTTCCCAGCGGTTCTCCAGCATGGCGATTATCCCTGTACAGCAATAAAGTTTTGCTTTTGCCTGGATTATTAATCATGGAGCCATGTTTTACACTCTCTCCATCATTTTTAACGCCCTGGAGAAACCTGGATGATCAAGTCCCGCGCTGCCGTTGCCTTTGAAGCCAAGAAACCCCTCGAGATCGTGGAAGTCGATGTGGCCATGCCCAAGGCGGGCGAAGTGCTGTTGCGTGTGGTCGCCTCCGGGGTTTGCCATACCGACGCCTACACCCTCTCCGGCGCCGACCCGGAAGGCATCTTCCCGTCCATCCTTGGCCATGAAGGCGGTGCGGTGGTCGAAGCCATCGGCGAGGGCGTGACTTCGGTGGCGGTGGGCGACCATGTGATCCCGCTGTACACCCCGGAGTGCGGCAAGTGCAAGTTCTGCCTGTCGGGTAAGACCAACCTGTGCCAGGCCATTCGTTCCACCCAAGGCAAAGGCCTGATGCCGGATGGCACCACGCGCTTTTCCTACAAGGGGCAGCCGATTTTCCACTACATGGGGACTTCGACGTTCTCCGAGTACACCGTGCTGCCGGAAATTTCCGTCGCCAAGATTCCTAAAGAAGCGCCGCTGGAGAAGGTCTGCCTGCTCGGCTGTGGCGTCACCACCGGCATCGGTGCGGTGCTCAACACCGCCAAGGTCAAGCCGGGCGACACCGTGGCGATCTTCGGTCTTGGCGGTATTGGCCTGTCGGCCGTGATCGGTGCGGTCAAGGCTAAGGCCGGCCGTATCATTGCGATTGACATCAACCCGGCCAAGTTCGAGATCGCCAAGCAACTGGGCGCCACCGACTGCATCAACCCGAAAGACTATGACCGTCCGATCCAGGACGTGATTGTCGATTTGACTGACGGCGGCGTGGACTTTTCCTTCGAGTGCATCGGCAACGTGCAACTGATGCGTGCCGCGCTCGAGTGCTGCCACAAGGGGTGGGGTGAATCGGTGATCATCGGGGTTGCCGGTGCCGGCCAGGAAATCTCCACCCGCCCATTCCAGCTGGTGACCGGTCGTGTCTGGCGTGGCTCGGCGTTCGGTGGCGTACGCGGCCGTACTGAATTGCCAAGCTACGTGGAAATGGCCCAGACCGGCGAGATTCCGCTGGACACTTTCATCACCCACACCATGGGCCTGGAAGACATCAACAAAGCGTTTGACCTGATGCATGAAGGCAAGAGCATTCGTACCGTCATTCACTTTTGAAGCAGCGGCAAGCGGCAAGCTATCAGCAGCAAGTGGGTGTACGCCTTACTTGCCGCTTGAGGCTTGCAACTTGCAGCTGGGAGCACTCCCATGACCCTGGAAAATATCTCCTGCCAGAAGAGTTTTGGCGGCTGGCACAAACGCTACAAACACAGTTCCCACGTGCTCGGCTGCGACATGACTTTCGCCGTCTACCTGCCGCCGCAAGCGGAGCAGGGCAGCAAATTGCCGGTGCTGTACTGGCTGTCCGGCTTGACCTGCACCGATGAGAACTTCATGCAGAAAGCCGGTGCTCAGCGCATGGCCGCAGAACTGGGGCTTATCATTGTCGCGCCCGACACCAGCCCCCGTGGCCCCGGTGTGCCGGGCGACCCGGACAACGCCTGGGATTTTGGCCTGGGTGCCGGCTTCTACCTGAATGCCACCCAGGAACCTTGGGCCAAGCACTACAGGATGCATGACTACGTGGTGCAGGAATTGCCGGCATTGGTTGAAGCGCATTTCCCGGCTTCGGACAAACGGGGTATCAGCGGCCACTCCATGGGCGGCCACGGTGCGTTGGTGTGTGCCCTGCGCAACCCTGGGCGTTACCTGTCGGTGTCGGCGTTTTCGCCGATCAATAATCCGATGGATTGCCCGTGGGGCCAGAAAGCTTTCTCCCGTTATCTGGGTGAAGAGCGCGCCAAATGGCGTGAATGGGATGCCTGTGTGCTGATCGGCGAAGCCTCGGAAAAGCTGCCGTTGCTGGTGGACCAGGGCGACCGCGACGATTTCCTTGCCGTGCAGCTCAAGCCCGAAGCCTTGCAGCAAGCGGCCAAGGCGGCCAGCCATCCGCTGGAACTGCGCCTGCAGCCTGGCTACGACCACAGCTACTTCTTTATCGCCAGCTTCATCGAAGACCATTTGCGACATCATGGTCGTGCTTTGCTCGGTTAATGTGAGGCAAAAGTAGGTAGAATCACGCCCTGAATTAAATCGGGGCGTTTTTTTATGCGTATTGGCCACGGCTACGATGTGCACCGTTTCGCTGAAGGCGATTTCATCACCCTGGGCGGCGTGCGCATTGCGCACCACCATGGGTTGCTGGCCCATTCCGACGGCGACGTTGTCCTGCATGCCTTGAGCGACGCCTTGCTCGGCGCGGCGGCACTGGGCGATATCGGCAAGCACTTTCCGGATACCGATCCCACCTTCAAGGGCGCGGACAGCCGTGTCCTGCTGCGCCATGTGGTCGGCCTGATCCATGCCAAGGGCTGGAAGGTCGGCAATGTCGATAACACCATCGTGGCCCAGGCGCCGAAAATGGCCCCGCATATCGAATCCATGCGCGCACTGATTGCCGCAGACCTGCAAATTGAATTGGATCAAGTCAACGTGAAAGCCACCACCACCGAAAAACTCGGGTTCACCGGTCGTGAAGAGGGCATCGCGGTGCACTCCGTCGCCTTGTTGCTGCGCGCATGAACGACCTGCAACTGCTGGGCCCGCGTGCCTATGGCGAGGCCCTGGGCAGCGCGGTCCTGAAGGCCACGCCTGAAGATTTCCAGGTCGACGAAGTGCTCGATATTCCGCTTACCGGCGAAGGCGAGCACCTGTGGTTGTGGGTTGAGAAGCGCGGGCTCAATACTGAGGAAGCCGCGCGGCGTATCGCCAAGGCGGCTGGCGTGCCGTTGCGCACCGTCAGCTATGCCGGGCTCAAGGACCGTCAGGCGTTGACCCGCCAGTGGTTCAGCGTACAACTGCCGGGCAAGGCCGATCCGGACATGAGCGCTGCGGAAAACGACACCCTCAGGATCCTGAAAACCGCCCGCCACAAGCGCAAGCTGCAACGTGGCGCGCACTCGGCCAACGGCTTTACCTTGCGCCTGACCCAATTGGCCGGTGATACCGCCGCCATCGACGCGCGGCTGCAATTGATTGCCCAGTACGGCATTCCCAACTATTTCGGCACCCAGCGTTTTGGCCACAACGGTGGCAATGTCGTCGACGCCCGCGAATGGGCCGCGCGCAAGGCCCTGCCGGAGCAACGCAATGTGCGTTCGCGGTTGTTGTCCACCGCGCGTAGCTTCCTCTTCAACAAAGTGTTGGCGGCACGTGTCGCCGACGGTTCCTGGCAGCGCGCGCAAGTGGGTGATCTGCTGGCGTTTACCGACAGCCGCAGCTTTTTTCCGGCGGGGGAGGCTGAGTGCAGCGACCCGCGCCTGGCGATCCTGGACCTGCACCCCACCGGGCCGCAGTGGGGCGAGGGTGATTCTCCGGCGACAGGCGCCACGTTTGAGTTGGAGCAGGCGGTTGCCGCCGGTGAAGCCGACCTGCGTGATTGGCTGGTGAGTGCCGGCATGAGCCAGGAACGTCGCATTCTGCGACTGCCCATTGGCGGGTTGACGTGGCATTATCCCGGGCCTGACATTCTGCAATTGGAATTCGTCCTGCCGGCCGGATGCTTCGCCACTGTCTTGGTGCGCGAGCTTGTTGATCTGGTGCCGGTGGGGCAGACGGACAGCCCATGCGTATTCTGATATCAAACGATGACGGTGCCACCGCACCCGGTCTTGCCGCGCTCTATGCTGCGCTGCAGGATTACGCCGAGTGCGTGGTGGTTGCCCCCGACCAGGACAAGAGCGGCGCCAGCAGTTCGCTGACGCTCGACCGTCCGCTGTACCCGCAGGTTCTGGCCAATGGCTTCATCAGTGTGAACGGCACCCCCACCGACTGCGTGCACCTGGCGATCAACAGTTTGTTGGACCAGGAGCCGGACCTGGTGGTGTCGGGCATCAACCTCGGCGCCAACCTTGGCGACGACGTGCTGTATTCCGGCACGGTGGCGGCGGCGCTTGAAGGACGCTTCCTCGGCCGGACCTCGTTTGCGTTTTCGTTGGCATCGCGTCAACTGGACAACCTGCCCACCGCGGCCTATTTCGCGCGCAAGCTGGTGGAGGCCCATGGCGCCCTGGACCTGCCGCCGCGCACGGTGCTCAACGTCAACATTCCCAATTTGCCCCTCGACCACATTCGCGGTATCCAGCTTACACGCCTGGGCCATCGCGCCCGCGCGGCAGCGCCGTTGAAGGTCGTCGACCCGCGTGGCAAGGAAGGCTACTGGATCGCGGCAGCGGGCGATGCCGAAGACGGTGGCCCAGGCACGGACTTTCACGCGGTGATGCAAGGCTATGTGTCGATTACCCCGTTGCAACTTGATCGCACCTTCAGTGATGCCTTCAGTGGTCTCGATGGCTGGCTGGAGGGGCTGCGCTGATGGCTCGTGAACAAGACGACCTGCTGCGCCGGGGCATCGGGATGACCTCCCAGCGCACCCGTGAGCGTTTGATCCAGCGCCTGTACGAAGAGGGGCTTTCCAACGCCCAGGTGTTGGAAGTGATCCGGCGTACGCCTCGGCACCTCTTTGTCGATGAAGCCTTGGCCCATCGTGCCTACGAAGACACGGCATTGCCCATCGGCCATAACCAGACCATCTCCCAGCCTTATATGGTTGCGCGCATGAGCGAGCTGCTGCTGGCGGCGGGGCCGTTGGACAAGGTGCTGGAGATTGGCACCGGTTCCGGCTACCAGACGGCGGTGCTGTCGCAACTGGTGGAGCGGGTGTTCTCGGTGGAGCGCATCAAGGTGCTGCAGGACCGCGCCAAGGAACGCCTGGTGGAGCTGAACCTGCGCAACGTGGTATTCCGCTGGGGCGATGGTTGGGAAGGCTGGCCGGCGCTGGCGCCCTACAACGGGATTATCGTCACTGCCGTGGCCACCGATGTGCCGCAGGCACTGCTCGATCAACTGGCCCCGGGAGGGCGGCTGGTCATTCCGGTGGGGTCAGGTGAAGTGCAACAATTGATGCTTATTGTCCGTGAAGACGATGGTTTTTCCCGGCATGTACTCGGCGCCGTGCGTTTTGTGCCGTTGCTCAATGGCCCGCTGGCCTGATCATTTTTCGCGGGCAGTGAATTCTGTTGGTGAGGATGTGTCTTACGGCGGGGTCTATCAAGTCAACATGATGGGCGGGGCGATTCAACGCGCTGAATGATTCGTTTCAGTCGCGTGACGGTAAAACTTCAATGCCCAGTTATACTTGCGTCATATTTCAAGCCTGATACAGGCATTCATGTTCAGCCACCACAAAGGGAGCGGCGGGTGAGTCTCACAGGTCTTGCGCAGCGTATGAGTAAAACAAGTTTTCAGCGACTGGTGCTTGGCCTTGTCTTTGGTTCCCTTCTGGTAGGGTGTTCCAGCTCGCCAAGCAGCGGTGCACGGGTGGTTGACCGCAATAACGCTGCACCACAAAAGCCGACGGTGACCACCGGGCAGTATGTCGTGCGCAAGGGCGACACCTTGTTCTCGATTGCCTTCCGTTATGGCTGGGACTACAAGGCCCTCGCAGCCCGTAACAATATTCCTGTGCCCTACACGATACATCCGGGTCAGACGATTCGCTTTGACGGTCGCACCGGTTCTACCCCTACGGCAGTTGTGACAAACACTGGATCTTCGCCGTCGTCTTCGAGCAAAACCACCATCATTACCCGGCCTGCGGTTACCGCTGCGCCGAGTGCTGCGAACAAGCCGGCACCCGCGCCGTTGCCCCCGGCAGGGCCTGCGCCGACCGGTTGGGGATGGCCCTCAAATGGAGTGTTAATTGGAAAATTCTCTTCAAACGGCAGTTTGAATAAAGGCATTGATATTGCCGGGGATTTGGGACAGCCTGTTTTAGCTGCGTCTGATGGGACGGTGGTGTACGCCGGGAGTGGTTTGCGGGGCTACGGCGAACTGGTCATCATCAAACACAGCGATACCTACGTCAGTGCTTACGGCCACAACCGTAGGCTGTTGGTTCGGGAGGGGCAGCAGGTCAAAGTCGGACAGACAATTGCCGAAATGGGGTCAACTGGTACGGACCGGGTGAAACTGCACTTTGAGATTCGCCGTCAAGGGAAGCCTGTAGATCCACTGCAATTCCTACCCCGTCGTTGATATGTTGCACAGCCTGTTCCTCACGTAGAAGGAACAGGCTCCAGCGTTGCCAAGGATAAAGGCGTCGCTTGAGCTTGAGGTCGAACTCACCAAAGGACTATAACAATGGCTCTCAGTAAAGAAGCGCCGGAGTTTGACATCGACGATGAGGTTCTCCTTATGGAGACCGGCATCGCTACGGAATCGATGTCGAATGAGGGACCTGCTGTACCTTCAGTTCGCACCAAATCCAAGAACTCCACCGCGTTAAAGCAACACAAATACATTGATTACACGCGGGCGCTCGATGCGACCCAGCTGTACCTCAATGAAATCGGCTTTTCCCCTCTGCTGACTCCCGAAGAAGAAGTCCATTTTGCGCGCTTGTCGCAAAAGGGTGATCCGGCTGGGCGCAAGCGCATGATTGAAAGCAACCTGCGCCTAGTGGTGAAAATCGCCCGACGCTACGTCAATCGTGGGCTGTCCTTGTTGGACCTGATCGAGGAGGGCAACCTGGGCTTGATCCGGGCGGTGGAGAAGTTCGATCCTGAGCGGGGCTTCCGCTTCTCGACCTATGCCACCTGGTGGATTCGCCAGACCATCGAACGGGCGATCATGAATCAGACCCGCACGATCCGGTTGCCGATCCATGTGGTCAAGGAACTCAACGTCTACCTCCGGGCGGCACGTGAGCTCACTCAAAAACTCGATCATGAACCCTCGCCCGAAGAAATCGCCAACCTGCTGGAAAAACCGGTAGGGGAGGTCAAGCGCATGCTGGGTCTTAACGAGCGTGTGTCTTCGGTCGACGTCTCGCTGGGTCCGGACTCGGATAAAACCCTGCTGGACACCCTGACGGATGATCGTCCTACGGATCCCTGCGAGCTGCTGCAGGACGATGATCTTTCCCAAAGCATTGACCAGTGGCTGTCGGAGCTCACGGACAAGCAGCGTGAGGTGGTGATTCGCCGCTTCGGCCTGCGTGGCCATGAGAGCAGCACGCTGGAGGACGTAGGCCTGGAGATTGGCCTGACCCGTGAGCGGGTGCGGCAGATCCAGGTGGAAGGGCTCAAGCGCTTGCGTGAGATCCTGGAGAAGAATGGCTTGTCGAGTGAGTCGTTGTTTCAATAACGACGCCGCTTGAATGCTTGAATGTGGGAGGGGGCTTGCTCCCGATAGCGGTAGTTCAGTCACTGGATGTATCGACTGACACGCCGCTATCGGGAGCAAGCCCCCTCCCACATTTTTTGCGCACGACATTTTATTCATGTATGCCCAAATCCCAGGCATAAAAAAACCCCGCTTTTAAGGGCGGGGTCTTTTCGACTGAGTCAGTACAAGTTAGATAACTTGAACTTCTTCAGCTTGCATGCCTTTCTGACCGCGGGTAGCGATGAAAGAAACCTGTTGGCCTTCTTTCAGGCTTTTGAAGCCGTCGGA
Organism: Pseudomonas sp. Yb2C2; assembly: GCF_052112325.1. Lineage (NCBI taxonomy): Bacteria > Pseudomonadati > Pseudomonadota > Gammaproteobacteria > Pseudomonadales > Pseudomonadaceae > Pseudomonas > Pseudomonas sp. Yb2C2. Next base: position 74,356 of record NZ_JAVAJK010000002.1, on the reverse strand, counting down.
TTGGATAGCTTTGAAGTGAACGAACAGGTCGTCACCGGATTGTGGAGTGATGAAGCCGAAGCCTTTTTCATCGTTGAACCACTTAACGGTACCAGTTTGGCGATTAGACATGGTGTATCTCCTTGGACAAAGTTAACTGCGACTCAGGAAAAGCCCTGGCCGAGACTGAGTGCAAAGAGCAGGAAAAATTCTTGGAGATGGTTGGATCGAAATTCAACATATCGTGTAGAGATTCTCAGTGACACAAGCAGCACAGTGGCGCCACCTTAACCCTTTTTCCGGAACGTGCCAATGGTATTTCCGAAGGTTTCTCTATTTTCGTGACTGGCGGTGGTATTTACACACACCGGTTGCGGCAATACGGGGCCCGGCCCCGCTGGCCGCGCCTTATGGCAGCCGGTGCGTTCATCAAGAAAAGCCCGACGCCCTTTGAACCCCAACGCCGGCCCCGGTAAGATGCCCCACAGAATTTTTCCACCTCGCTATTCAGGACACCCGCCATGAGCATCAAATCGGACAAGTGGATTCGCCGCATGGCGCAAGAGCACGGCATGATCGAACCGTTCGTCGAGCGTCAGATTCGTGGTGAAGGCGATGACCGCGTGATCTCGTACGGCGTTTCCAGCTACGGCTACGATGTGCGCTGCGCCGACGAGTTCAAGGTGTTCACCAACATCAACTCGGCGATCGTGGATCCGAAGAACTTCGACGAAAAGAGCTTCGTCGATGTGAAAAGCGACGTGTGCATTATCCCGCCGAACTCCTTTGCCCTGGCACGCACCGTGGAATTCTTCCGTATTCCCCGCGACGTGCTGACCATCTGCCTGGGTAAAAGCACCTACGCGCGCTGCGGCATTATCGTCAACGTGACGCCACTTGAGCCTGAGTGGGAAGGCCACGTGACCCTGGAATTCTCCAACACCACCACCCTGCCGGCGAAAATCTACGCCAACGAAGGCGTGGCGCAGATGCTGTTCTTGCAGTCTGACGAGGCCTGTGAAGTGTCCTACAAAGACCGCGCCGGCAAGTACCAGGGCCAGCGCGGCGTCACCTTGCCACGCGCTTGATCGAAAGGTCCTACGCGTAAAGGGAATTAGTCCGCAGAAAGTGACTCTATTGGGTGTACTGCCTCGGTGCGTGCAAAACGCACCGAGCCACGCTTGAGGAGTGCCTTATGAAGATTGACCCGCGAATCAGCGCAGAACTTGCCCGGCTTGAACCCAACCAGATTGGCGTTCTGGCCTGGTCCCTGATGGCTGATCCCGCCTATGCAGGCGGCATCCCCGGCCAACCCGATGAAGATTGGCCACAGCAGCCCACCGAACCCGGTGAGCCGACCCTTCCGGACGAGCCGCCTCCCGCACCGGTCGCCTGATACCCGCAAGGCCGGTCAGCGAACCTGCCACACCTGGTGATCGCCGATAACAAAGATTCGGCGGTCATTGTCCTGCTCCACCGTATGCCCCCCGGTAAACGCCCCAAACGCCGGCAGCAGGCTGACGCGCGTGCCGAACTGGAAACACGGCAGGCGCAGGCTCTGCCGGCCCTTGCCGCGCAAGCGATACACCGGGTGCACATGCCCCGCCAGCACATGGTGGCTGGCATGGGCGTGCGGTTCGTGTTGCAGGGCGAAAGGGCCCATCAGCAGTGGCTCCGGAACCACATCGATCCTCAAGTCAGCCGGTGGGTCGCCCGCGCGTTTATCGTGATTACCGCGAATCAAGGTCATCGACAGGTCGCAATGACGTGCTCGCCAGGCCCTCAAGGCGCTGAGGGTGCCGCTGGCGTGGGAGCCGGGCCCGTGGAGGAAGTCGCCGAGAAAGATCACCTGGGCGCACGGTACGGCCGCCAACAGCCGATCCAGGCGCTGCAGGTTTTCGGTGGTGGTGCCTTGCGGTACCGGCTGGCCCAGGCTGCGATAGGCCGATGCCTTGCCAAAGTGTGCATCGGCGATCAGCAGGCACTGGCGCGCGGGCCAGTAGAGCGCCTTATCCGCCAACAGCCACAGCTCTTCGCTCTCCAGCGTCACTGAGCACACCATCAGCGTTTGCCGTTATCGGCGACTTTTTCCAAGTCCTTGACCATCCGCGCAATGCGCTCGGAGAGTTTTTCCGAACTCATGCTTTCGCGCATCCGTTCCACCAGCAGTGGGAAGGCCAGGGGCGTAGGACGTTCGATCATATGCACGTCCAGTGTCAGCGCCGAGAGGCGAAGCAAGGTCTCTTCCAGCCGACGAATATCTAATTCATCACGCAGGACTTCTTCCCCCGCCTGGGCCAGCAACAGGTTTTGCGGGTCATATTGCTTGAACACTTCAAAGAACAACCCGCTGGATGCCTGCACCTGGCGCGTGCTTTTCGGCGCGCCGGGGTAACCGGCAAACACCAGTCCGGCGATACGCGCAATCTCGCGAAAGCGGCGCAGGGCGAGTTCCCCGGCGTTCAGGCTGGCCGCCACGTCTGCCAGCAACTGCTTCGGGCGCAGCAGCGCCCCATTCAGTAAGCGTGGCCAATCCACCTCGGTGGCGCTGAGCAACTCCAAGCCGTAATCGTTGACGGCAATCGAGAAGGTCACAGGCTGCTGCTGGCTGACCCGCCACGCCAGCAGACTCGCCAGTCCCAGGTGCACCTGGCGGCCGGCGAACGGGTAGAGGAACAGGTGCCAGCCCTCCCGCGATTTCAAGGCTTCGGCCAGCAAGTGCTCGCGCGTCGGCAGGCCGGACCAGCGCAACTGTGTCTGCAGCAGGGTTTGCACAGCCCGCATTTCCGGCCCCTCGTAGACCCCGTGCGCGGCCGCATCGAAGCGCTCCACCACGGCTTGGGCCAGCTCATTGGAAAGGGGCATGCGCCCGCCATTCCAGCGCGGTACTGCAGCTTTTTTGGCGCTGCTACGGCGCACATAGGCGGTCATGTTTTCCACCCGCACCAATTCCAGCAGGCGCCCGGCAAACAAGAAGCCGTCACCCGGCTTGAGCCGTGCAATAAAGCCTTCTTCAACACTGCCCAGGTTCTTGCCACCGCCGCCCTTGCTCCAGAATTTCAGCTGGATGCTGGCGTCGCTGACAATGGTGCCCACGCTCATGCGATGGCGACGCGCAAGCCGGGCATCGGGGACGCGCCAAATGCCGTGCGCGTCCGGCTCCACGCGGCGGTAATCCGGGTAAGCGGTCAGCGATAAGCCGCCATGCCGTACAAAGCCCAGGGCCCAGGCCCAATCGGCCTCGGTGAGGTCACGATAGGCCCAGGCGCCACGGACCTCCGCCAGCAGCGCCTGCGGCGTAAAGCCACCGCCGAGGGCCATGCTCACCAAATGTTGTACGAGCACATCCAACGGCTTGTGGGGCGATTCGCGGGCTTCGATACGCCGCGCTGCAATGGCGTCCTGGGCCGCAGCGGCTTCCACCAGTTCCAGGCTGTGGGTCGGCACCAGGGTCACCCGCGACGGCCGTCCGGGTGCATGGCCGGAGCGGCCGGCGCGTTGCATCAGGCGCGCCACGCCTTTGGCCGAGCCGATTTGCAGCACGCGCTCCACCGGCAAGAAATCCACCCCCAGGTCCAGGCTGGATGTGCACACCACCGCCTTGAGCTGACCGTCTTTCAACGCCCGCTCCACCCAGTCGCGGGTCTCGCGGGACAGAGAACCATGGTGCAGGGCAATCACCCCGGCCCAATCCGGTCGGGCCTCGAGCAGCGCCTGATACCAGATTTCCGACTGCGCCCGCGTGTTGGTAAACACCAGGCAACTGCTGCTGGCGTCGACCTCGGCGACCACCTGCGGCAGCATCTTCAAGCCGATATGCCCGGCCCACGGAAACCGCTCGGCGATGGGCGGCAGCAAGGTGTCGACGTGCAACTGCTTGACCGTTTGTCCCTGCACATTAATCCCGTCCCTTTGTGGGATCAGCACTTCCAAGGCGTGGGACTGGTTACCGAGGGTGGCCGAAATGCCCCAGACCATCAGTTCAGGATGCCAGCGCCGCAGCCGCGCCAACGCCAGTTGCAACTGCACGCCGCGCTTGTTGCCGATCAGCTCATGCCATTCATCCACCACCACCATGCGCAGGTGCGCCAGGCTCGTTTGGCTGTCGGCGCGGGCGAGCATCAGGGTCAGGCTTTCCGGGGTGGTGACCAGCGCGGTGGGCTGGCGTCGGGTTTGCCGGGCACGCTCGCTGCTGCTGGTATCGCCGGTGCGCAGGCCGACGCTCCAGGGAATCTGCAAGGCCTCGAGCGGCGCTTCGAGGGCGCGTGCGGTGTCGGCGGCCAACGCGCGCATGGGCGTGATCCACAGCACGGTCAGTGGCTCAGCCGGCGGTTTGCGTTTACCGGTGGCGGGCGGGCGGGTGATCGCGAAACGATTGAGGGCGGCAAACCACAGGGCGTAGGTTTTGCCGGCGCCGGTGCTGGCGTGCAGCAAGCCCGAGCGGCCGTCCTTGACCGCCGTCCATACGTCTTTCTGGAAGGCGAACGGCTTCCAGCCTTTGGCGGCAAACCACGTTTTGGCGAAGTCGAGGGGTTTTGCCATGGGGCCGCGAACGCTCTGGAGGGTCTATTCCACAGACCCTCCAGGCGTTGCAAAGGTTTACTTCAAATTGCCGCTCAGGAACTGTTGCAGGCGCTCGCTCTTCGGATTGCCCAGCACATCCTCCGGCGCGCCTTGCTCTTCCACCAGGCCCTTGTGCAGGAACAGCACCTGGCTGGATACCTTGCGTGCAAAGCTCATTTCGTGGGTCACCATGATCATGGTGCGGCCTTCCTCGGCCAGGCCCTGGATCACCTTCAACACTTCACCCACCAGCTCCGGGTCGAGGGCCGAGGTGGGTTCGTCGAACAGCATCACTTCCGGCTCCATGGCCAGGGCGCGGGCGATGGCCACCCGTTGTTGCTGGCCACCGGACAGGAACGCCGGGTATTGGTCCGCCACCCGTGCCGGTAAACCCACCTTGTCCAGGTAGCGACGGGCACGGTCTTCGGCGTCCTTCTTGCTGCAACCCAGCACCCGGCGCGGGGCCATGGTGATGTTTTCCAGCACGCTCATATGGCTCCACAGGTTGAAATGCTGGAACACCATCGCCAGTCGTGTGCGCAGGCGTTGCAGTTCGGCATCGTCGGCCACGCGCATGCCGTGGCGGTCGCTGACCATGCGGATCGGCTGGCCGTCGAGGGTCATGGCGCCGTCGTTGGGGGTTTCCAGGAAGTTGATGCAACGCAAAAAGGTGCTTTTGCCCGAGCCGCTGGCGCCGATCAGGCTGATCACATCACCGGTCCTGGCCTTGAGCGAGACACCTTTGAGCACCTCATTGTCGCCATAGCTTTTATGCAGGCCTTCAACGGTCAATTTGTACATGGGGCGTGCATCCTCAAGGCGAAAGTAGGTAGCCGCTGCGGTAGGCCTCGGTGCCTGCGACATGGCCGACGACCATCCCGGCAGTGGCCATGCGGCGCAGCGAACGGGCGTAAAGCAGGCCGGCCTTCTGGCAGTGCACGGGCGTTACGCGGTCGGTAATGGGGTCGATGATTTCGGCGATCAGTTGCCCGGCTTCCAGGTATTCACCGGGCAGGGCGCTGAACACCAGCAGGCCGCCCACCGGCGTTGCCACGGGTTCGACGCCCGCCAGCGGCGTGGCGGGGTAGGGCAGCTCGGGCAGCGGTGCGGCGTCGCCGGCAATCGCGCCGAAGTGAATCAGGTAGTCGATGATTGCCTGGCAGTCGAGGGCGGCCAACCCATGGTTGACGTCGCCCTGGCCACGCAGTTCGACGGTCACCGAAAAACTGCCCATGGGGATCGGGAAGCGCGCGCCAAAGCGTTGCTGCAACTGCCACCACACCAGGGTGAAACACTCATCGAAGGACTGCCCGCCGGAGTCGGTAGCCAGCAGATTGGCCTCCGAGCCGATATAGCGTGCCAGCGGCTCCACCTGCGGCCAGGCTTCGGGCGTGGTGTACAGGTGCGCCACCGCTTCGAAGTCGCAATGCAGGTCCAGCACCATGTCGGCATCGCAGGCCAGGCGTTGCAACACCAGGCGTTGGGAGTGCAACTGGGTCTCGGCGATTTGCACGGCCAGGGCAGCGCTCAAGGCGGCGCGGATCAGTTCGACGTTTTGTTGCGGGTTATCGCCGAGCGAGCCCTCGACCTGATCGCCGACGGTATCACTGAGGTCGACAAACAGGCGATTGAAGTTCTGCCCGCTTTCCAACTCGTAGCGGCCCAGCGGGGTGTCCATCAACACCTGTTCCAGGCCTGCCGGATTGGCGATGGGCACCAGCACGATCTCGCTCAGTAACCGCCCGGCTGCCGCCAGCTCGGCCAGGCGCACTTTCAGGTGCCAGGCCACCAGCATGCCCGGCAGTTCATCGGCATGCAGCGATGACTGGATATAGACCTTGCCTTCGGCATGTTCGGGGCCGAAGTGGAAACTGTGAATCTGCCGCGCCGTGCCTGGCACCGGTGCGATCAGATCGTGTACCTGATGACGCATGAAGGCTCCTTAATGGCTTGGTCCGAGAAACGCCAGCCAGCGGCGCTCCGCCAGACGAAACAGACCGACCAGGGCGAAGGTCACGGTCAGGTAGATCAGCGCGGCGATACCGAATGATTGGAACGTCATGAACGTGGCCGAGTTGGCGTCCCGCGCCACCTTGAGGATGTCCGGGATCGTCGCGGTAAACGCTACCGTGGTCGAGTGCAGCATCAAGATCACTTCGTTGCTGTAGTAGGGCAACGAGCGGCGCAACGCCGACGGCATGATCACGTAGGCGTACAGCTTCCAGCCGCTTAAACCGTAGGCCTTGGCCGCCTCGACTTCGCCGTGGGCCATGCTGCGGATGGCCCCGGCGAAAATCTCCGTGGTGTAGGCGCAGGTGTTGAGGGCGAAAGCCAGGATCGTGCAGTTCATCGCATCGCGAAAGAACGCATCCAGCAGCGGCTGTTCACGTACGGCGGCGATGCTGTAGATGCCGGTGTAGCAGATCAGCAACTGGATATAGAGCGGCGTGCCACGAAACAGGTAGGTGTAGAACTGCACCGGCCAGCGTACCAGCGGGTTGCGCGATACACGGGCGATGGACAGCGGGATCGACACCACAAAGCCGATGACCAGGGCGGCGCTGAGCAACCACAGGGTCATGGCCAGGCCGGTGATGTGCTGGCCGTCGCTATAGAGGAAAGGGCGCCAGTATTCCTGCAAGAGTTCGATCATCGCACCGCCTCCCGTGAGCCTGCGGAGTAGCGACGTTCAAGACGACGCAGGACGAAGTTGGACGCGCTGGTGATCAACAGGTAGATCAGCGCGGCGAGTACCAAGAAGTAGAACAGTTGGTAGGTGCTTTTGCCGGCATCCTGGGCGGCCTTGACCAGGTCCGCCAGGCCGATGATCGACACCAGGGCCGTGGCCTTGAGCATCACCATCCAGTTGTTGCCGATACCCGGCAGGGCAAAGCGCATCATCTGCGGGAAGGTCACGTAGCGAAAGCGTTGCCCGCGCTTGAGGCCATAGGCCGTGGCGGCTTCCAGCTGGCCACGGGGGACGGCGAGGATCGCGCCGCGAAACGTCTCGGTGAAATAAGCACCGTAGATAAAGCCCAGGGTGATCACCCCGGCGCTGAATGGGTCGATCTCGATGTATTCCCATTCCATGAAGTCGGTCAGGCCGGTGAGCCAGGTTTGCAGGCTGTAGAAAATCAGCAGCATCAGCACCAGGTCGGGTACACCGCGAATCAGGGTGGTGTAGAGCTGGGCGGGGATGCGCAGGAAGGGCAGGCTGGAAAGCTTGGCGCTGGCGCCGAGCAGGCCCAGCAATACGCTGACGACCAGGGACAGCACCGACAACTTGATGGTCATCCAGGTGCCTTGCAGCAACAACGGGCCGAAACCCTTCAGGCTGAGTGCGCTCAGCCCGAGGGTTTGCAACAGTTCTTCGAACATAAATCAGGACCTATGGCGATAAAAAAGCGCCCCTCCATAGGAGGGGCGCCCCAGGCATTATTTGCCGCTGTACAGGTTCAGATCGCCAAAGTGTTTCTTCTGGATGGTGGCGTAGGTGCCATCATCGTGTAACGCTTTGATACCTTTATCCAAAAGGGCCTTCAGTTCAGTGTTACCTTTTTTGATACCGACGGCGGTTTTCGATGGCAGCAATGGGTCATCGATGGCGGCGCTGACTTCATAGCCGGCACCGGCCGGGGACTTCAAGAAGCCCAGTTCGGCTTGCAGCATGTCCTGCACCGAAGCGTCGAGACGACCGGAAGTCAGGTCGGCGTAAACCTGGTCCTGGTTGGCGTATGCCTTGGTGGTCACGCCGGCTTTATCCAGTACCGCCTTGGCGTAGGCTTCCTGGATGGTGCCTTGCTCGTAGCCCACGGATTTGCCCTTGAGGGACTCTGGGGTCGAGTACCCCGCGCCTTTCTTGAACACCAGCGAGGTCGGGCCGGAGAATAGTTCGCTGGAGAAGTCGATGGCTTTCTCGCGCACCGGGGTCACGGTCATGGACGAAATCACTCCGTCGAACTTGTTGGCTTTGAGGCCTGGAATCATGCCGTCAAAGTCACTCTCGACCCACTTGCACTTCACTTTCAGTTCGGCGCAGATCGCATTGCCCAGGTCGATATCGAAGCCTACCAGGCTGCCATCGGCCGCCTTGGATTCGAACGGCGCGTAGGACGGATCGACACCAAAACGCAGTTCCTTGTATTCCTTGGCCAACGCGGTACCGGCGGCCATGCACAGAGCCAGTGCAGAAAGGGTCAGCAATGCTTTTTTCATTATTTAATCCCTGGAAACCAAGATAAGCGCTTGTGGCGCGTTTTAGGACTGTTACTGAACGGTGTCAGACGGATCACGAGTAGCAATTTCTGCACCATAGTTCCGAATGAGCGTTTTAAAAGGTGGGACAAGGGAGTCATGAGTGTAGGAGATGCACGAAAATGGGCATTGAAAATCGAACGCACTATTTCGGAACATTTGGAGATCCATTGTGGAGGGGCGGTGTTCTGGGTCAGGCCAGTAAGTCCTGCAGGGTGGCAAGGTTATCCGCCTCATCCACCGCCTTGTCCTGGCGCCAACGCAACATCCGCGGAAAGCGCACCGCAATCCCGCTCTTGTGCCGCTTGGACAGGGCAATGCCTTCAAACCCCAGCTCGAACACCATGCTGGGCGTCACGCTGCTGACCGGGCCGAACTTCTCCACGGTGGTCTTGCGCACGATGGCGTCGACCTTGCGCATTTCTTCGTCGGTCAGCCCTGAATAGGCCTTGGCGAAGGGCACCAGCGTGCGTTCACTGCCGGGCGGGCCATCCCATACGGCAAAGGTGTAGTCGCTGTAGAGGCTGGCGCGCCGGCCATGGCCGCGTTGGGCGTAGATCAACACCGCATCGACACTGAAGGGGTCGACTTTCCACTTCCACCACAGGCCCATGTCCTTGGTGCGGCCCACGCCGTACAGGCCGTCGCGAGCCTTGATCATCATGCCCTCCACGCCGAGGCTGCGGGAGGCTTCGCGTTGCTGTGCCAGGTCCTGCCATGTGGCGCCCGTCAGCAGGGGTGAGGGCTGCAACAAGGGGTGGTTGCACTGGGCAATCACCTGTTCCAGTTGGGCGCGACGTTCGGCCTGGGGGTGGTTGCGCCAGTCGTCGCCCTGATGTTCCAGCAGGTCGTAGGCGAGGAGCGCAACCGGGGCATCGTCGAGCACTTTTTTGCTCAGGGTCTTGCGACCAATGCGCTGCTGCAAAAGGGCAAAGGGTTGTACCGAGTCCTTCCACACCACGATCTCGCCATCGATCACCGTGCCATCGGGCAAACCACTGACCAGGCTGTGCAGTTCGGGGAAGCGTTCTGTCACCAGCTCTTCGCCCCGCGACCAGATCCACAGGCGGCCTTCGCGCTTGACCAACTGCGCGCGAATGCCGTCCCACTTCCATTCCACCTGCCAGTTGGCGGGGGAACCGAGCAAGGCGTCGAATTGCTCCACCGGTTGCGCCAGCCCGTGGGCGAGAAAAAACGGATAAGGCTGTCCGCCCCGTTGCGCATGCTCGTCGGATGATTCGGCAGCGATCAGCTTGAGGTATCCCTCGGCTGTCGGACGGTTGGACAGATCGGTGTAGCCCACCAGCCGCTGTGCAACGCGCTTGCTGTCGAGGTCGGCCATGGCGGCGAGGGCGCGGGTGACCAGCAGTTTGGATACGCCGACGCGAAAGCTGCCGGTGATCAACTTGATGCACACCATCAGACTCGGCTGGTCCAGTTGCGCCCATAACGCCGGTAACCGTTCGGCCAGGTCCAGGGGCGACAGGCCACGCAGCGGCAGGAGTTTTTCTTCCAGCCATACGGCGAGACCGTCCTCGGAGGTGTAGGTGGATTCCGGCAGGAGCAGGGAAATCGTCTCGGCCAGGTCGCCTACTGATTGGTAGCTCTCTTCGAACAGCCACGGCTCGATGCCGGATGCTTCAGTGGCCATGTCCCGCAGCAGACGCGTCGGTACCAATTGCCGCGGTCGTCCGCCGGACAGGAAATACACCGCCCACGCAGCGTCTTCAGGCGGCGCTTGCAGGAAGTAGGCTTGCAGGGCCGCGAGCTTGGCATTGCTGGAGGTGGTGGCGTCGAGGTTGGCGTACAGCTCGGCGAAGGCTTTCATGCCGTGGCCTCCTCTTCGTCATCACCGTATTCGGTGGTGAAGCCCTGGGCATCCAGGCCTTTTTCCCGCAGGTGGCGTACCAATACGCCGACGGAGCCGTGGGTGACCATCACCCGTTCGGCGCTGGTTTGTTCGATCGCCCACAGCAGCCCGGGCCAGTCCGCATGATCCGACAGCACAAAGCCCCGGTCCACTCCGCGTCGCCGCCGCGTACCGCGCAGGCGCATCCAGCCGCTGGCGAAGGCATCGCTGTAGTCGCCGAAGCGCTTGATCCAACTGCTGCCACCGGTGGAAGGCGGCGCGATGATCAGGGCCTGGCGCAGCAATGGGTCGGTCTTTTTGAAATCGCCGGCGTAGAGGGTTTCGGGGATATAAATGCCGGCCTCGCGATAAACCCGGTTCAGCGGCTCGACCGCGCCATGGCTGAGGATCGGCCCGATGCTGGCGTCGATGCCATGCAGGATGCGCTGGGCTTTGCCGAAGGAATAACAGAACAACACGCTGGCTTTGCCGGCGGCGATATTGGCCTGCCACCAGTCGTTGATCCCGGCGAAGATCTGCGCCTGGGGCTGCCAGCGGTAGATCGGCAGGCCGAAGGTGGATTCGGTGATAAAGGTATGGCAACGCACCGGTTCGAAAGGCGCGCAGGTGCCGTCCGGTTCCACTTTGTAATCGCCGGACGCCACCCAGACTTCGCCCTGGTACTCGAGGCGCACCTGGGCCGAGCCGAGTACATGCCCGGCCGGGTGAAAACTCAGGGTCACGCCGTGGTGGACGAGTTTTTCGCCATAGGCCAGGGTTTGCAGGTTGATGTCCTGGCCCAGGCGCGAGCGCAGGATGCCTTCGCCAGGGGCGGCAGCCAGGTAGTGTTGATTGCCCGTGCGGGCGTGGTCGCCGTGGGCGTGGGTGATGACGGAGCGTTCCACTGGGCGCCAAGGATCGATGTAGAAATCTCCGGCGGGGCAGTAGAGGCCTTCGGGCCGGGCGATGACAAGGTCCATGGGCTGACCGGGGCGATGGGCTTATCAGGTATGAGGCGGGGGCGAGCGCAGAAGTTCTATCTGAATGCATGTGGGCCAAATGTGGGAGGGGGCAAGTCGAATCGTCGCACCGCCCCTCCCACATTTGGATCCGGTTTTACCAGGTGGAAGTCAGGTCACTTGCCTGGGGTCAGGGTCAACCTGGCCTTCCCATATACCTTCTCGAAGTTCTGCGGCTGCATCGGGAAGCTCAGGTATTGCGCCTTGAGCGACGGGTCGATGCCGTTGGCGTAGTTCGGGCTTGCCGGGTTGCCGGATTGGCCGATGCCACCCTGGCCCATCATCGGCTCCACCTGGCCGAAGTCGACGATCATGCGCAGCGCCGGCACCTGGGTGGTGTTGAAGTCCTGGCCCCAGCTGTACGGTGCCGGGTTCAAGGTGTTGTGGTCGCCACCGGACGCCAGTGGGCCGCGAATCACTTGGCCACTGGTGTTTTTCCAGGTGGTGCTGTGCAGCTTGCCCCACTGCCAGGTCTTGTGGTCAGCACCCAGTTGGCTCTCGCCAGCGCTGATCGCGGCGGCCAGGCTGCGGGCGAGGATGGCGGGTTTGTCTTCTTTCTGCGCGGTGCGCACGTCGTCCCAGAACGGGCTGTCTTCGCGGCCCAGCAGGTGGTCGGCCTGGGCGGCATAGGACAGGTTGGCGTTGCTGACAAAGGCTTTCCAACTGGCGCTGTTTTCCGGCCCCAGTTCGTCGAGGAATATCTGCCGGGTGCTTTCCTGCAGAAACAGTTCGTAGAGCGCCGCGTCGGCGGACGTCGACACCAGGCGGCCGTCGAAGGCCATCAGGCGCGTCAGTGCTTCCCGTGCCTTGGCCTGGTCGGCCGCCGGCAACGCATCAATCGCCTGCTTCAATGGCTGGGCCATACCCGGCGCCTGGAACATGGTCTTGAGCTTGGCGGCAAAGGTGGTGGTCTGGTCGTATTGCATGGCGATCATGCTGCGGCTGTCGTGCTTGCCCGCATTGGCCAGTTGCGCCAGGCGCTCGCTGCGCTCCGGCGCATCCCAGGAATTGGACAACTGCATGCCGTAGCCGCGCGGCGCGGTGCGTTGGTTGGCGGTGCCGATCCAGCCTTGGGCCGGGTCCTGGTCATAGGGGTGCAGCATCGCGTCGGCGTAACCGTCCCAGTCAAAGCGCGTATCCCAGCCGGGCGAGGGCAGCAGGCCTTCGCCTTCGCGGCGGTTGGGGAAGCGGCCGGTGACCTGCCAGCCAATGCTGCCGGCGTCGGCGAAGACCATGTTCAAGGCAATGGCGCGAATGTTCCGGGTTGCGTCCGAGGCCTTGCCGGCGTTTTGCGCGCGGGACAGGTCGAAGAACGCGTCGAGGCTCTTGTCATCCTTGAAGTCGGCGGTTTGCAGGGCCAGGCCAAAACCGCTGGTCAGGGCCTGGCTGCTGTTGAGCAGGGCGCCGTGGCGGGTTTCGTACACCACTTCGCGAATCGAGCGTTGACCCTTGACGAAGAAGGTTTCATTACGCACCGCTGCCGGCAGCCATTTTCCGTTGTTCTCGTAGTACAGCGCGCTGCCCTGGCGTTTGACCTTTTCCAGGAACAGGTCCTGGGTATCGCCCTTGACCGTGCTCATGCTCCACGCCACGTTGCCGTTGAAACCGGACAACAGGGTCGGCAGGCCGGCAATCGAGGCGCCGACGGCCTGGTATTTCGGTGCGCGAATCTGCACGTAGTTCCACGGCGACGGTGCTTGCGGCTGGGCGGCGAGGTCGCCTGCCAGCAGGCTCTTGCCGCTGCGACTGCGTTGCGGGCCGATGGCCCAGTTGCTCGACGTGGTAACCGCCAGCGAGTTGAGGCTGCTCAATTGCTGGCTGACCGTGTCCAGCCCGGCCAGGCCGGTGATCTGGCTGAGGTTCACGCCCTTGAGTTTCTCGGCTTCGGCCAGGGGGATCGGCTCATCCGGTGCGCTTGGCGTCAGCCAGGCGAGTTTGTCCACGCCGACCTTTTGCGCCAGCAGCAGCGAAGCCAGCTCTTCCTGCAGGTTGGCCGACTCGCTGAAATTCAGCAGGCAGAACAGCAGCGCCGAATCTTCCGGCTTCCAGTATTCCGGCTTGTAGCCGGTCTGGGCCAGGTCCGGCGGCAGCTTATCGCGGTAGCGGAACAGGTAGGCGTTGACGCCGCGGGCATACACTTCAAAGAAGCGCTTGAGGCGCGGCGACGAGGCGTTATACAGCTCGCCGGCGCTTTTCTTCAGGTTGACCGCGCGCATGAAGCGGTCCACATCCAGCACCTCAGGGCCGGACATTTCAGCCAGGCGGCCCTGGGCCAGCAGGCGCAGGGTGACCATCTGGGTGATGCGGTCACTGGCGTGCACATAACCCAGGCTGAACAGTGCGTCGTGGAAGGTATTGCTTTCGATCAGCGGCATGCCTTGGGCGTTGCGGCGTATCGAAACATTCTGTGCGAGGCCCTTGATCGGCTGCACGCCGGCCACTGGCGGCAGGGTGTCCTGGGTGCTCTGGAGCTGGCAACCGGCCAGGCTTAATGCACTGGCCACTGCCGCGGCAACGCCGAACCGGGGAAGAAAATGTGAGAGGGCTGGCGAGGCCATGGCAAAGCTCCTGCGGGGGGTAGCGTCAGTAAAGGCGCTACGTTAGTGAGCGCGGTGAAACGACGCAAGCAGGAGTTTGGGTAAACCGTTAGATCTTGAGTCGCATCGCCCCTCTCACCTGTTGACCGCGTACGACTTCAGGTCAGGATTTAGGCGGATTGACCTTTTGGACTAATTCATACGCCCGAACCGTCGCTGGCCGTTCCTTGATGCTATTGAACCAGCGCTGAACGTGTGGGAAATCCTCCAGGCTCTGGCTCTGCCACTTGTGGGAAACGATCCACGGATAGATCGCCATATCGGCAATGCTGTAGTCCTCACCCGCCACGAACGCACGGTCCGCCAGACGTCGGTCCAGCACACCGTATAGACGGGCGGTTTCATCTACGTAGCGCTTGATCGCGTAGGGGATTTTCTCCGGTGCGAACTGGCTGAAATGATGGTTCTGACCCGCCATCGGCCCGAGACCGCCCATTTGCCAGAACAACCATTGCAGCGCTTCCTGGCGACTGCGCAGGTTTTTTGGAATGAACTGGCCGGTTTTTTCCGCGAGGTACAGTAGGATCGCGCCGGATTCAAACAGCGAAATCGGCGCGCCGCCGTCGCTCGGGTTCTGATCGACGATGGCCGGGATGCGGTTGTTGGGGGCAATCTTCAGGAAGTCTGGCTTGAACTGGTCGCCCTGGCCAATGTTGATCGGGTGCACTTTGTAGGGCAGGCCGGCTTCTTCCAGGAACAGCGATACTTTGTGACCGTTGGGGGTGGTCCAGTAATACAGGTCGATCATGAAGCTCTCCAAAAGTGGTGATGCTTGAGCGAATGCCTGTAGGTATAGGTAAAGGTGGGAGGGGGAAAATTCAATCAAACATTTGCGCCTACCCTTAGACGCTTTCGATTTGGAATGCGATGCAGCTGTGGAAGGGAGCGAACTCCCTCACACAGGGGCCTTCAGAGCGATTTACGCCCCGTGGCACTTCTTGAATTTTTTCTCACTGCCGCACGGGCAAGGATCGTTGCGACCAACGTCCTTCAATGCATTGCGCACCGGCTCCTGGTGAGCGTGGCCGCAGTTCGGGCCGTGGACATGGCCGTGGTCGTGATCATGGTGATCGTGATCGTGGTTGCAGTCAGGACCATGGACATGGGGTTGCTGAGTCATCGATGTCGCTCCGGAATAAAATCGCCGGGGATTATCTCGCCATTGTGGTTCACCTGCACGTCATAACCGATGAATAATCCGGTTTTCAGTTCACCCTCCAGACGATACGGCACAGGCTGGTCGGGTTTTTTCAGCATCTGCACCACATCGCGGATCTGCGGCCAGAGGTTGGTGCGCACCGACACCTTGAAAAATGCATGGCCCTTGGGCGGTACCGTCAGCCATTCATTGGACTCGCCTTCGGTGAGCACAAAATCATCCAGGGTGACCTTGTAGATCAGCCCACGCACGGTCAGGTCCGAGTCGTCGCGGTTATCCACGCGAAAGTACAGCTTGAATTTCTGCTCCAGCAGCTTGGCCCGCACCACTTCGACTTTCACCAGGGAAACGTGCGGCGGGGGCGAATCGTCTTCGAACCAGGAGGCGCAACCGGTCATGCCGAAGGTTAACGCCAGCATCAAGCTGCAGATCCGAAGCATGGCGTGAGTCCTGTGGTGGTTAGAGATAGCTGGAACAACACTTCTTGAATTTTTGCCCACTGCCGCAAAGGCACGCATCGTTGCGTCCGGTTTTCACTTCCACCGTGGGGTCGATGAAGTACCAGCGCCCTTCATTCTGTACGAAAGAAGACTGCTCGCGGTGGCTATGTTCGCCAGTGCTGTCATGCCAGCGTGCGGTGAAGGTCACGAAGGCGTGTTCCGGCTGGCCGCCGAACACCTCGGAACTTTCAACTTCCAGGCCGAGCCAGGTGCTCTGGGCGCTCCAGGCGGCGATGGCCTCACGGTCCAGGCCGGCCTGTTGCGCGGGCAACGTGGTTGCGACCAGATAATCCACCAGGCCCAGCACATAGGCGCTGTAGCGTGAACGCATCAGGGCGCTGGCGCAGGGGGCCGGGTGCCCGGCGTGATAATGACCGCAGCAGGCATCCAGCAGGTTGCCACTGCCGCAGGGGCAAATGGATGTACTCATCGGGTTACCACCAATACTTTCCGAAGTTTTCCGGGTTGGCCCAGAAACGGGCGTTGAGCCAGTCCGGCACCTGTTTATAGTCAAGCAGATCGTAGGTAAACAGCGTCAGCACCTGCTCGTCGCGCTGGAAACGCTCGCCGGCCTGGAGGGCCAGGGAGAAAAAATCGGTTTCCTTCCAGCCGCAGGCGCCCAGGTCCACCAGCACCGCAATGCGGCTGGCGTTGAGGTTGCGGATGCCGCCGAGCAAGGTCAGGCCTTGGGGTTTTGGCAGGTACTCGAGGCAATCGACCACCAGCGCCAGGTCAAAACGCTGGGCCGCCAGCGCTTGCGGCAATGGCCCTGGCGCGGCGCAGAACACCTGGGTGTCAGGGTGCGCGTCCTTAAAGGCGTCCAGCGCCGGGAACTGGCTGGCACCCAACAGCAACAGGCGTTTGGGCTGGTGCAGATCGAGCAAGGCGGCCAGCGCTTGCTGGGGAGTACGGGCAGAAATACCAGCGGTCATCAGAGATCCTCACATCAGGACCATAGAGACTAGCGCGGCTGAGCGTGCGGGCCTAGAGCGGGTGGCTGCGAAAAGTCCTACGTGGGCGGCGATCCCCAATGAATACGGGGGCTTGGCGTAGTGGCGCAGTTGAAAAGAGCGGTCTTTACTCCACCCATCGGCCCCCGCCGATCCCCTCAGGAGAAAGTCAGATGAGCATCATGCGGACAGCTCTACCCTTGGTTCTGCTAACCGGAGTATTGACAGGTTGCGCAGGCTTGCAAAAAACCGATTGGCCTACCTGTGCCGCTGTTGGCGGTGTGACCGGTGCGGCGATCGGTGCGACTGAAAGCTCGGCCTACGCAGGCTATGGCGCGTTGCTGGTCGGCGGTATGGCCGGCGCCTATTGCTGGGTGCACGGCGATGGCGACGAAGATGGCGATGGCGTGCCGGACAGCCGCGACAAGTGCCCGGGCACCCCGAAAGGTGTGCAGGTCGACGCCAATGGTTGCCCTCCGGCGCCGCCAGCGGCGGTGGTCGAGGAGGTGGTCGTGGTCAAGGAAGAAACCATCGTGATCCGCGATGTGCACTTCCAGTTCGACTCGGCCAAGTTGACGGCAGCGGATAAAACCAAACTCGACACCATTGCCACGCGCCTGAAACAGGAAGCCCCGAGCGCCCAGCTACGGGTCAGTGGTCACACCGACAGCGTCGGTAAAGACGCCTACAACCAGAAACTCTCGGAAAAACGTGCCCATTCGGTCACCGATTACCTGATCGGCGCCGGGGTGCCCCGCAGTGCCTTTGTGTCTGTCACCGGGGCGGGCGAAAGCCATCCGGTCGCCGACAACAAGACCGCTGAAGGCCGCGCCCTGAACCGCCGTACGGAAATCCAGATCAACCGCTGACAGCCCTTGCCCCTGTGGGATCCACAGGGGCATTGCCGGCCACCCTCGCTTGAACCGCTCCCTCTCAAGTTTTTTGAACCTTCACTGGCAAATCGCCTGTAGAAGTCGTTACTGTGCGTCCAAAGAAAAATTTGAAAACACTCAGGAGCCCCATGATGCGTAAGGTTTTTCTGTTGGCCCTGTTGGTCAGCCCCGTTGCCCTGGCCCAGAGCGTCAGTGTCGAAACGAACTCATTGATGCGCCTTCCCTCCAGCACCAGTGTGTTGCAACTGGAGCGCCTGGACGTGGCGGACTACGGCACGTTGCTGATTCCGGCCACCATCAGCCAGGTCACGGTGGATGAACTGCACCTGGGCCGCGACGCACGCATCGCGATTGTTCCTGGCAATACCGCGCTGCAATTGCAGGTGCGGCATGCGCACCTTGAGCATGGCAGCCAGATCACCTCGCGCGGTGCCCCCGGTACCCATGAAAAACCGGCCAAGGCCGGGCGTGACCTGACCTTGCGCATCAACGCGCTGACGGCTGAAGAACTCTCGGTGGATGCCCGTGGCGGCGCCGGTGCCCAAGGGTATGCCGGGCTGGATGGCGCCAATGGCGTGGATCCTGGGTGTACCTGGGGCTCGGCGGGGCGCGGTTTCAATGGCGATAACGGCGGCGATGGCCTGCCGGGTGGGGCGGGTGCACAGGTTCGCGTGGAATTGCCGAAGGACTTCCCGGCGGAATACATCAAGGTCTGGGTGGATGGCGGTGCTGGCGGTTTGGCCGGTACGGCCGGCAAGCCGGGCAAGGGCGGGGAGTCCAAAGGCTGCCTGGTGTACCGCGCCGATGGTGGCGAGAAGGGCCGCCCAGGGTTGGAAGGGCAGCCGGGGCCAGCTGGGCCTGCGGGTACCGTGACTATTCAGCGGCTCTAAGTTCTAAAGAGCTGCAAGCTTGCAGCTTGCAGCTTGTGGCTGTACTCAAAACATCGGCCGAGCCGATGCAATCGCCACCACCACCAACCCCACGATCAGGTTGATCCCCACCAGCTTGCGAATCTGCCCCAGTGCAGCCGCACCCGCCGGCCAATCCTCAGCCGTCACCGCCGCCTTCAGCTGCGGAAACTTCAGCGCCTGGATGCGGATAAACAACGCCGTCATCACCAGATACAAACCCATCATCACCTGCACATAGCGCGGTGCGCTTTCAAACCCGCTGAACCGTAGGTGCAGCAGGCCGACGCCGCTGATCGGCAAAACCAGCACTGCCACCCATACCCACACGAAAAAACGTTGAAACACATTGGCCCACAGCTTGAGTCGGGCAGGGCCCTCAAGGGCCGCCATAGCGGCGGGGCGCAGGATCATCCAGGCGAAAAACATGCCGCCGACCCAGATCAGGGCGGCCAATACATGCAGGGTGTAAACGAGGCTAAACGCGGTCATTGTGGTACTCCGTTCTGCGCGGGATTAATTAGCGGGGTATGATAGCTGCCGATCCGAACCACTGAAAATTTATCCAGCGTTTTTTGCGCCCGACTATCCATGATCAGCACTGAACTCAAAACCACGATCCAGGGCGCCTACACGCGTTTTCTCGAAGCCAAGAGCTTGAAACCGCGCTACGGCCAACGCCTGATGATCGCCGAAGTGGCCAAGGTCCTCGGGGATATCGACACCGATGACGAAGGCCGCCGCGAAGGTGAGCCCGCCGTCGTGGCCGTCGAAGCCGGCACCGGTACCGGCAAGACCGTGGCCTATAGCCTGGCTGCGATCCCGACCGCGAAGGCCGCCGGCAAGCGCCTGGTGATCGCCACTGCCACTGTCGCCCTGCAGGAGCAGATCGTCTACAAAGACCTGCCCGACCTGATGCGCAACAGCGGCCTGAACTTCACCTTCGCCCTGGCCAAGGGCCGTGGCCGCTACATGTGCCTGTCCAAGCTCGACGTGCTGCTGCAGGAAGGCCACGCGCAAACCGCCACGGCGTCGCTGTTCGAGGAAGAAGGCTTCAAGATCGAAGTGGATGAGGTCAGCCAGAAGCTGTTTACCAGCATGATCGAGAAACTGGCCGGCAATAAATGGGACGGCGACCGCGACAGCTGGCCCACCGCCCTCGAAGATGCCGACTGGGCACGCCTGACCACCGACCACAGCCAGTGCACCAACCGCCATTGCCCCAACTTTGGCCAGTGCGCCTTCTACAAGGCCCGCGAAGGCATGGGCAAGGTCGACGTGATCGTTACCAACCACGATATGGTCCTGGCCGACCTGGCCCTGGGCGGCGGTGCCGTGTTGCCGGACCCGCGTGACACCCTTTACGTGTTCGACGAAGGCCATCACCTGCCCGACAAGGCTATCGGCCACTTCGCCCACTACACGCGCCTGCGCTCCACCGCCGATTGGCTGGAAACCACCGCGAAGAATCTCACCAAATTGCTCGCCCAGCACCCGCTGCCCGGCGATTTGGGCAAGCTGATCGAACAGGTGCCGGAGCTGGCGCGGGAGATCAAGACCCAGCAACAGTTCATGTTCAGCGCCTGCGAACAGGTGGCCGACTTCAAGCCCGGCGAAGATGTGGAAGGCCGTGAGCGCCCGCGCCATCGTTTTGTCGGTGGGATGATCCCCGAGCATATGCGCGAAATGGGCATCGAGCTGAAGAAAGGCTTTTCCCGTCTTACCGACCTGTTCACCCGCCTGACTGACTTGCTCAAGGAAGGCATGGACGGTGAGGTCAACATCGGCATCGCCAGCAACCAGGCCGAGGAATGGTATCCGCTGTTCGGCAGTCTGTTGTCCCGTTCCCAGGGCAACTGGGAGCTGTGGACGGCCTTTACCGTCGAAGACCCCGAAGACAACCCGCCCATGGCCCGCTGGCTGACCCTGTCGGAAAGCGGTGCGTTGTTTGATATCGAGGTCAACGCCAGCCCGATCCTCGCCGCCGAGATGCTACGGCGCAACCTGTGGAACGTGGCGTACGGCTGCCTGGTGACCTCCGCCACGCTGACCGCCCTGGGCACCTTCGACCGCTTCCGCATGCGCGCGGGCTTGCCGAAAAAGGCCGTCACTGCGGTGGTGCCAAGCCCGTTCCATCATGCCGACGCTGGTGTGCTGCGGGTGCCCGACCTCAAGGCCGATCCACGGGATGCGCCGGCGCACACCGCTGCGATCATCCGCGACCTGCCCTCCCTGGTGGAAGGTTCGCGCGGCACCCTGGTGTTGTTCTCGTCGCGCAAACAAATGCAGGACGTGTTCGACGGCCTTGACCGCGACTGGCGCAAGCAGGTGTTTATCCAGGGCAACCTGTCCAAGCAGGAAACCCTGAACAAGCACAAGGCGCGGGTCGATGGCGGGGATTCCAGCGTGCTGTTCGGCCTGGCGAGTTTCGCCGAAGGCGTGGACTTGCCCGGCGCCTACTGCGAACACGTGGTGATCGCCAAGATCCCGTTCTCGGTGCCGGATGATCCGGTCGAGGCCGCATTGGCCGAATGGATCGAAGCGCGGGGCGGTAACCCGTTCATGGAGATCTCGGTGCCGGATGCTTCCTTGAAGCTGGTGCAGGCCTGCGGTCGCTTGCTGCGTACCGAGGAAGACCGGGGCACCATCACCTTGCTCGACCGCCGCCTGGTGACCCAGCGCTACGGCAAGGCGATCCTGAATGCGTTGCCGCCCTTCCGGCGCGAAATTTCTTAAGCCATCGTGGGCGAATTCGCCCACTTCGTGGTCTATCTCACTGCTATCGATTTATGTCATCAGGCTATTTACCGGCCGTTTGGGAGAACCTTGTTCGTATGATTCGCACGCTGCCCGCCCTTTTTGCCCTGCTGTTCACTGCGCCCTTGATGGCCGCGCCCGCGGGGCAACAGACATTGTTCAACTTCGTCCGGCCTGCCGATGTGGTCAAGGTGGCGACCCAGGACGCCAGCCTGCCGCAATACAACGCCGAGCAAACCCCCGAAGGCGAGGTGTTGCGTCGCATCACCTTCAACCCGGCCGCCGAGCCGAGCCTGGTGCTCAGCCCACAGGCCGGTGCCTGGGATTGGTCGCAGTCCGGCGCCATGAGCCTGCGTATCCAGAGTGCCATGGACTGGGCGCTGACCCTCTACGTCAAGGTGCAGAGCAGCGATGGCAAGACCCTGGTCAGCCGCATCGACCTGCCGGCCGGCCCCGCCCAGACCTTGCTGGTCCCGCTGCAAGCCAACTCGCCGTTGAGCCAGGGCATGAAGGCCGGCCCGCCGATGCCGATCACCGTGGATGGCCAGCGTGTGTTGCTGGCCAGCAGTGCCGGCGAGATCGACCGTAGCCAGGTGGTCTCGGTGACCCTGTCGATGATCAAGCCCAGCGCCGCGCAAAGCATCCTGCTGGAACGCTTTGGTGTGCAGGACAGCGAGCCGGTGCTGAAGGCGGCCTACAGCGAACTGGTGGATGCTTATGGCCAGTCCACCCGCGCGCGCTGGCCGGAAAAGATCAGCGGCGACGAACAGCTCAAGGCGGCCGCGGCAAAGGAGCAAACCCAACTGCAGGGCTGGCTGGCCGCGCGTGATAAATCCGCATTGGACACGTTCGGCGGCTGGAACAAAGGGCCGGCGTTCAAGGCCAGTGGCTTTTTCCGCACCGAAAAGCGTGACGGTCGCTGGTACCTGGTGACTCCGGAAGGCCATCCGTTCTATTCCCTGGGCGTCAATACCGTGGCCCCGGACAACAGCCAGACCTACGTGGCCAGTCGCGAGTGGATGTTCGCGGCGCTGCCAAAGGCCGGCGAACCCTTCGACAAGTACTACGGCAGCGGCGATAACCGCACCGGCAATGGTGCGGGTGAAGGTCGTGGCTTTGCTGCCGGGCGTTGGTACGATTTCTACGGCGCCAACCTGCAGCGTACTTATGGCGGCGAAGGATTTGACCAGAAACGCTGGGTGACCCATACCCTTGATCGCCTGCAAGCCTGGGGTTTCAATACCGTCGGCAACTGGAGCGACGGCGCGTTGGCCACTGCCGATCGTGTGCCGTACACCTTGCCGCTGTCGATCGTCGGCGACTACGCCAGTATCAGCACCGGCACCGACTGGTGGGGCGGCATGCCCGATCCGTTCGATCCGCGTTTCGCCATGGCGACCGAGCGCGCGGTGGCCATTGCCGCCCGCGACCACCGCGACGACCCCTGGCTGATCGGCTTCTTTGCCGATAACGAACTGGCCTGGGCCGGCCCCGGCGATGATCTGAAATCCCGCTACGCCCTGGCCTACGGCACCTTGCGCATGACCACCGACGTACCGGCCAAGCGCACGTTCCTCAAGCAATTGCGTGACAAGTATCGCAACGAGCAAGGCCTGTCGAAAGCCTGGGGCATCGAGTTGGCGGGGTGGGAGCTGATGGAAGACCCGGGCTTCGAACCGCCGATGCCCAACCCTGAGCACCCGGAAATCGAAGCTGACTTCAAATACTTCCAGAAGACCTTCGCCGATGCCTACTTCAAGACCATCTCCGACTCGCTGAAATGGCACGCACCCAACCAACTGCTGCTGGGCGGGCGTTATGCGGTGAGTACGCCTGAAGCCGTGGCGTCGTGCGCGCAGTATTGCGATGTGCTGAGCTTCAACATGTACACGCTCAAACCCCAGGACGGCTATGACTTTGCCGCGCTGCGCGCCCTGGACAAACCGGTGTTGATCACTGAATTCAACTTCGGCTCTGCGGACCGTGGCCCGTTCTGGGGCGGCGTGACCCAGTTGGCCAGGGAAGAAGAGCGTGGCGTGGCATATGCCAACTTCCTCAAGCAAGCCATGGCCGAGCCTTCCATTGTCGGCGTGCACTGGTTCCAGTACCTGGACCAGCCGGTGACCGGCCGTTTGCTGGACGGTGAAAACGGCCACTTCGGCCTGGTGGGCATCACTGACGTACCGTTCCAGGGGTTTGTCGACAGTGTGCGTAGAAGCAACCTGGCGGCGGTGGATCAACTGGGCAAGGAAGCGGAAAAGGCCAAGGCCGCCAGCACCGCGCGTGAAAGCGAAGGCAGCAAGCCTGGGCGCGAGGGCAAAGGCCCGGGGCAGGGCGCCGGACACGCCGGTGGGCATTCGGGAAATGGTCATTGATTCATTGTTGACGGGTTCACAAATCCCACAATGGCTGGAACAATGTCGGCCACTTTTTACGGTGTTTTCCTAGGGGGCTTAGGTGCAGGTTCAGGGTCATTACGAGCTCCAGTTCGAAGCGGTGCGTGAAGCGTTCGCCGCGTTGTTCGATGACCCGCAGGAGCGTGGCGCCGGGCTCTGCATCCAGGTCGGCGGCGAAACCGTCGTTGACCTGTGGGCCGGTACCGCCGACAAGGACGGTACCGAGGCCTGGCACAGCGACACCCTCGTCAACCTGTTTTCCTGCACCAAGACCTTCACCGCTGTCACGGCCCTGCAACTGGTGGCCGAGGGCAAGTTGCAATTGGACGCGCCAGTGGCCAGGTACTGGCCTGAGTTCGCTGCTGCCGGCAAGGAAAACATTACGCTGCGCCAATTGCTCTGCCATCAGGCCGGGTTGCCGGCAATCCGCGAGATGCTGCCCACCGAAGCCTTGTACGACTGGCAATTGATGGTCGACACCCTGGCAGCCGAAGCCCCGTGGTGGACGCCGGGCCAGGGCCATGGCTACGAGGCGATCACCTACGGCTGGCTGGTCGGCGAATTGCTGCGCCGCGCCGATGGGCGTGGGCCGGGTGAGTCCATTGTGGCGCGGGTGGCACGGCCGCTGGGGCTGGACTTCCACGTGGGCCTGGCCGACGAAGAGTTTTATCGTGTTGCACATATAGCGCGCAGCAAAGGCAATATGGGCGATGAAGCCGCGCAGCGTTTACTGCAAGTAATGATGCGCGAGCCCACCGCCATGACGACGCGGGCATTTGCCAACCCGCCGTCTATTCTCACCAGTACTAATAAACCTGAATGGCGACGCATGCAGCAGCCGGCGGCAAATGGTCACGGTAATGCGCGTAGTCTGGCGGGTTTTTATAGTGGTTTGTTGGACGGTAGTTTGTTGGAAGCCGACATGCTCGAAGAATTGACCCGTGAACACAGTATCGGGCCGGATAAAACATTATTGACACAAACCCGCTTCGGGCTGGGCTGCATGTTGGATCAACCACAGTTGCCCAATGCTACATTTGGCCTTGGCGCCCGTGCGTTCGGGCATCCAGGCGCCGGCGGCTCGGTGGGTTTTGCCGATCCTGAGCATGATGTAGCGTTTGGTTTCGTGACTAATACATTGGGGCCTTATGTACTTATGGACCCACGGGCACAGAAGTTGGTCGGAATATTGGCCGGTTGTCTGTAAACCCCTTGCTGTTTCACATTTTTTTGTTACAAAGGCAACTATAAGAAGGCGCTGAACGAAATGATGTAACTTTAATGTTCTGTAAGCGTCTGTTTAACGGGTCATCGAGACCCCCGTTTCTTTTCTCATTTTGTGGATATCTCATGTTATCGAACAAGTCCTTGGCACTGGCGCTTTGCCTCACTATTACCGGTTGCGCACAAACTCCACAAAATGATGCCGAGGGTGGGCATTGGTGGTCATTTGGATCGGATAAGGCCACGACCAAGGACGCAGTGACCCAAACCGACGCCAAGCCGGACGCCAAGCCCGCTGCCGGCGCCAAGCCTGCCGCACCTGTAGCCGCTGCTGCTGCTGCGCCTGTCGCCTCCGCGCCAGCGCCGGCCGCCAAGGCTGACACCGGTTCCAGCTGGTGGCCGTTCTCCTCCAAGAGCGCCGACGAGAAGGCCGCTGATGCCAAGGCTGACCTGAAAGCCGACCTCAAGGCCGCGACCCCGGCTCCAGACGCCGCGCCTGCCGTCGCCAAGACCGACAGCGAAACTCACTGGTGGTGGCCGTTCGAAAGCAAACCCAAGCCATTGGCCAAGGTCGACGTGACCAATGTGCCGATGCCTGACCCGAAAATCACCCAGGCCTGGTTGGACGACTATGAGCCGCGCCTGCGCGCCGCCATCAAGGACAGCAACCTGCAGCTGGAACGTCGCGATAACGTACTCGTGGTGATTGCTCCGGTAGACGGCTCCTACAACCCGAAACGCCCGGCGATGCTGCTGCCGGTTACCCTGGGGCCGTTCACTCGCGTCGCCAAGGCGGTGGAAGCCGATCCAAAAACCGCCGTGCTGGTGCTGGGTCACGTGGATGCCACCGGTACCGCGCCTGCCAGCCAGGCGTTGACCAAGGAGCGTGCGCAGTCCATCGCCTCGATCTTCAGCCTCAGCGGCCTGAAACAGGACCGCCTGATGCTGCGTGGCATGGGTGACCTGATGCCACGTGCCGCCAACGACAGCACCCAGGGCCGCGCGCTGAACCGCCGCATGGAAATCATGTTCACCCAGCGCACGACCATGCTGGCGCTGTTGAGCAAGTATCAATCGGGCAAGACCCCGCCTGTAGCCGAAATGGTTGCGGTGCAGAACGTTCCAGCCCCGGCCCCGGCCGCCAAGGCACCGGCTAAAAAGGCACCCGCAGCTAAAAAGGTTGCTGCCAAGCCAGCGGCTAAAAAAGCCCCGGCCAAGCCCGCTGCGAAGAAACCGGCCCCGGCCAAAGCCAAGGCTGCTGCACCGGCTGCGAATGACCAGGCGAAAAACTGATCCGCTGAACCACAAGGATAAAGCCGCATGACCCAGGCACTGGCCGATATGCGCCGTGACTACACACGGGACGGTTTGAGCGAGGCCCAAGCCCCGAACGAGCCGTTTGCGTTGTTCCACCAGTGGTTTGCCGATGCGGTGAAAACCGAGCAGCCACCGGTGGAAGCCAATGCCATGACCCTGGCTACGGTCGACCAGGACGGTCGCCCGCACTGCCGCATCCTGCTGCTCAAGGGCCTGGATGCGCAGGGCTTTACCTTCTTCACCAACTATCAGAGCGCCAAGGGCGAACAGCTCGCGGCGCGGCCGTTTGCGGCCATGACGTTCTTCTGGCCGACCCTGGAGCGCCAGGTGCGTATTGAAGGAAGGGTGGTCAAGGTCACCCCTGAGGAGTCCGACGCTTATTATCAGGTCCGCCCCCTGGGCAGTCGTTTAGGCGCCTGGGCTTCCCCGCAGAGCCAGGTCATTCGTGACCGTGAAGAACTGCAGGACCTGCTCAAGGCCACCGAACAGCGTTTCAGCGATACCCAGCCCGACTGCCCCGAGCATTGGGGTGGCTATCGCCTGCTGCCGGAGCGCATCGAGTTCTGGCAAGGCCGCGCCAGCCGCCTGCATGACCGCCTGAACTACCGCCTGCAAGGGACCGAATGGACCCGCGAGCGCCTGGCGCCCTGAGCGGCACCTTTCGTCACCCCACTGGAATGATGTCGATCACACCGAAGTCTCTGTTGAAGAGGTTTCGGCTGTGTACTGTTGTGCGGCGTTCGTCAGCCACTGCGGCAACTCGCTTCGCTTGATCTTCGAGATCCGCGCCTGCTCCAGTTGTTGCAGCATAAAGGCACGCTTGTGCAGGTCGTCTCCCGCCAGGGACAGTGCCAGGTCGCGGTCTATCCAGCGTCGGATACGCAGGTACAACCAACCATGGAAGTACAGGCCGGCGACGGTAGTGACTACAATGATGAAATAGTCCATGAAGTTCCTGGTTACGATGAGAGTGCTACCGTTGGTCGGTATTTTGGCTACGGGCAGTCTGTACTGAGGCTGAATGAAAGCAATTTCCTGCCGGGCTTGTCGTGACAGGCGTCAAGCTGCAGCGTCTAATGAATACCTGTCCTTTGGAGTTGATGCTATGCGTAAGTCCGTTTTACTGGTTGCCTGCTTTACCACGCTGTCGTTGCTGCTGGGTGGCTGCGCCTCGAGTCTGACCGGCGACTCGTACTCCCGTGACGAAGCGCGTCGTGTACAGACCGTTCGCATGGGCACCATTGAATCCCTGCGTCCGGTAAAAATCGAAGGCACCAAGACCCCAATCGGCGGCGCTGCCGGCGCGGTCATCGGTGGTGTGGGCGGCAGCGCCATCGGCGGTGGCCGTGGCAGTATCGTGACTGCCGTGATCGGCGCCGTTGCCGGCGGCCTGCTGGGCTCGGCCACCGAAGAAGGCCTGACCCGCACCCAGGGCGTGGAAATCACCGTTCGCGAAGACGACGGCAGCATGCGTGCCTACGTGCAAGCCGTGCAGGAAAATGAAATCTTCCGCATCGGTGATCGCGTCCGCATCATGACCGTTGATGGCACCAGCCGCGTTACTCGCTGACCGGTAAGCAGCAGGCAAAAGAAAACCCCAACCGGGTGACCGGTTGGGGTTTTTTATGGGCTGCGTTTCAGTCGGCTCAGGCTTTTTTGCGACTCGCCATCGCCGTCACCACGTACCCGATACACGCCGCAAGTATCGATCCGGTCAGAATCCCCATTCGATCCTCCCCGGCAAACTCGCTGGCACCCGGCACAAACGCCAGGGAGCCGACGAACAGGCTCATGGTGAAGCCGATGCCGCACAGGATCGCCACGCCGAAGACCTGGCCCCAGTTGGCGCCGCTGGGCAGTGCTGCGAGGCCGGTCTTGATGGCCAGCCAGGTGAGGCCGAACACGCCGACGGTCTTGCCGATCAGCAGGCCGGCGGCAATGCCCATCGGCACGTGGTGGGTGAAGCTCTCCAGGCTGACCCCGGTGAGTGACACACCGGCGTTGGCAAAGGCGAACAGCGGCAGGATGCCGTAGGCCACCCACGGATGCAGGGCGTGTTCCAGCGTGAGCAGCGGCGAGGGCTCGGCGTTCCTGGTGCGCATCGGGATGCAGAACGCCAGGGTCACGCCGGCCAGGGTGGCGTGCACGCCGCTCTTGAGTACGCACACCCACAGGATCAGGCCGATGATCAGGTAGGGCCCGAGCTTGATCACGCCCAGGCGGTTCATTGCAATCAAGGCAACCAGGCAGGCGCCCGCGCCGGCCAGGGCCGCACCGGACAGGTCGGCGGAATAGAACACTGCAATAACAATGATCGCGCCCAGGTCGTCGATGATGGCCAGGGTCATCAGGAACAGCTTCAACGACACCGGCACCCGCTTGCCCAGCAGTGCCAGGACGCCCAACGCGAAGGCGATGTCGGTGGCCATCGGGATTGCCCAGCCGGAGAGGGCGGCGGGGTAGTCCTTGTTGATTGCCCAGTAGATCAGCGCCGGCACGACCATGCCGCCGATGGCGGCTGCGCCTGGCAGCACCACTTGCGAAGGCTTGGACAGGTGGCCGTCAAGCAGCTCGCGCTTGACCTCCAGGCCGATCAGCAGGAAGAACAGGGCCATCAGGCCATCGTTGATCCACAGCAGTGCGGGCTTGGCGATTTGCAGCGCGCCAATCTGGGCCACCACCGGCACGTCGAGAAACGCGCCATACAGGTGCGACAACGGAGAGTTGTTGATGATCAGCGCCAAGGCGGCAGCGGCGATCAACAACAGGCCGCTGGCGGCTTCCAGCTGGAAGAAACGGGTAAAAGTGCTACGCAGAGGCAAGGGATGCTCTCCAATCCAGGTTCAATAGGTGGGTACCCTAACCCGTACCGTTAGTTGTTAAAACAAAAGTTATATTCTTATTTGTTATAAGAGATGGTGTAGGGTGGCGTAGCGCCAAAGCCTAGCAATTGTGTGTCCAATTGAGTCGTCACTGTATCTGTGTGCAGTGTAGGAAACATCCTAAGATCGGTGCTGAAATCCTTAGAGTTCTTCCTTATGAGCGACCACCGTCCCTGGGCCCGCGAAGCCATTCGCATCATCGAAGCGGACTTCCAACGCAGTGCTGACACGCATCTGATTCCGTTACCG
This sequence comes from Pseudomonas sp. Yb2C2, assembly GCF_052112325.1. Lineage (NCBI taxonomy): Bacteria > Pseudomonadati > Pseudomonadota > Gammaproteobacteria > Pseudomonadales > Pseudomonadaceae > Pseudomonas > Pseudomonas sp. Yb2C2. The sequence goes on along the minus strand of NZ_JAVAJK010000002.1, from coordinate 44,860 downwards.
CTGCCGGGCCTGCCGGGCATCGAGTTGTACTTCAAGGATGAATCCAGCCACCCCACCGGCAGCCTGAAACATCGGCTGGCCCGTTCGCTGTTCCTGTATGCGCTGTGCAATGGCTGGCTCAAGCCAGGCGCGCCGGTGATTGAAGCATCCAGCGGCTCGACGGCGATTTCCGAAGCGTATTTTGCCCGGCTGCTCGGGCTGCCGTTCATTGCGGTGATGCCCGCCACGACGTCCCAGGAAAAGATCGCGCAGATTGCCTTCTACGGCGGCAAAAGCCATCTGGTACAGGATCCCACGCAGATCTACGCCGAGTCCGAACGCCTGGCCCAGGAAAGCGGCGGTCATTTCATGGATCAGTTCACTTATGCCGAGCGTGCCACCGACTGGCGGGCGAACAACAACATCGCCGAGTCGATCTTCCAGCAGATGCGCTTTGAGCGGCACCCGGAACCGAGCTGGTTGATTTCCAGCCCCGGTACCGGCGGCACCACCGCCACCCTGGGTCGTTATGTGCGTTATCGCCAGCACTGTACCCGCGTGTTGTGTGCCGATGCCGAGCGCTCGGTGTTTTTCGATTTCTACCAGAGCGGTGACGCCAGCCTGCGCCTGGACTGTGGTTCGCGGATCGAAGGCATTGGCCGGCCACGGGTCGAGGCGTCGTTTTTGCCCAAGGTGATTGATGCGATGGTCAAGGTGCCGGATGCGCTGTCGCTGGCGGCCATGCATTACCTGGCTGAGCGCCTGGGGCGGCGAGTCGGCGGTTCCAGCGGGACCAACCTGATTGGCGCATTAATGGCGGCGCAGCAGATGAAAGCGATGGGGGAATCAGGTTCGATCGTGGCGATCTTGTGTGATGGGGGCGAGCGGTATGCAACGACCTATTACGACCAGGCGTGGTTGGCGGGGCAGGGCTATGCGCTCGAGGGGTTGATCGCGGCCGTGGCGGCCAGTGTGGAGCAGGGCGAGCCATTACCCGCCAGCATCCTGCGCGCAAATATCTGATCCGATGCAAACCAAATGTGGGAGGGGGCAAGCCGCCTCCCACATTTAATTTGCGCTGTTCTCAGGCCTCGATGCCGAGCATATCCCGCGCCAACGCCTCGGCAATCCGAATCCCGTCGACACCGGCCGACAGAATCCCACCCGCATACCCAGCGCCTTCACCGGCCGGGAACAGGCCTTTCACGTTCAGGCTCTGCATCGATTCGTCACGGGTAATCCGCAGCGGCGACGAGGTGCGCGTCTCGATACCGGTCAACACGGCATCGTGCAGCGAATAGCCCTTGATCTGCTTCTCGAACGCCGGCAGTGCTTCGCGGATCGCTTCGATGGCGAAGTCCGGCAAGGCCAGGGCCAGGTCACCCAGGGCCACCCCTGGCTTGTAGGACGGTTCCACACTGCCGATCGCCGTGGACGGCTTGCCAGCGATAAAGTCGCCGACCAACTGTGCCGGAGCCTCGTAGTTGCTGCCGCCGAGGATGTAGGCGTGGGACTCCAGGCGCTCCTGCAACTCGATACCCGCCAGCGGGCCGCCTGGGTAATCCACTTCCGGCGTGATGCCGACGACGATGCCGGAGTTGGCATTGCGCTCGTTACGCGAGTACTGGCTCATGCCGTTGGTCACCACACGGTTCGGCTCGGAGGTCGCTGCCACCACGGTGCCACCCGGGCACATGCAGAAGCTGTAGACCGAACGGCCGTTCTTGGCGTGGTGCACCAGCTTGTAGTCGGCGGCGCCCAGCTTCGGGTGCCCGGCATATTTGCCCAGGCGCGCGGCGTCGATCAGCGATTGCGGGTGTTCGATCCGGAACCCCACCGAGAACGGTTTGGCTTCCATGTAGACGCCACGGCCGTGGAGCATGCGGAAGGTGTCGCGGGCGCTGTGGCCGAGGGCCAGGATCACATGCCTGGAGAGGATCTGCTCACCACCGTCGATGACCACGCCATTCAACTGGCCGTCTTCGATCAGCACGTCGGTCACCCGTTGCTCGAAACGCACTTCACCGCCCAGGGCGATGATCTGCTCGCGCATGTTTTCCACCACGCCGGTCAGGCGGAAGGTACCGATGTGGGGTTTGCTGACGTAGAGGATTTCTTCCGGCGCGCCGGCCTTGACGAACTCGTGCAGGACTTTGCGGCCGTGGAATTTCGGGTCCTTGATCTGACTGTAGAGCTTGCCGTCGGAGAAGGTCCCGGCGCCGCCTTCACCGAACTGCACGTTGGACTCGGGGTTGAGCACGCTTTTGCGCCACAGGCCCCAGGTGTCCTTGGTGCGCTGGCGTACTTCCTTGCCGCGTTCGAGGATGATCGGCTTGAAGCCCATCTGCGCCAGCAACAGTCCGGCGAAGATACCGCACGGGCCAAAACCGACGACCACAGGCCGTTCGACCAAGCCTTCCGGGGCCTGGCCCACGACCTTGTAGCTGACGTCCGGCGCGGGATTGACGTTGCGGTCATCGGCGAACTTGAGCAGCAGGGCGGCCTCACCCTTCACATTGAGGTCGATGGTGTAGATGAAGCACAGCTCCGACGACTTCTTGCGCGCGTCGTAGCTGCGTTTGAACAGGGTGAAATCGAGCAGGTCATCACTGGCGATGCCCAGGCGCTGCACAATGGCAGGCCGCAGGTCTTCTTCGGGATGGTCGATGGGCAGCTTGAGTTCGGTGATTCGTAACATGACGGGATCCGGTAGGCGGCGGACAAAGAGGCCGGCTGTTTTGCAAACCGGCGATTATAAGCCTCAATGGCGGTTTTCCGTCAGGTTAAAACAGCGCAGCGCTGAATCAGTCGTCCCGGGAACCACCAAACGCCGCGCAACCGCGCTGTACCTGGCCGTTGACGCGCAACTCCGCCGTCATGTGTTGCAGGCTGCCGCTGACGCTGTCGATGCAGCGCTGCGGCGCGACCCACAGTTCGATGTGCTGGTTGTTGGCTTCGGTCATCAGGTTGAAGCGGCCGTCGCCGATCTGCTCTTCGACATAAGGCACTGCCAGTGGCGGCTGGCCTTCACGCTCGAGCACCATGCCCTTGGCGGTGACGTTCATGGCCCAGGCTGGCTTGTGGCCGTTGGCCCGCAGGGTCATGCGCTTGAAGTCCGGGTCGGTGCAGGCAGAGGTCGAGCGCTCTACGCGATAGAGTTGTTGCAGGTCGACGCTGCCCTGGGTGCCGCTGGCGACGCCCGAGAACTTGCCACGCAAATCGGCAAACAATGCCCCTTGCTGGCCGGCCAGGGACGCCGCTTCCTGCAGGATGCTGGTGCCACTGGTGTCGTTGACGACATAGTTGCGTTTATCGTCGCACGGCTGGAACAGCAGCTTGCTACCTACCGCCGTGAGTTCGCCCTGCATGCGGGTCAACCCGGCGGTAGACGGCTTGGTCGGCTCGTTTTCGAACATCTGGCAAGCGGCGAACACAGGAAGCAAGGCAAACAGGGCGAGGGTACGGGCGGCACGCATGATCGGGTCTCCAGACAAGTGCCGCCACGTTACGCAGGCTGGCGTTGCATCACAACCCCGCAGCCCTGCTTCAGGCAATTCTTACAATGGTTACATTCAGCCAACAATAAATGTCTGGCCGGTCTGTAAGCCTTCCACGCTTTTTGCATAGGCCAATGCCACATCGGCCCCCGGAACCGGTTTATAGCCACGGAAGTACGGTGCGTAGCTGCCCATGGCCTCCACCAGCACGGTCGGGCTCACGGAGTTGATGCGCAGCCCCCGTGGCAATTCGATTGCCGCGGCTTTGATGAACGCGTCGAGTGCGCCATTGACCAGCGCAGCCGAAGCGCCAGTACGGATCGGGTCACGGTTGAGAATGCCACTGGTGAAGGTGAACGACGCGCCGTCGTTGGCATACTCGCGGCCGATCAACAGCAGGTTGACCTGGCCCATCAGCTTGTCACGCAGGCCCAGTTCAAAGTCGCTTTCGCCCATATCCCCCAGCGCCACGAAATTCACGTTGCCTGCAGTGCAGACAAGTGCATCGAATTTGCCGGTCTGCTCGAACAGGTTGCGGATCGAGGTGCTGTCGCTGATATCCACCTGGAAGTCGCCGCTGCTGCGGCCAATGCTGATCACTTCGTGACGCTGGGCCAGTTCGGCCTTGACTGCCGAGCCGACGGTGCCACTGGCGCCAATCAATAGGATTTTCATGGTGCTGTTCCTCTGGGTTTCTCAGGAACTGTAGGAGCGGGCTTGCCCGCGAAAAACGCAAAAGCGCCGCTGTGTACCAGGCTGAGCGCGTTATCGTTGACGATTTTCGCGAGCAAGCTCGCTCCTACAGTAGGGGGGGTAGGCATCAAGTCTAGGGTGGCTTTTCAGACGGATAAACGTGCTAATAGGCAACCTTTGGTTTTCAAATGGAAACAGTCCATGAGCGAGATGGATGACCTGGCGGCCTTTGCCGTACTGATTGAAGCCGGCAGTTTTACCGTGGCGGCCGAGCAACTGGGTTGCAGCAAGGGCCAGCTGTCCAAGCGCATCAGCCATTTGGAGGCACAGTTCAGCGTGGTCTTGCTGCACCGCACCACACGCAGGCTCAGCCTGACCGCCGCCGGTGCGGCGCTGTTGCCCCAGGCGCAAGCGCTGGTGGTTCAGGTGGATCGCGCCCGACAGGCATTGGCGCGTCTCAAGGACGATTTGGCCGGGCCTGTGCGTATGACGGTTCCGGTTTCATTAGGGGAAACCTTCTTCGATGGTTTGTTGCTGGAGTTTTCCAAGCAGTATCCACAGGTGCAGATCGAGCTGGAGCTCAACAACAGCTACCGAGACCTGGCGCGAGACGGCTTTGACCTGGGGGTGCGCTCGGGGGCGATTGAAAACGAGCGTCTGGTGGCCAGGCCGCTGCTGGCCTGGCACGAGATGACCTGTGCCAGTCCCGCTTACCTGGAGCAACATGGCGAGCCACTGACCCCTGGGGATCTTGCGGCGCACACCTGTTTACTCAACAGCCACTACAGCGGTCGCGAGGAATGGCTGTATCACCAGCAGCACGAGTTGTTGCGGGTGAGGGTGAGCGGCACCTTTGCCTCCAACCATTACAACTTGCTGAAGAAGGCTGCCCTGGTCGGTGCCGGTATCGCCCGCTTGCCGTCCTACGTGCTGCCGACGGAATTGGCTGACGGCCGATTGTGTTGGCTACTGCGTGATTACCAGACGCGGAGTATGCCGATGTACCTGGTCCATCCTTATCAAGGCGGCCTGCCGAGACGTACCCAAGTATTGGCCGACTACCTGGTGGACTGGTTCAAGCGCAGCGGCGAGGCACTGGATCGGCTTTAACGGTAGCGGCGCGCAATCAGGTGGTCGATGGACAGGCTGCCCGGGCCTTTGGCGACCAACAGCAACAGCAGCGCCATCCAAGTGCCGTGGGTGGGGTAGGCGTCCGGGTACACGAACAACTGAATGACCAGGGTCATGCCGATCAAGGCCAGGGCTGAGAAGCGCGTGGCCAGGCCCACCAGGATCAGCACCGGGAAAAAGTGCTCGGCAAACGCCGCCATGTGCGCGGCGACTTCCGGCGACAGCAACGGCACGTGGTATTCACTGCGAAACAGCGGCAATGTCGAGGCGGCGAGTTTGGGGGTACCGAATTCGAACGTGCCGTTGATCAGGTCAATGGCAAGGCCTTCGACCTTGGTTTGCCCGGACTTCCAGAACACTGCCGCAATGGAGAAGCGCGCAATAAACGCGATCAGGCTGTAAGGGATTTTCTCGAAAAGCGCGATGGCCTGCTTGATCAGACACGAAGCGGAAGTGTTCATGGTGATACCTGTTGTTCTGGGAGCAGATGAGTGAGTGCGTCGTGGTTGATCAGCAGCGTGAGGCATTGGTGCAGGTCGAACTCGGCGCTGGCCTCGAGGGCATTGGCGACGGCCATTTCCAGTGCCGAGCCTTGTTTCAGGCTATTGATAAAGGCGACCGAGCCGCCGTCGATGGCGAAGACCTTGACGCTCAACCCTTGGCGCAACACCAGCGCGCCTTGGGCATGCCAGGGATCGAGAGTGACCAGGGCGCCCTCGGTCTGGTGGGCCGCCCATACCGCAACCACTGCGTAGGCGGAGTTCAATGTGCCAACGCACGGGTGCAGTTGCAGATGCAGCGCCCCCGGCTTCGTGTGGGCTTGCAGTTGCTGCAGAACGGCTTGCGGATCCACCACGGCTGTATCAGCTGCGTGATAAGCGCGAACCCGCAAGCGTTCCAACCGGGCGACATCGGCCAGGTAGGGCACGCTGGCGGCCGGTTCAAAACCTTGGATAAAGTCGGCGAATGTGCCGCCGTACTCGCTGATCAGCGGGCTGGCGGGCGGGGATGCCTGAACGAAAATGCCGGCCATGGCGCGGAAAAATTCATCGCCGACCAATTGCGCGGTTACGGGGTATGCGGTTGCCAGCACATTGATCAACGAACTGTGAACATTGTTGCGATACACCGCAAAACGACTGGCCGGGTCGGCCCCGTTGCTGCTGAACAGGCCGTCGGGGCAAGGTTGGCCGGGCGCTAGCAAGGCGCTGGAAAAGGCGTCGTGAAGGCTCATGGGTGGACCTGCGATAAGTACCGTTCAGCCTGCTGGGCTTCTGCGCATAGCACGCTGAAGGCCGGTACTTGGTTGTCGCGCTCGATCAGGGTTGCGACCGGGCCCGTCAGCGCGAGCACGTGTTCGTACAGCAGCCACACCGCGTTATCGATGGGGGCGCCGTGGTCATCGATCAGCAGGCGATCGCCCAGGCTGTCGGTGTCTTCGGCGAAGCCGGCCAGATGAATCTCACCCACGGCGCGCAATGGTAGGGCGTGGATGTAGGCCAGAGGGTCGCGCTGGTGGTTGATGCACGACACGTAGACGTTGTTCACGTCCAGCAGCAGGCCGCAGCCGGTGCGGCGGATGATCTCGCTGATGAAGTCGGTCTCGTCCAGGGTCGAGCGCTGGAACTGCAGGTAGGTCGATGGATTCTCCAGCAGCATCGGCCGCTTGAGGGTGCTCTGTACCTGGTCGACGTGCTCGCACACTCGACTCAAGGTGGTGGCGTCATAAGCCAGGGGCAGCAGGTCGTTGAGGAACACCGGGCCGTGGCTGGACCAGGCCAGGTGTTCCGAAAATGAGTGGGGCTGGTAGCGTTCGATCAGTGCGGCCAAGCGTCCCAGGTGCTCACGGTTGAGCGGGCCTTCGCCACCGATGGACAGGCCCACGCCGTGCAACGACAGGGGGTAACGTTCGCGAATCAACCCCAGGTAGTGATGAAACGGGCCGCCGGCCACCATGTAGTTTTCGGCGTGCACTTCAAAAAAACCGATGTCGGGCGAAGTATCGAGCACTTCATTGAAGTGCTCGTGCTTCAGCCCCAGCCCGGTCCGATAGGGGAGCCCGGGCATCTGAATCGGTGAGACTGCGGGTAGGAGTGAAAGCGTCATCATCCGTACTCAGGCCAGGCAGGGGTCAGGACTTGGCGGTGAAGGCGGCTTCCTGGCCGAAGCCGGTCGGCGAGGTGGAACTTGGGGTTTGGGTGCAGGTGCCGGCCGGGACCAGTTTCCAGGCGTTGGCCTGATCCTTGGTCTTCGAGGTGCCGGCGCAGGACGTGCCGGCACCGGCGGCGCAATCGTTCTTGCCGGCTTCAGCGACGCCGAAGCATTTCTGCATGTCGTCGGCAGCGTGGGCGGTGGTGGTCAGGGCGGACAGGCTCAAGGCCGAACTCAGGGCGAGGACGAAGCTAGCGGCGGACAGTTTGGTGGTCATGGTGGATCTCCAGCAGTAGGTTGAAGAGCAGGCTTGAATGCCTGCTTGCACCACTAGAGGCAGGAGGGGGATGTTCGTTACAAGGTCAGACGAAATAATTTCAAACAATGCAAAAAATGTGGGAGGGAACTTGCTCCCTCCCACATGAGATCCGGCTTATCCAGCAACCGTCTCTTAGCCGCCCAGGTACGCCTCACGTACCTTCGGATCGGTCAGCAGCTGCTCGCCAGTGCCCTGCATCACCACCCGGCCGTTTTCCAGCACATAGGCACGGTCAGCGATCTTCAGCGCCTGGTTGGCGTTCTGCTCCACGAGGAACACCGTTACACCGTCCTTGCGCAGCTGTTCGATGATGTCGAAGATCTGCTGGATGATGATCGGTGCCAGGCCCAGGGAGGGTTCGTCCAACAGCAACAGCTTGGGCTTGCTCATCAGCGCCCGGCCGATGGCGAGCATTTGCTGCTCGCCGCCGGACATGGTGCCGCCGCGCTGGCTGAAGCGCTCCTTGAGGCGAGGGAACAGGTGCAGCACCTTGTCCATTTGCTCCTGGTAGTCGTCCTTGTCGGTGAAGAACCCGCCCATGGCCAGGTTTTCTTCCACGGTCAGGCGCGAGAATACCCGCCGGCCTTCCGGCACCACGGCAATGCTCTTGCGCATGATGTGCGACGACTGCTGGCCCACCAGCTCTTCACCCATGTAGCGGATGCTGCCGCTGTGGGCCTGCGGCGAGCCGCACAAGGTCATCAGCAAGGTCGACTTGCCGGCGCCGTTGGCGCCGATCAGCGTGACGATCTCACCCTGGCGCACTTCGACGTTGACGCTGTGCAGGGCCTGGATCTTGCCGTAGAAAGTGGAAACGTTTTCGAATTGCAGCATTTTACGCTTCCCCCAGATAGGCTTTGATCACTTCAGGATTGTCACGGATCTGCTCCGGCGTCCCGTCCGCCAGCGGCGTGCCCTGGTTGATCACCACGATATGGTCGGAAATGCTCATGACCAGTTTCATGTCGTGTTCGATCAACAGCACCGTGGCGTTGTTTTCCTCACGCAACACGCCGATCAGCGCCTTGAGGTCTTCGGTTTCCTTGGGGTTCAGGCCGGCGGCCGGTTCGTCGAGCATCAGGATCCGCGGGCGGGTCATCATGCAGCGGGCGATTTCCAGGCGACGTTGCTGACCATAGGCCAGGGTGCCGGCAGGGCGGTTGGCGAACTCGGTGAGGTTGACCTTGTCCAGCCAGTACGCAGCGTACTCCATGGCCTCGCGCTCGCTCTTGCGGAACGCCGGGGTCTTGAACAGGCCCGCAAAGAAGTTGGTGTTCAGGTGACGATGCTGGGCGATCAGCAGGTTCTCGACCGCCGTCATGTCCTTGAACAGCCGTACGTTCTGGAAGGTGCGCACCACGCCCTTGCGGGCGATCTCGTGACCGGCCAGGCCCTGGATCGGCTGGCCGTCCAGCAGGATGCTGCCGCCACTCGGCTTGTAGAAACCGGTGAGGCAGTTGAACACCGTGGTCTTGCCGGCGCCGTTGGGGCCGATCAGCGCAACCACCTGTTTCTCTTTCACGGTCAGGGCGACGCCGTTGACCGCCAGCAAGCCGCCGAAGCGCATGCTCAAGTTTTCGACTTTCAGGATCTCGCGGCTCATTTGCGCAGCTCCATGTGTGGACGTTGCATGGGCAGCAGGCCTTGAGGTCGCCAGATCATCATCAGCACCATCATGGCGCCGAACATCAACATGCGGTATTCGCTGAACTCACGCATCATTTCCGGCAGCAGGATCATCACGATCGCCGCCAGGATCACGCCCAGCTGCGAGCCCATGCCACCCAACACCACGATGGCGAGGATGATCGCCGACTCGATGAAGGTGAACGACTCCGGGGTCACCAGGCCTTGGCGAGCGGCGAAGAAGCTGCCGGCAAAACCGGCGAACGCGGCACCCAGGGTAAAGGCGGAGAGCTTGATGATGGTCGGGTTCAGGCCCAGGGCACGGCAGGCGATTTCATCTTCGCGCAACGCTTCCCAGGCACGGCCGATCGGCATGCGCAGCAAGCGGTTGATCACGAACAGTGCCGCCAGCGCCAGCAACAGCGCCACCAGGTACAGGAACACCACTTTGCTCACCGGGTTGTAGTCGATCCCGAAGTACTCGTGGAACGTCTGCATGCCTTCGGCAGCGGTGCGGTCGAACGACAGCCCGAAGAACGTCGGCTTGGGGATGCTGCTGATGCCGTTGGGGCCACCGGTGATGTCGGTCAGGTTACGCAGGAACAGACGGATGATTTCCCCGAAGCCCAGGGTCACGATGGCCAGGTAGTCACCACGCAGGCGCAATACCGGGAAGCCCAGCAGGAAGCCGAACGTGGCCGCCGCCATGCCGGCCAGCGGCAGGCAGATCCAGAAGCTCCAGCCCAGGTAGTGCGACAGCAGCGCGTAGGTGTAGGCACCCACGGCGTAGAAGCCCACATAACCCAGGTCGAGCAGGCCGGCCAGGCCCACCACGATGTTCAGGCCCAGGCCCAGCAACACGTAGATCAGGATCAGGGTGGCAATGTCGACCGCACCGCGCGAGCCGAAGAATGGCCAGATCAACGCGGCCACGATCAGGCCGATGATGATGTAGCGCTGAGTGCGTGGCAGGGTCAGGAATTGGCTGACCTTGGGCGAGACCAGCGGGCCACGGTTGCGCTTGAACAGGGCGCCGACCTGCTGGGTGAACAGCACGCGCAGGAACATCAGCACCGAACACAGGGCGATGATGGTCAGCGTCACGGGGCCGGTGCCATGCACTTCCAGGTTGATGCCGACAATGCTCAGCTTGAGACCGAGTACCGGGAAGGCCACCGCCCACACCAGCAAGGCGCTGAAAAACGCCGATTTAAGATATCTGCTCATACTTTCTCAACCTCCGGACGGCCCAGGATGCCGGTCGGACGGAACAACAGCACCAGGACCAACAGGCCGAACGCGACGACGTCCTTGTATTGGTCGCCGAAAATATCGGCACCAAACGCTTCGGCCACCCCCAGCACCAGGCCGCCGAGCATCGCGCCCGGGATACTGCCGATGCCGCCCAATACCGCTGCGGTAAAGGCCTTGAGGCCTACCAGGAAACCGGCGTTGGGGTTGATCACGCCGTACTGCATGCTCAGCAGTACCGCCGCGACGGCTGCCAGCGCGGCACCGATCACGAAGGTCAGGGCGATGATGTTGTTGGTATTGATGCCCAACAGGTTGGCCATCTTGATGTCTTCGGCGCAGGCCCGGCAGGCGCGCCCCAGACGGGAGCGGGAGATGAACAGGGTAAGGCCCAGCATGGCCACCAGGGTGACGACGAAGACCAGGATCTGCATGTAGGAAATCAGCACTTCTTCCGCACCGCCCGGACCGAAGGAGAAGCTCCCCGGGATCAGGTTGGGGATGGATTTATCCTTGGAATCCTGGGACAGCAATACGGTGTTCTGCAGGAAAATCGACATGCCGATGGCGGAAATCAGCGGGATCAAACGGTTGCTGCCACGCAAGGGACGGTAGGCAACGCGCTCGATACTGTAGCCATAGGCACTGGTTACGACGATCGACGCCAGGAACGCGGCGGTCATCAACAGCGGCAGGGAGTGGATACCCATCATGGCCAGCCCGGCGAGGGCAATGAAAGCCACGTAGGAACCAATCATGTATACCTCGCCATGGGCGAAGTTGATCATTCCAATGATGCCGTAAACCATTGTGTAGCCAATGGCTATCAAGGCATAGGTGCTGCCAATGGTCAGCCCATTAACCAGCTGTTGGAAAAAATGATAGATCTCAGGCATTACAGCGCTCCTAAAAACCCGATACGCATTTCACTGGTGGAGTCATGTTCCGGCCCCGTGCTGTGTTCTGTGAGCACATTTGCACAAAGCGTTTGCCAGCGAACCGCTGGTGACGGTTTTAAGATTTTCAGGTGAGCCAGCGCCCGGATCGCGGGTGACAGGCCCATAAACCTCGTAAAACAAAGCCCACTGCTCTCACAGTGGGCTTGTTGGACCAGTAACGCCTGGCTTACTGAGGGGAAACTTCGGTTTTTGGTTTGCCGAAGTGCCATTCGTAGACCACGAACTTGAAGTCCTTCAGGTCGCCCTTGGCGTCGAAGCTCAGCTCGCCGGTAGGGGTCTTGAAGGTGCCCGCGTGGATGGCTTCGGCCACTTTTGCGGTGTCTTCGCTCTTGGCGGCCTTGATGCCGCCGGCGATGACTTCAATGGCCGAGTAGGCCGGGAACACGAACGGACCGGTTGGGTCCTGCTTGTTCTTGGCGAACTCTTCAACGATGGCCTTGTTGGCCGGGTCGGTATCGAAGGATTTAGGCAAGGTCACCAGCAGGCCTTCGGAAGCGCCCTGGGCGATTTGCGAAATGGAGTCGTTGCCGACACCTTCCGGACCCATGAACTTGGCGTTCAGGCCTTTTTCCTTGGCTTGGCGCAGGATCAGGCCCAGCTCCGGGTGGTAGCCGCCGTAGTAGACGAAGTCGACGTTGGCTTGCTTGAGCTTCTGGATGATCGAGGAGAAGTCTTTGTCGCCGGCGTTCAGGCCTTCGAAGACGGCAACCTTGGTGCCTTTCTTCTCTAGGGTCTGTTTGACGGCGGTGGCGATGCCTTCGCCGTATTGCTGCTTGTCATGCAGGACGGCAACGATTTTCGGCTTCACGTGGTCGGCGATGTAGTTGCCGGCTGCCGGGCCCTGGGCGCTGTCCAGGCCGATGGTGCGGAAGATCAGCTTGTAGCCACGGGCGGTGATTTCCGGGCTGGTGGCTGCCGGGGTAATCATGATCACGCCTTCGTCTTCATAAATGTCGGACGCTGGCTGAGTGGAGCTGGAGCAGAGGTGACCGACCACGAACTTGACGCCGTCGTTGACCACTTTGTTGGCTACGGCCACGGCTTGTTTAGGATCGCAGGCGTCGTCGTATTCCTTGGCTTCGAGCATCTTGCCGTCGACGCCGCCCTTGGCGTTGATGTCGGCGATGGCCTGCTTGGCACCCATGAATTGCATGTCGCCGTATTGCGTTACAGGACCAGTCTTTGGACCGGCGATGCCGATCTTGATGGTGTCGGCTGCGAACGAATGGCCGGCAACCCCAGCCAGGACCATAGCGGCAAACAGTTTGGAAATCTGCTTAGTAGCCTTATTCATAGTGCTCCACTCTTACTGTTGTATTTTTTATAGTTCTGGCGGCCTTGTGAGCTGCTGAACCGGATCGGATATCTCGGATATCCCCCCGGCAACCGCCTGGCAACTGTACCGGTACAGTGTAGAGCGCCGGTTGATCGCTTGAAAAGCTGGCTGCCGGGGGCAAACCCCGGGGGTGTCGCTTAAATGAAAGAAAAAGACAGAATTGCGGCGGGGGTAATGCCTGACTCTCGCGCATTCCTTGGCTTTCCTGACCCTTTCAATCGATAACGCATTTGCAACTGGGTTTTTCTGCCTGAAGCGTGACGTTATGATTGCGCCGATTTTTTCTTCAGGTGAACTCCCATGACGCAAGAACCTAGCACCCTCTATGCCAAGCTGCTCGGTGAAACCGCCGAAATCTCCTGGAAAGAGCTTGAACCGTTCTTTGCCAAAGGTGCCCTATTGTGGGTCGACCCAAGCCTGGATTTGATCGAAGCCGCCGAGGGAATGGCCGAGGACAATCGCGACAAAGTCGCTGCCTGGCTGGCCGCGGGCAGCCTTGGCGAAGTGTCTGCACCGCGGGCATTGGACCTGGTGGAGCGCGATCCGAGCTTATGGGCGGTGGTGGTTTCCCCGTGGATTCTGATCCAGGAAAGGGCAGGGTAAGAAAAGCCTGCACGAAAAAGGTGCGTGTTTTTCGCGCGAAGAAGTGTGTAGTGGAGTAACCGCTGTCAGCGTGATGGCATCTTGCCGTGGAGAAAGGTCACAGCCAAGGGTGACGTGTACGTCACGGGAACAGTTTCAGGCCGCGCCGAAAGCCTGGGGAATTGTTTCCGGGTGTGCCAATGAGGTGGAATCTGGTCGTCACTGAAAGCGCCATCGCGGGCCTGCCCGCGATGGCATCCCCTCAAGTCAGCCGGTCTTGCCGGTATGGTTGTTCAACGAGATAACCTTGGTCTTGCCGATCCTGTGACGATAAATCTCGCGCAGGTACTTGATCGCCTTCTTCACACAATCCCGTGACAGGCGAATGTCATTGATCGACACGAACTTCTCTTTGTCGTTGATCAACTCGCGGTACTTCTTCTCATACATCGGCTTGATCGCGTACCAGTTGGTATCGAGGATCTTCGCCGGGTTTTCAAACTCGTTGAGCAGCTCGTCGATGCGGTCTTCGTCGAAGTCCTCGTGGATGATGAAATCCAGGATCGAGTTATCCAGGGTGTCGTCGAAGCGGTACGGGTTACGCGCAAAGCAACGCTTGATGAAAGCCACGATCAGCGTCAGGAAGTCATCCGACAGGCACGGGCTCTTGGCGATCAGGGTGGTCAGCGACAGGTTGGCCGACGCGCCGATCACCAGGGCATAGCGCTTGAGGGTGGTGTTGGGGAACAGGCTGTTGAGGTGCGTCTTGAGCCGGTTCAGGTCCATGTAGGACAGCTTGTAGTCCTTGGGCAGCGAGACGATCGACACCACCGACGAGCAGTTCTTGAAGAAGTGCAGGTCATGCAGCGCCGCCGCATCGTAGCCGGAGTTCTTGTATTGCTCCAGGGACGCCTTGTAGCGCTTGGACTCGATCGGCAACAGGCTGATGCCTTCGATGGCCTGGGTGACCTTGTTGAAATGCGGCAGGTCGATGGAGCGGAAGAACAGGTCGTCGATGTTCAGGCGCTGGGGCTCTTTCTCGAAGACTTTGAACTTGTCATTGGACGGCGCCGGGGTTTCCGGTACGACGGATTCGGCGTAGGCAATCGCCACCGGCCCGGCCAGGCTCATGAACAGATCATTGGCGTCCAGGCGGATGGTTTCGCCGATGTCGATGCCGGCGCGACGGAAGTAGTTCTGGTCGTAGTCGGTGGTCACGGCCTGGGCGGTGAGGATGTTGAAGATCTGCTGGGAAATGTACTGGTTGGCGTGTTTTTCCATGGCATTGACGTCAATGTTCTGGATATTGCCGTCATCGCTCTCTTCGGCGTAACGCATGATGTCGTTGGAGATCAGCATCATCGCGTTCCACGGCCGGATACGCCCCTTTACGCTGGCTTCGCTGCTGTCTTCATTGTCGAAGTTGTACGAGAAGTCCCATTCTTCCGACAGGTACTTGCACAGCAGTCGCCCGGCGTTGATGTGCAGCGCCTCGGACATTTCGCTACGGTGGTCGGAAATGTTCGGCAGCACGCAAATACCGCTGGTGAAGATCGGCTCGAACACGAAGGCGTGACCGCTCTTGCTGTCGTGCTCGTCGGCGGGCTTGGTGTCGAACGTCTTGTTCATGTACGAATGCTGCTGCGCCAGGCCGAATTCCGAGGCCATGCCCGAACCGGTACCGCCGCCGGCGCTGAAGATCGAGAAGTACAGGCGCGACTGGTTGGCCTTGATGCCGCAGGAGTCGATCAGGTACGAGTGGATCATCTTCCAGTCGGGGCTGGAAAAGCGCTGGGTGTCTTTGTTGAGGATGATCTTGGCCAGGTACTGGCCGAGGATCGGCGCGTTACCGGCGCCACCGGCATGGACTTCGGAAAGGTCCATGATTTTCATCTTGCTGTAGTCGCGCAGGAAGCCGCTTTTTTCGCCCTTGCGCGAGAAACGGATACGCCCGGCGATGTCCTTGTCCAGGTCGCCGAGCATCACCAGCGGTTCCACCAGGAACACCGGCTTGCTGGCCTTGCCGCCGCCCAGGCGCAGGTTGTTGCGAATCCACTGGGCCGGGCTGTAACCCTTATCCAAGGATTTGTCTTCGGTGCTGAATTCGTTGAGGTAGAACTTGCGCGCGTTGTACACCAGCTCCGCCACGTCCAGCGCGATGTTCGAACCGCAGCGGCCCAGGCCGATCAGGCACACCGAGGGGAATTCCTGCTCGCTGTGCTGCTCGCTGTCGCCTTCCAGGTGAGGCGGGCGCGGGAACACCATGTCGCGCAGGCCGTCGAGGTTATCGAGGATGCGGTCGGTATTGGTTTCGGTGAAGTACAGGTATTGCTGGGTAGCCAGCGGGCGGGCGGTGCTCAATGACTTTGAACCTGAGGGCTTGTCCGCAGGAGCTGGGAGCAACACATCGGATACCACGGTGGCTGGGTTATTTTTAGAAGTCATTGTGCGCCATGTGCCTGGGAGGATGGCTGAAAAGTATCAAATGGCCATCACGGAATGGGAGTTCGCGACTTTACAGTGCGTCCTTGTCCGGAACGCTCAGGCTGACCCTGTGTGCTCAGGAAAAACCTGGCCGGACTCTGATGAATCGGCCGTTTGTCGGCGATCTTTAGGTAAATGATGGCGAAATGCCAAAGATTCGACGTCAGCGAATTGGCCTGACGATGGAGGTGGATCCGGAGCGGCCTGGGGAGGACTCTTTCGCCGGGCGAGTGTCCTTGGTGCCCGCCACGCTGAATGGGTAGAGCGGATTGCGTATGTCGATATCTTGCATTGCGCCAATTATTTCACTGGCGGCCACCGCCGGGCTCAACAGGTAGCCCTGGACGAAATCACAGCCGTGTTTGAGCAGCAGTTCGAACTGAGCCTGGGTTTCCACTCCCTCGGTCACTACCTGCAGGTGCAGGGTGTGAGCCATGCCGATAATCGCCTGGACGATCTCGATGTCGGCGGTCGACTTGGGAATGTCCTGGATAAACGAGCGATCGATCTTCAGGGTGTTGAGCGGCAGGCGCTTGAGGTAGGCGAGGGAGGAGTAGCCGGTGCCAAAGTCGTCGATGGCCAGCGACACGCCCAGCGCGCGGATTTGCCGCAGCAGGGCCAGGGTGCTGCTGATATTGCCCATCAAGGCATTTTCGGTCACTTCCAGCTCCAGGCGGTTGGCGCTGATCCCGCTGAAGCGCAGCGCATCTTCGATCTCATCCGCCAGCTCATCGCGGGCCAGGTTCAGGGCCGAGCAATTCACTGTCATGGTCAGTTCGGTATAGCCTCGGTCGGAGAGCAGGCTCAAGTCATGACAGGCCTGGCGCAAGACCCAGTGGTCGAGTTCGGCGATCAGCCCGTTGCTTTCGGCAATTCCGATAAACCGGTCTGGGGTCAGCAGCCCGTGTTGCGGATGCTGCCAGCGCACCAAGGCCTCCAGGCGTGTGACTTTGCCCAGCTTCATGTCAAAGATCGGTTGGTAGAACAGTACTAACTGGTTCTGGGCGCGCAGGGCGCTGCGTAGCTCTTCTTCCAATTGCAGTTCGAGGAAGGCACGGGTCTTCAGGTTGGAGCTGAAGAAGTTCAGGCCATTGCGTCCCATGTCCTTGGACTGGTACAGCGCCAGGTCGGCGTTTTTGAGCAGCTCTTCGCAGGTCAGGCCATCCTCGGGAAACAGGCTGATGCCGATGCTGGTGGTCATCACCATACGACGGCCGGCGAGTTCGACCGGGTCCTTCATCTTCTGCATGATGCGCTGGGCCAGGTGTCGCGCTTCGTCGCGGTGGTGAACGCTGATCAGGATGCAGAACTCATCGCCGCCAAACCGTGCGACCACGTCCGCATGGCTGCGCACGGAGCCTTTGATATGGCTGGCGAGAACACTGAGCAACTGATCCCCTGCGTCATGGCCGAGGCTGTCGTTGATGCGTTTGAAGTGATCAATATCGAGGAAAATAACCGCCATCATGCCGTTTGAAGCCGTTTTTTCGGCGATTTTTTCCGCGAAAATCTGATTGAAGCCGCGCCGATTAAGCAGGCCGGTCAGCGCATCGTAATGAGCCACCTGTTGCAGGGAGGCGCGGGCCTGGTCCAGTTCGCTGAGCAGCGCGTTGACCCGACGCAGGTCGCGCTCCTTGTGCTGCAGCTTCTTATCCGCCAGCGCGGCGCTGATGCTGCTGCCGATCACCAGCAGGGTGATCACGGCGACCGACAGGCCCAGTTGGATGGGGTTGTTATCCAGCGCTAATGAGAGGTCGGCCCCCGTGGGGACGATCAGTTGCATGGCGGCCATGCCGGTAAAGTGCATGCTGATAATGCCTGCGCCCAACATCAGGCTGGCGGCGTATTTGAGCAGTTGATGGAAGACGCCGGCACCGGTGCGCAGGTAGCTCGACAGCAACAATGCGGCCAGGCTGGCGCCAATGGCGATGCCCACCGAGGCGAGGAGCAGCCCCGGTTCGAAATACGCCCGGGCCTGGGAACGCATGGCCGACATGCCGACGTAATGCATCAGGGCGATGCCGATGCCCATCCACAGCGATGCCAGCAGGTATTGGTTAAACCGCAGTCTGGTGTGACCGAGGGTTTGCATGGCGAACAACGAGGCGATCAGGGCGATGACCAGCGAGGCGAACGTCATGAGCAGGTCGTAGTGAATCGCGATTGGGGCCTGGAAGGCCAGCATGCTGATGAAATGAGTGGACCAGATACCACCTGCCAGGCAACCGGCACCCAGCCAACGCCAATGGCGGCGAGCGGTAGGGTCTTCGACATGGCCAACCCGTTCGGCCATGTCCAGGGTGCCGAAACCCGCCGCACAGGCGACCAGATAGGCCAGCAGCACCAGAAAAGGGTTATGACTGCAATTGAGTAATAAGTGCCCGTTTGCCGGGAGGTCGGTAAAAAAGTGCAGACCTAGCCATTCCATAGCATGTCCCGTCATAGCGTCACGTCACAGCCTACGGCGATGACCTATGAGGTCGAGTATAGAAGCCTGGCGGGATTTTCCAGCGATAATGGCACTTTGCTCTGAATGATTTTGGCATGCCGTGCATAGCAATTAGTGCTAAGCACTGATGGGCAATTCCAACTCGAACGGGGCTTGTAACGGCGGCAGGCCGAACGCAGCACGGGCAGCGTCGCAATCGACATTCTGCTCGCCCTGGCTCCATGAAGCTTCGAATTCTCGGCAGGGGCTTGAGCGCTGCTCATAAATCGAGCAGCTCGTACCTTTGCCGACTTCGCCTTCAAGGCTGCAGCAGCGCGCGGGCTTCTGGTCGGTGCCGATCATTGCCACGCGGGTCGGGTTGATCTGCACCACCAAGTCATCAGGCACCGTCCCCCCCGAGGAGGCGCACTCACCCCAGAAGAAAGACACACGAAAGTGTGAACAGCAGGCACCGCAACTCAGACACGGACTGGCTTCGGACATGGGCGTCATCGATAAGAAAAGTAGAGTGGGGTACTACTGGAAGGCTCGCCATTCTAATCGGGTCATGGCCGTTGGGAAGGGGGGCAGGCACTTATATTTTTGTCGGCAAAGTCCCGTGTTGTCGGGTGAAATCATGCCCTATCAGCTTTACGAATCATTACAGACAACCACGGCTCGCCTGACTATGTTGCAGGTACCGGGCGGGATGCATCGGGCATCGCAGCTCTCATAACAATAAAAGAGACGGACCCATGCAGAACTCGACCCAAGCGGCGAATGCCTGGCGCATTCTGTTCCTGCTGTTCCTCGCCAACCTGTTCAACTTCTTCGACCGCACCATTCCGGCGATCATCATCGAACCGATCCGCATGGAATGGCACCTGAGCGACTTCCAGCTCGGCATCATCGGTACCGCCTTCACCATCGTTTATGCCATTGCCGGCCTGCCGCTGGGGCGTCTGGCCGATACCGGCTCGCGCAGCAAACTGATGGGCTGGGGCCTGTTCGCGTGGAGCGGGTTGACAGCGGTCAACGGCCTGGTTGGCAGTTTCTGGACGTTTTTGCTGGTGCGCATGGGCATCGGTATCGGTGAAGCCAGCTATGCGCCGGCTGCCAACTCGCTGATTGGCGACCTGTTCCCGGCGCACCGTCGCGCCCGGGCAATGGGGATTTTCATGCTGGGCCTGCCCTTGGGCCTGTTGCTGGCGTTCTTCACCATCGGCTGGATGGTCAAGGCGTTCGACAGCTGGCGCGCGCCGTTCTTTATCGCCGCCGTGCCGGGGCTGATCCTTGCGGTGTTCATGTTCTATATCAAGGAACCCAAGCGCGGCGCCGCCGAAGCCGTACAAGTCTCCCAGGAGCGTGTTGATCGCCCGATTCGCCGCGTGCTTGCCGTGCCGACCTTCCTGTGGCTGGTGCTGGCCGGGTTGTGCTTCAACTTCGCCACCTACGCGTGCAACTCGTTCCTGGTGCCGATGCTGCAACGCTATTTCCTCATGCCATTGCAGGACGCGGCGGTCGCCACCGGCGTCATCGTCGGGTTGACCGGCCTGGTGGGCCTGACCTTGGGGGGCTGGATTGCCGACAAGATCCATCAACGTGTTGCCAATGGCCGACTGCTGTTTGCGGCGTGCAGCCTGATCATCTCCACCGTCACTACAGCCTGGGCCCTGCATGCCGGGCGCATCGAGATCGGCGTGTTTGTGGCGCTGTTCAGTGTGGGCTGGTTGTTTGCGTATAACTTCTACACCTGTGTGTACACGGCGATCCAGGACGTGGTCGAGCCGCGCCTGCGGGCCACGGCGATGGCGTTGTTCTTTGCCGGCTTGTACTTACTGGGCGGAGGCATGGGGCCGATTGTGGTGGGCGGGTTGTCCGATCACTTTGCCCATGCGGCGATGTATGCGGCGGGGGCCGAGCAGATGACCGAGGCTTACAAGGCGGTGGGCTTGCATGACGCCATGTACCTGATTCCGGTGGCGTTGTTCTTGACCATGTTGTTCCTGTTCCAGGCGTCACGCAGTTTTGTGCGTGATGCCAAGCGGATGAAGGAGGGGTTGAAGGGGGTTGAGGTGCCGGCTGCGGCCGCGATGGCTTGATTCCGCGTTGACGCCATCGGGGGCAAGACCCCTCCCACATTGATCGGTGACCGACATGACAACGCGGTCAACTGTGGGAGGGGGCTTGCCCCCGATGAGGCCCGCAACGCCAACGCTGTTCTCAAGTGAATAAAAAAGGCCCGCATTGCGCGGGCCTCTATTCAACAGGGCAGGGCGGTAATCAACCCGCTACCAACACCCGAATGGCTTCCAGTCGCAGCGCCGCCTTGTCGAGCATGGCCAGGCCTTGCTCGCGTTGGTTGCGCAGGGCGACCAGCTCGCTGTCGCGGACGGTCGGGTTGACCGCTTGCAACGCGGTCAGGCGCGCCAGTTCTTCGTCGGTGTCTGCCGCCAGGCGACGCTTGGCTTCGGCCACACGTTCGGCGTGACGCGGTGTGATCTTCTCTTCACCGGCGTTGATCCGCGGTGTGAGTTGATCGCGCTGGGCCTGCACGAACTTGTTGGCGCTGGCCCGTGGCACGCTTTCCAGCTGGTCGTTCAAGGTTTCGAACGAGACACGGCCAGACAGGTCGTTGCCATTGGCATCCAGCAGGCAGCGCAGCGCCGCCGGCGGCAGGTAGCGGCCCAGTTGCAGTGCGCGCGGCGCGACCACTTCGCTGACGTAGAGCAGTTCCAGCAACACGGTGCCAGGCTTGAGCGCCTTGTTCTTGATCAGCGCCACGGCGGTGTTGCCCATGGAGCCGGACAGCACCAGGTCCATGCCGCCCTGCACCATCGGGTGTTCCCAGGTGATGAACTGCATGTCTTCACGGGACAGCGCCTGGTTACGGTCGTAGGTGATGGTCACACCTTCGTCGTCGCCCAGGGGGAAGCTGGCGTCAAGCATCTTCTCGCTGGGCTTGAGGATCAGCGCGTTTTCCGAATGATCTTCGCTGTCGATGCCAAAGGCGTCGAACAGGGTTTCCATGTAGATCGGCAGGGCGAACTGGTCGTCTTGCTCGAGGATGTCCTCCACCAGCGCATCGCCTTCACCGGCACCGCCGGAGTTGAGTTCCAGCAGGCGGTCGCGGCCGGTGTGCAGTTCCTGCTCCAGGCGCTCGCGCTCGGCACGGGCCTCGTCGATCAGGGCTTGCCACTCGCTGTCGTCGGCGTTTTCCAGCAGCGGCAGCAGGCGCGGGCCGAACTGATGCTGCAAGGCGTTGCCTGTCGGGCAGGTGTTGAGGAACGCGTTCAAGGCTTCGTGGTACCACTGGAACAGGCGCTGTTGCGGGCTGGTTTCCAGGTAGGGCACGTGCAGTTCGATCACATGCTTCTGGCCGATCCGGTCCAGACGGCCGATCCGCTGTTCCAGCAGGTCGGGGTGGGACGGCAGGTCGAACAGCACCAGGTGGTGGGAGAACTGGAAGTTGCGGCCTTCACTGCCGATTTCCGAGCAGATCAGCACCTGGGCGCCGAATTCCTCATCGGCGAAGTAAGCAGCGGCGCGGTCACGCTCGAGGATGTTCATGCCCTCGTGGAATACCGTGGCCGGGATGCCGGAGCGCACGCGCAGGGCGTCTTCCAGGTCCATGGCGGTTTCGGCGTGGGCGCAGATCACCAGGACCTTGGTGCGCTTGAGCATTTTCAACTGGTCGATCAGCCATTCGACGCGCGGGTCGAAGCGCCACCAGCGGTTTTCTTCGTCGATGTCCGGTTGCGACTGGAAGCTGACTTCCGGGTACAGTTCGGCGTGTTCGCCCAGGGGCAACTCGAGGTATTCGTCCGGGTTTGGCAGCGGGTAGGCGTGCAGCTTACGCTCCGGGAAGCCCTGCACGGCGGCACGGGTGTTACGGAACAGCACGCGGCCGGTGCCGTGGCGGTCGAGCAGTTCACGCACCAGGCGCGCACTGGCTTCGGCGTCGCCATCATTGACGGCGGTCAGCAGCGCTTCGCCTTCGTTGCCGAGGAAACCCTGGATAGTCTTGTGCGCGGCAGGCGACAGGCGGCCCTTGTCGAGCAGCTCCTGCACGGCTTCGGCCACCGGGCGATAGTTCTCGCTTTCGGCACGGAAGGCGTGCAGGTCGTGGAAACGGTTCGGGTCCAGCAGGCGCAGGCGCGCGAAGTGGCTGTCCTGGCCCAGCTGTTCCGGAGTGGCGGTGAGCAGCAGCACGCCCGGGATGACCTCGGCCAGTTGTTCGACCAGGCTGTATTCCGGGCTGGCTTTGTCTTCATGCCAGACCAGGTGGTGGGCTTCGTCGACCACCATCAGGTCCCAGCCGGCGGCGAACAGTGCGTCCTGGGCCTTCTCATCGTCCACCAGCCACTCCAGCGCGACCAGGGCCAGCTGGGTGTCTTCGAACGGGTTGGCGGCATCGCTTTCGATAAAGCGTTCTTCATCGAACAGCGCCACTTGCAGGTTGAAGCGGCGGCGCATTTCCACCAGCCACTGGTGCTGCAGGTTTTCCGGTACCAGGATCAGTACGCGGTTGGCGCGGCCCGACAGCAGTTGGCGATGAATCACCAGGCCCGCTTCGATGGTCTTGCCCAGGCCCACTTCGTCCGCCAGCAAGACCCGTGGTGCGATACGGTCAGCGACTTCACGGGCGATATGCAATTGGTGGGCAATAGGTTGCGCACGCACGCCACCCAGGCCCCACAGCGAGGATTGCAATTGGCGGCTGGTGTGTTCGAGGGTGTGATAGCGCAGCGAGAACCAGGCCAGTGGGTCGATCTGCCCGGCGAACAGACGGTCGCTGGCCAGGCGGAACTGGATAAAGTTGGAGAGCTGGGTTTCCGGCAGGGTGACCTGCTCGTTCTGCCCATTGAGGCCGTGGTAGACCAGCAGGCCGTCGACGTCATCGACTTCCTGCACGGTCATTTTCCAGCCTTCGAAATGGGTGATGGAGTCACCCGGCGAGAACCTCACACGGGTGAGGGGCGCATTCCGTAGCGCATACTGGCGGGTGTCGCCAGTGGCCGGATAGAGCACGGTCAACAAGCGGCCGTCCTGTGCCAGAACGGTGCCTAACCCCAGCTCTGCTTCGCTGTCACTAATCCAGCGTTGCCCCGGTTGATACTGCTGCGCCATGCTGCCTGACTCCCGCCGTGAAAAAGCCGACTATGTTAACGGAACAAGGCCCCACGCCCAAGGACTCTGACAAAAACTACTCCGTTTGGGCGGCCGGGTGAGCACGCAATCGACGGGTGGAGGGCACTTGTGAGTGTCGACTGGGTCACAGGTTGGCGAACCTGCGCTCAAGTCGTCGCGCGGCCCGCCGACAGCCTGCTGACAGGAGAACAACTATCATGCTTCCACCTATGCTGCCCGTCAGCGTCGTACCGGTTACGTCGCAACTCGATCCGGTCCGCCAGAAACCCGATATTCCGCCCGTGGTCCCTGTGCAAGCGGGCTCCAACGAAAGCACTATCGACCTGAAAAAGGGCGATGCCGAGCAGTCGACTTTTTTGCTGCGCGAGGAACAACGCCGCCAGCAGGAACAGCAGAAACGCCGGCGCGAAGCCGATGAGGACCCGGATCAGCACTTGGCGATCCCGGGCGACCTGCTCAATGCCGACAACACCGTACCGGTTGTGCCGCTGATCGAAGACGCGCCGCGCCAGGGCTTGTGGGTGGACGTCGAGGTTTAGCCCCGCAGTTCCCGCAGTGCGGTCATCAGCAATTCGATGTCGTGATCGTTGTTGAGCGGGCTGACGGAGATCCGCGCAATGCTGGTCAGGCCCCGGGCCTGCATATCCAACGGGGTGTAGGCCACACCGTTGGCGCCGATGTTGATCCGCTTCAATCCCAATTGCCGTTTGAGTTCGAAGGCGTCCCAGCCGGCGAGGTTGAAGGCGATCAAGCCCGATTGAAGCGTGCCCAGGTCATGCAGGGAAATACCCGGAATCCCGCGCAATGCTTCGCGGATTCGCCTGCTGGTGTGCGTGACCTTTTCCCACACACGCTCGATCCCCAGCTGATTCATCTCCTGCAGTGCATTGCCCAGGCCTGCCAACAGGGCAAAGGACACCTCGCTGGTCTCAAAGCGCCGGGCGTCGTTGCGCAGGTCGAAACCGTCGGCGCTCCAGGGGGCGGAAAACACGTCGCGCTGGGCGGGGTTCAAGTGCGGGAGGAAATCCGGCCGCACATACAGCAGCGCCGTCCCCCGTGGCCCGCGCAGGTGCTTGCGCCCGGCCGCCTTGAGCACATCGCACTGCAACGCCTGCACATCCACCGGCACCTGGCCGACGGCTTGGCCGGCATCGATAAAGTAGGCGATGGCATGACGCCTGGCCACTTCGCCGATGGCCTGGGCGGGGTTGATCAGGCCGCCGTTGGCGGGGAGCCAGGTGAGGTCGATGAGCTTTACGCTTGAATCGAGCATGGCTTCCAACGCCACGGGGCACACCGCGCCGTTGGCATCGCAGGGGATGACGTCCACCCGCGCGCCGGCTTGCACCGCCCACTGCATGCTCGCCAGGTTGCCGCCCCATTCGTGGCGTCCTACCAGAATGCGGTCGCCCGGCTGCCACGGGCCCAAGGCCTGGAACGCCATGCTCCAGGCGGTCGAGCCGCTGCTGGCAAAGGCAATCGATGGGATGGGCGCGTTGAGCAACTGCGCGGCAGCGCGGCGAGCTTTCTCCACCAGCACGGCACCCTGTTCGCCGGCTTCCATCGGGCCGTCGCGGGCTTCGCGTTGCAGTTGGCCGATGATGGCATCGAGGGTCGCCTGGCTCGGCAAGGAGGCGCCGGCAGGGTTGAAGTGCACGGTGCCCGACTGGCAGCCGGGAGTGCCATCGCGCAGGTGTTGGACCTCAAGCGGGCTCACGGCTGCAACTCGAAAATCCCGTCAACCTCCACCGCCACGCCGGCCGGCAGGCTGCAAACACCCACTGCCGTACGCACATGCCGGCCCTTTTCGCCGAGGGCATTCACCAGCAGGTTGGACGCACCATTGGCCACGGCGCCCTGGCGCTGGAAGTCGCTGCTGCTGGCGATAAACACCCCCAGGCGCAGGACGCGCACCAGACGCGACAGGTCATCGCCCAGGGCATCGCTCAATTGCGCGAGCAAGCCCAGTGCAGCCAGTTCCGCGGCCTGGCCACCTTCTTCCTCGCTGAGGGATTCACCCAGGCGGCCCACGTAGGCAGGCTTGCCGTCTATCAGTGGGATTTGTCCGGAGATAAACAGCTGGTTCTGGCTGACCACATGGTTGATGTAGTTGGCAATCGGCTGGCTGGGTGATGGCAGCGTCAGGCCGAGGGCTTGCACGCGGTGGCGGAGGGAGTCGCTCATGGTGAATCCTCTGGGGTCAGGAGGTTTCAGCATGTGGGGCAGGGGGGAGTGTCGACAAACGGATAGATCTCATTCGACGTATCGAAATAACTCACGTGTCGCGGCAGATGTCCTTCAACCACTCGCTGAAACACCGCGCGGCGTCGCTGGCAGGACCTTGCGCTGCAATCAACCAGTAGCCTATTTCACTGTGATAGGGCGGCCAATCGAAGGCTTCTACCAGGCTGCCATCATCCAGCCTGCGTTGGATCAAGCGATGACGGCCCATGGCAATGCCCTGGCCGGCCACTGCGGCTTCGACCACGATGTTGTAGTCGTGGAGCATGACGCGCGGGTGGTGCTTGAGGTCGACTTGATAATGCCCAGACCAGTCCGTCCACTCAAAAGGCCGGTGCGAAGTGGCCATCAACAGCGCACCGTTGTGCACTTGGCTGGCCTTGAACGCCGGGCTGCACACCGGTGAGATCACTTCCGGCATCAGTCGGGTGGCCTGCACGTCGGGCCAATCGCCTTTGCCGTAGCGAATAGCCAGGTCGACTTCAGCAGCGGCGACGTTGGCCAGTTGAATCGCCGGCAGCAACTCCACCTGAATATGCGGATAGCGGTTGAGAAAACCGGCCAGGCGCGGCGCCAACCACAGGGTGGCGAAAGACGCCAGCAGGCCGACACGTAACACCGTGGCGCTGGGTACCAGCCGTTGGGCGCGGGTTGCGACGGCGATGGCGTCAAGAGCTGGGCGGATTTCAGCGTAATACTGCTGGCCGTCTGCGGTCAGATCGATCGCGCGGGTGCGTCGGATAAACAGCGATTTACCCAGGTGCTGTTCGAGCTTTTGTACCTGATGGCTCAGGGCACTCTGGGTTACCGACAATTCCCGCGCTGCCTTGATAAAGCTCAAGTGCCGGGCCACGGCTTCAAAGGCGCGCAGGGCCAGCAGCGGCGGAAGATCCTTATGCAGTGCCACCTGAATGGGCCTCCTTGAGTGGTTGGAAAGTGCCGATTTTGGGCGTCGGTCGGCCTTTTGTCGCCGGTTGATTTGCCGTCGGGCGCAGGAGTCCGCATTATTGAGCCTTACTCGCCACGACGTAAGCCAAGCCATGAGTGATGACGACAAGCTGATCGACCTGAACGCCGAACGTGCCAAGCGCGTGCATGACCTGAATGACAAGCGCCTGAATGAAGTGCGCCAGGCGTTTGAACAGGCGATGCCTTTAGGCAAAGCCAAGAAAAAATCAAAGAACAAACCCAAAAAGCGTTAAAACGGCCTGCATCTATTGATGCAGGTCAGTTATTACCCTTCTTTACGCCCCGTCGCGGGCGACATTGATCCCCGTCAATTTTTCAATCCGCCTTCTCCATTAACTTAGCCCTATCGCAACAAGGCAAGTGCAGGAGGCCGGTCATGTTTATCGATAATGTGGTATTCGCCGGAGTGCTGACTGTAAGCCTCATGGTGCTGTTTTTTGTAGGGTTTGGATTTTTTATCTGGAAAGACGCGAACAAGCGTAAAAAACCTTAGGTCTTTCCGGGTTACATGAGCACGCAAGGCATTTTGGGCGACTTCGGTCGCCCTTTTTTTTTGGGTGTTCATTTCAGGTCCATAAAAAAAGGTGCGGTCCTCACAGAGGCCGCACCTTTTTTGTCAGCGCCTGGCTATCAGTTGCCCAGTGCCTTGGAGGCCAGCCAGAACAAGCCGGCCGAGAGGCCTACGGTCGCAGGCAGGGTCAACACCCAAGCCATCAGGATGGTCTTGACCGTGCCACCTTGCAGGCCGCTCTTGTTGGCGACCATGGTGCCCGCCACGCCGGAAGACAGTACGTGGGTAGTGGAGACCGGCAGGGCGAAGATATTGGCAAAGCCAATCATCGTGGCGGTGGTGATCTGTGCCGACATGCCCTGGGCATAGGTCATGCCCTGCTTGCCGATCTTCTCACCGATCGTCAGTACCACACGCTTCCAGCCCACCATGGTGCCCAGGCCCAGGGCCAGTGCGACCGCGAGGATCACCCAGAACGGCGCGTACTCGGTGGTGGCGGTCAGGTCTTTGCGTAGCTTGTCGAGGTCGGACTTCTCACGCGCTTCCAGGCCCGGCAGCTTGCCGACTTTTTTCGCGGTGTCGTCCAGGCACAGCAGGTAGCGGCGCACTTCGATGCGGTGATCGGCACTCAGGGAATGGTAATCGGAGACGCCTTTCAAGGTATCCAGCAAGGCATTGATGGTGGGTTCGGTCTGCTGCGGGTTGCAGCGGAACTTGCCCGGCAGGTCGTCTTTCACGCTTTTGCCCAGGGCCAGGAACTCACCCAGGGTCTCGTGGTTGCGCTGGTAGAACTGGTTAAGGTGCAGCGTGGCGTCGCGAGTACGCTCGATCTGGTAGGTGGTGCTGCCCAGGTCGAGTACGAACTGCGCCGGCACGATACCGATCAGCACCAGCATGATCAGGCCGATGCCTTTCTGGCCATCGTTGGAGCCGTGCACGAAACTCACGGCCATGGCCGAAATCACCAGGACCAGGCGGTTCCAGAACGGCGGGTGCTTCTTGTCGTCGAGCTTGCGGCGCTGGTCCGGGGTCTTGTGCATCTTCGACAACGGGCGCCACCATTTCAGGCCGATCAGCACCAGGGCTGCGACCAGGAAGCCGGCCATCGGCGAGAACACCAGGGACGCGCCGATATCGACGGCCTTCTGCCAGTTCACACCGTCAGCCAGGGGGATGTCGTTGATCAGGGCATTGGCCAGGCCGACACCGAGGATCGAACCGATCAGGGTGTGGGAGCTGGAGGCGGGGATACCGAAGTACCAGGTGCCCAGGTTCCAGGTGATCGCCGCGGCTAACAACGAGAAGACCATCGCCAAGCCATGGCCGGTGTTCACATTGATCAGCAACTCCACGGGCAGCAGGTGCACGATGGCGTAGGCGACACCGACACCACCGAGCAACACGCCGAGGAAGTTGAACACCCCGGAGAAGAACACGGCCAGATGCGGCGGCATGGCTTTGGTATAGATGACTGTGGCCACCGCGTTAGCGGTGTCATGAAAGCCATTGATGAACTCGAAGGCGAGGACAAAGGCCAGGGCGAGCAACAGGCTCACGAGAACCCAAGCATCCAGTCCGCTGAATAAATCGATCATGAAGGTTTTCTGACCCGGTCGTAAGGGGGCGCGATTATGCCAGAAAACCTCGGTAATCGATGCACTAGCTGCTCATCGGTATCAATCTTCATCGAATCGCCATGGGCGAAAGCTGGCGATCCCAGGGTTTTCGGGGCTTTGGCAAGTCTTTGATTTATAAAGCACAGGGCTGAAAGGACAGGGTTTTGTCACCAAATCGTCATGCCTGAAACATTTGTATGAAATTTTACAGACGATGGTGGGATTCAGGTCGGCTGGAGGATGGCTAAATGGCATCGCTGCAGGCAGGGCCCTGGACTCGCTCCGAAGCGCTTATGGCTCTTCGGCCTTGAGTTCCTGTTCAATCTTTTGGATTTCCTGGGCAAATGCCTGGTCGAGCAGGCTGGCTCGCTTGCGCCATGGTTTGCGTTCAGGTTCAGGCTGGGCGGCATAGGTGGTGACTTCCCCGCCGTAAACGTCCTTGTAACGTTGCTCCTGGCGCTCAAGTTCCGCGCGCAGTTCATCTTTCGTCACGTTGTTACCTAATTGAGTTGGGTGTAAGTACATGGCAGTGTTTGGCCTGAATGTCGCCCTCGGGTTGTTCCAACTTGAACCCACGAAGTGTTCAAGTTTGAATGAAAACGGGAGGCCACTGTTGGGCGGTCATTCCAGGCAGGTAGTTGCGATTGTCCATGCACGACCTGTGCATGGTTTGGCGAGTACCAGCCTCAATATGAAACCGGGCTCTCCTCCGCACAGGATGCATTATAGCGGCGCATTTGAATAACACTATCGGCATAAAGTTAAAAAGCGTCAACTTTGTGTGAGTGTTTTGTTACGTCGACGCGTCAGTATTTGCTGAAATTCTGGCGTCATAAACTCAACAAGGAAACAAGCTATTAAATTAACGGCTTAACATCGCCGGGGACGTGGTTGATAGATCGCCCTCAGGCGTAGCGCTAAATTGCGATAATCGCATGATTGTCCGATAATCGCCCAATGTTGCGGGGCCTGCCTTGTGCATCACGGCCGGCCCGGCTTGTAATAGCAGCCCAATCCCCTGCGGTTGACAATAAGAGAAAGGAACCTGGCATGAACGATCAATTGCGCAACTCTTTCGCGTCAGTGGCGCCGCCGATCGTTGCCTCGCCGGCCAAGCGTATCCAGGCGTTTACCGGTGACCCCGACTTCATGACCTCCCTGGCTCGCGGCCTAGCCGTGGTGCAGGCGTTCCAGGAGCGCAAGCGCCACCTGACCATCGCCCAGATCAGTCACCGCACCGAGATCCCCCGCGCCGCCGTACGCCGTTGCCTGCATACCTTGATCAAGCTCGGCTACGCCACCACCGATGGGCGCACCTATTCATTGCTGCCCAAAGTCCTGACCCTGGGGCATGCCTACCTGTCCTCCACGCCATTGGCGGTATCGGCCCAGCCTTATCTGGACCGTATGAGCGAGCAACTGCACGAAGCCTGCAACATGGCCACCCTCGAAGGCGACGACATCCTCTACATCGCCCGTTCAGCCACCACCCAGCGCCTGATTTCCGTGGACCTGTCGGTGGGCGGACGGTTGCCGGCCTATTGCACCTCCATGGGCCGCATCCTGCTCGCGGCATTGGATGACGCCTCGCTGCAGGACTACCTCGACCATGCCGACCTGCAAACCAAGACCAGCCGCACCCTGACCACCCCTGAAGCCTTGTTCGAATGCCTGCAACAAGTGCGTCAGCAGGGCTGGTGCATTGTCGACCAGGAACTGGAACAGGGCCTGCGCTCCATCGCCGTGCCGGTGTATGACGCGTCCGGCCAGGTGCTGGCGGCGCTCAATGTCAGTACTCACGCTGGACGGGTCAGCCGCAGCGAGCTGGAGCAGCGTTTCCTGCCGAGCATGCTCAGTGCCAGCCGTGAGTTGAGTGCGCAGTTGTTTGCCTAAGGTGTTCGGTGACCGCACAGATCCCCGCTTGATCAATTGACGATGTTTCCCCCGGCTTATTACTGTGCGGCAGCGCTCTTGAGGGCGCCCCAATAATAATGACGGCCCCAGGCCGTTGGCCCGCCATCGGTGTGGAATAAGAATAATGAATCAGCCTTCTGTCGGTACCACCCTGGACGTGCAGTCCTTTATCAACACCCAGCCACTGTCCCGTTACCAGTGGCGCGTGGTGATCCTGTGTTTCCTCATTGTTTTCCTCGATGGCCTCGACACCGCCGCCATGGGCTTTATCGCGCCCGCGCTGTCACAGGACTGGGGCATCGACCGCGCCAGCCTTGGCCCGGTGATGAGCGCTGCGTTGATCGGCATGGTATTCGGCGCCCTGGGTTCCGGACCGTTGGCTGACCGTTTCGGGCGCAAGGTTGTGCTGGTGGGCGCGGTGCTGGTGTTTGGTGCGTTCAGCCTGGCCTCGGCCTACAGCAGCAGCGTGGATCAATTGCTGGTGCTGCGTTTTCTCACCGGGCTGGGCCTGGGTGCCGGCATGCCGAACGCGACGACCCTGCTCTCCGAATACACCCCTGAACGCCACAAGTCGCTATTGGTGACCAGCATGTTCTGTGGTTTCAACCTGGGCATGGCCGGTGGCGGGTTTATCTCGGCCAAGCTGATCCCGGCGTTCGGCTGGCACGCCTTGTTGATGATCGGCGGCATCCTGCCGTTGATCCTGGTGGTGGTGCTGATGCTGTGGCTGCCGGAGTCGGCGCGTTTCCTGGTGGTGCGCAACCGAGGCACCGACAAGGTGCGCAAAACGCTGTCGCCCATCGAACCCTCTATTGTTGCCCAGGCCACCGCCTTCAGCGTGCCCGAACAAAAAACCGTCAAGGCGCGCAACGTGTTCGCGGTGATTTTCTCGGGCACCTACAGCGTCGGCACCTTGCTGCTGTGGCTGACGTACTTCATGGGCCTGGTGATCGTGTACCTGCTGACCAGTTGGCTGCCGACCCTGATGCGCGACAGCGGCGCCAGCATGGAGCAGGCTGCGTTTATCGGCGCGCTGTTCCAGTTTGGTGGCGTATTGAGTGCCGTCGGCGTGGGATGGGCGATGGACCGGTTCAATCCCCATAAGGTCATCGGCACTTTCTACCTGCTGGCCGGGGTGTTTGCCTACGCGGTCGGGCAGAGCCTGGGCAATATCACCCTATTGGCCACCTTGGTGCTGGTCGCCGGGATGTGCGTCAACGGTGCGCAATCGGCGATGCCGTCCCTGGCCGCGCGCTTCTACCCAACCCAAGGCCGCGCCACCGGCGTGTCGTGGATGCTCGGCATCGGCCGTTTCGGCGCGATCCTCGGCGCGTGGATGGGCGCCACCTTGCTCGGCCTGGGCTGGAACTTCGAGCAGGTGCTCACCGCCCTGGTCATTCCGGCCGCTTTGGCCACAGCAGCCGTGGTCATCAAAGGCATGGTCAGCCATGCGGATGCGACCTGAGATCAATCGATAGCCTGCCAACAATCCGTTCGATAATCGAACGCTGAGTCGATTATCGGATTGTTTGGCCGATTTCCCCGGCTTAATCTTCAAGCACTTCGGCGCCACCTCAGCGCCTTTTCGATCCACACCGGGAGCCCAACCCCATGGCTGAAATTCTTGCGCTGCGTGACGCGGTGAAGCAATTCGTGAACGACGGCGACACTGTCGCACTGGAAGGCTTCACCCATCTGATCCCTACGGCAGCGGGTCATGAAATCATTCGTCAGGGCAAGAAAGACCTGACGCTGGTGCGTATGACGCCTGACCTGATCTACGACCAGTTGATCGGTGCCGGGTGTGCGCGCAAG
Organism: Pseudomonas sp. Yb2C2; assembly: GCF_052112325.1. Classification (NCBI taxonomy): domain Bacteria; kingdom Pseudomonadati; phylum Pseudomonadota; class Gammaproteobacteria; order Pseudomonadales; family Pseudomonadaceae; genus Pseudomonas; species Pseudomonas sp. Yb2C2. The sequence continues at coordinate 12,207 of NZ_JAVAJK010000002.1, read as the reverse complement.
CTGATTTTCTCCTGGGGCGGTAACCCGGGTGTAGGTTCCCTGCATCGCCTGCGTGACGCGGTCGAGAAGCAATGGCCGCAACCGTTGGAAATCGAAGAACACAGCCACGCCGACCTTGCCAATGCCTACGTCGCCGGCGCATCGGGCCTGCCGTTCGCGGTGCTGCGCGCCTACGCGGGTTCCGACTTGCCCAAGGTCAACCCGCTGATTAAGACCGTGACGTGCCCGTTCACCGGTGAAGTGCTGGCAGCGGTACCGTCGGTGCGTCCGGACGTCACCGTGATCCACGCGCAAAAGGCTGATCGCAAGGGCAACGTGTTGCTCTGGGGCATTCTTGGGGTGCAGAAGGAAGCGGCCCTGGCGGCCAAGCGCTGCATCGTCACCGTGGAAGAAATCGTCGATGACCTGAACGCGCCGATGAACAGCTGCGTGCTGCCGACCTGGGCCCTCACTGCGGTGTGCCACGTACCCGGTGGTGCCCATCCGTCCTACGCCCACGGCTACAACGAGCGTGACAATCGCTTCTACCAGGCGTGGGACCCCATCGCCCGCGACCGTGGGACCTTTACCGCCTGGATGGATGAATACATCCACGGCACTGCCGATTTCAGTGAATTCCAGGCCAAGCTGACCACGCAGCAGGAGGCCAAGTAATGGCTTACTCGACCAATGAAATGATGACCGTCGCCGCCGCGCGCCGCCTCAAGAACGGCTCCGTGTGCTTTGTGGGCATCGGCCTGCCGTCCAAGGCCGCCAACCTGGCGCGCCTGACTTCGTCGCCGGATGTGGTGCTGATCTATGAGTCCGGCCCGATTGGCGCCAAGCCCAGCGTATTGCCACTGTCGATCGGTGATGGCGAGCTGGCGGAAACCGCCGACACCGTGGTGCCGACCGGCGAGATTTTTCGCTACTGGCTGCAGGGCGGGCGTATCGACGTGGGCTTCCTCGGTGCCGCGCAAGTCGACCGTTTCGGCAACATCAACACCACGGTGGTCGGTGATTATCATCAACCCAAGGTGCGCCTGCCGGGCGCCGGTGGCGCGCCGGAAATCGCCGGCTCGGCCAAGAGCGTATTGATCATCCTCAAGCAGTCGTCCCGTTCGTTTGTCGACAAGCTGGACTTCATCACTTCGGTCGGCCACGGCGAAGGTGGGGATTCGCGTAAACGCCTGGGTCTGCCGGGTGCCGGTCCTGTCGGAATCATTACTGACCTGTGCATCATGGAACCGGAAGAGGGCACCCACGAATTCGTGGTCACCGCCCTGCACCCAGGGGTGACCCGCGAGCAAGTCGTAGCGGCCACCGGTTGGGCGGTTCGATTTGCCGAGCAGGTCAGCACCACCGCCGAGCCGACCGAGGTCGAGTTGACCGCCCTGCGTGACCTTGAAGCACGTACGGCCGCCGCCCACGGCCAAGCACCGGGAGAAGCCTGATGCGCGAGGTGTTTATCTGCGATGCGATTCGCACCCCCATCGGCCGCTTTGGCGGTGGCCTGTCCAGCGTGCGCGCCGATGACTTGGCGGCCGTGCCGATCAAGGCGCTGATCGAGCGCAACCCTTCCGTGGACTGGTCGGCCGTTGACGAGGTGTTCCTCGGCTGCGCCAACCAGGCCGGTGAAGACAACCGCAACGTCGCCCGCATGGCGCTGTTGCTGGCCGGCCTGCCGGAGAGTATTCCGGGGGTGACCCTCAACCGTTTGTGCGCCTCGGGCATGGATGCGATCGGCACCGCGTTTCGCGCCATCGCCAGCGGCGAAATGGAGCTGGCGATTGCCGGTGGCGTCGAGTCGATGTCCCGTGCGCCGTTCGTGATGGGCAAGGCTGATGCGGCGTTTTCGCGCAACATGAAGCTGGAAGACACCACCATCGGCTGGCGTTTTATCAATCCGTTGATGAAAGCCCAGTACGGCGTGGACGCCATGCCGCAGACCGCCGATAACGTCGCCGACGACTACCAGGTCTCCCGCGCCGACCAGGACGCCTTTGCCCTGCGCAGCCAGCAACGCACCGCCGCCTCCCAGGCGGCCGGATTCTTCGCCGAAGAAATCGTGCCGGTACGGGTCGCCCATAAAAAAGGCGAAACCGTGGTGGAGCACGATGAGCACCCCAGGGACACCACGCTCGAAGGCCTGGCCAAACTCAAGCCGGTCAACGGCCCGGACAAGACCGTCACCGCCGGCAATTCCTCGGGTGTGAATGACGGCGCGGCCGCGCTGATTCTGGCGTCTGCCGAAGCGGTGAAAAAACACGGCCTGACTGCCCGCGCCCGCGTGCTGGGCATGGCCAGCGCCGCTGTCGCGCCACGGGTGATGGGCATGGGCCCGGTGCCGGCGGTGCGCAAGCTGGTGGAGCGCCTGGGCCTGGCCGTCACTGACTTCGATGTGATCGAACTCAACGAAGCCTTCGCCAGCCAAGGCCTGGCGGTGCTGCGTGAACTGGGCATCGCCGACGACGCACCCCAGGTCAACCCGAACGGTGGCGCCATCGCACTGGGCCACCCCTTGGGCATGAGCGGTGCGCGGCTGGTACTGACGGCCCTGCATCAGTTGGAAAAAACCGGCGGCCGTAAAGGCCTGGCGACCATGTGCGTGGGCGTCGGCCAAGGCCTGGCCCTGGCGATTGAACGCATCTAATAAGAGAGGACTGCTCCATGAGTGACAAGCCCGGTTACCGGCGCCCGCAAGCGGGCACTCAGCCTGATTACCTGCACCCGGCCTACCAGTCGACGAACCTGCGTTCGCCGTCCCAGCCGTTGGTGTTCCTGCCCCATTCCTTGTCGGAAATCACCGGCCCGACCATCGGTGCCGAGCGAGTCAGCGAGAAGGACAACGACCTCACCGCCCAACACGACGGCGAACCGTTGGGCGAACGCATCATCATTCATGGCCGCGTGCTGGATGAAAACGGCCTGCCGATGCCGGGCATCCTCGTGGAGATCTGGCAGGCCAACGCCGCCGGTCGCTACAACCACAAGCGTGACCTGCACGATGCGCCGCTGGACCCGAACTTCACCGGCACCGGGCGCACCGTCACCGACGCCGATGGCTGGTACCAGTTCCAGACCATCAAGCCTGGGGCCTATCCATGGGGCAACCACCACAACGCGTGGCGCCCGGCGCATATCCATTTTTCGCTGTTTGGCCCGAGCGTACTGACACGCCTGGTGACGCAGATGTATTTCCCTGGCGACCCGCTGCTGGAATACGACCCGATCTACAACTGCGTACCGGATACCAGCGCCAAGGAACGCCTGATCGCCCGTTTCGACCTGGAAAAGACCATTCCTTCCTATGCCCTCGGCTACCGCTGGGACATCGTCCTGCGCGGCCGCGACGCCACGCCGATGGAGAAATGAGATGACACTCAACGCGACCACGTCCCACACCGTCGGGCCGTACTACCACATCGGCCTGACCTGGCTGAACCGCGAAGATTTGACCGTCGCCGCCACCCTCGGCGAGCGCGTGGCGATCAGCGGGCAAGTGGTGGACGGCAACGGTGATGTTGTCAACGACGCCATGCTCGAAGTCTGGCAGGCCAACGCCGCCGGCAAGTACGACCACCCTGAAGATGAGCAGGACAAGGCGCTGGACCCGAACTTCGAAGGCTTTGGCCGGGTGCCGGTGGATGCCGAAGGGCGCTTCCGCTTTACCACGATCAAGCCGGGCAGCGTGCCGGGCCTGCAAGGCACGACCCAGGCGCCGCACCTGGTGGTGCTGGTGTTTGCCCGTGGGCTGGTGAAGCACCTGCTGACGCGGATTTATTTCGAGGGCGAGGCGTTGAATGGGGATGACCCGTTGTTGGCCTGTGTGCCTGCCGAGCGGCGCGGCACGTTGATTGCCAAGCGGGATGCGGCGGGTGTACATCAGTGGAATGTGATTTTGCAGGGCACAGATAAGGAGACGGTGTTCTTCGATTATTGATCGGTAGCAGCGGTAAGTTTCAAGCTGCAAGCTACAAGGAAGAGCAGTGACCGCGTCGGTTTTTCTCTTGCAGCTTATAGCTTGCTGCTTGCAACTACCTCCGGTTGTTGCAAAGTATGTCTAGGCTATAACCGTTCCCACTGAGTGAAAAACCATGACAACAACCACCAGTCACTACACCGGAGAAGAGCGCAGCAAACGGATCTTTGCGATTGTCGGTGCCTCCTCCGGCAACCTGGTCGAATGGTTCGACTTCTACGTCTATGCCTTCTGCGCCATTTACTTCGCCCCGGCGTTTTTTCCGTCGGATGACCCCACGGTCCAACTGCTCAACACCGCTGGCGTGTTCGCTGCCGGCTTCCTGATGCGCCCCATCGGCGGCTGGCTGTTCGGCCGGGTCGCCGACAAGCACGGACGCAAGAATTCGATGATGATCTCGGTGCTGATGATGTGCGCCGGTTCCCTGGTCATCGCCTTTTTGCCCACCTACAAAGACATCGGCGCCTGGGCCCCGGCCCTGCTGCTGGTGGCGCGGCTGTTCCAGGGCCTGTCGGTGGGGGGCGAATATGGCACCACCGCCACCTACATGAGTGAAGTCGCGCTCAAGGGCCAGCGTGGGTTTTTTGCCTCGTTCCAGTACGTGACCCTGATCGGTGGCCAACTGTTGGCGGTGCTGGTGGTGGTGATCCTGCAACAGATCCTCACTGAGGAAGAACTGCGGGCCTGGGGTTGGCGGATTCCGTTCGTGATCGGTGCGATTGCCGCGGTGATTTCCCTGCTGCTGCGCCGCACCCTCAAGGAAACCACCAGCAAGGAAACCCGCGAGGACAAGGACGCCGGCAGTATCGCCGCGCTGTTCCGTGACCATAAGGCGGCATTCATCACCGTTCTCGGCTACACCGCAGGCGGTTCGCTGATTTTCTACACCTTTACCACCTACATGCAGAAGTACCTGGTGAACACCGCCGGGATGCACGCCAAGACCGCCAGTTACATCATGACCGGCGCGCTGTTCCTGTACATGTGCATGCAGCCGCTGTTCGGCATGCTGGCCGACAAGATCGGCCGGCGTAACTCAATGCTGTGGTTCGGCGCGTTGGGCACACTGTGCACGGTGCCGATCCTGCTCAGCTTGAAAACCGTCAGCAGTCCGTTCCTGGCGTTTGTGCTGATCACCCTGGCCCTGGCGATTGTCAGCTTCTACACCTCGATCAGCGGCCTGGTGAAGGCGGAAATGTTCCCGCCACAAGTGCGCGCCCTGGGCGTGGGCCTGGCCTATGCGGTGGCCAACGCAATCTTCGGCGGTTCGGCGGAATACGTGGCCCTGGGCCTCAAATCCATGGGCATGGAAAACACCTTCTATTGGTATGTCACCGGCATGATGGCGGTGGCCTTCCTGTTCAGCTTGCGTTTGCCGAAACAGGCGGCGTACCTGCATCACGATTTGTAAGGGATGAGTTATGACACTGCGCACGAGCAATCAACTGTTCGACGCTTACTTCACTGCTGACAGCATGGCCGAGGTGTTCTGCGACCAGGGACGCTTGCAGGGCATGCTCGATTTCGAAGCCGCGCTCGCCCGGGCGCAGGCCCAGGTCGGGTTGATCCCGCAGGCGGCCGTGGCGCCGATTGCCCAGGCCTGCCTGGCGTCGCTGTACGACGTGGATGCCCTCGGTGTGGCGATTGCCACGGCGGGGAATTCGGCGATTCCGCTGGTGAAGGCGCTGGGCAAGTTGATTGCCAGCGGGGATGCCGGGGCCGAACGCTATGTGCACCTGGGCGCGACCAGCCAGGACGTGATGGACACCGGGCTGGTGCTGCAACTGCGCCGGGCCCTGGGGTTGATCGAAACGGACCTGGCGCGTCTGGGCGATGTGCTGGCCGCCCAGGCCCAGCGTTATGCGACGACGCCGTTGGCCGGGCGTACTTGGTTACAACACGCGACGCCGGTCACCCTGGGGATGAAGATTGCCGGTTGGCTGGGCGCGGTGACGCGCAGTCGCCAGCGTTTGAAAGAACTGCAACCGCGTTTGCTGGTGCTGCAATTCGGCGGCGCGTCCGGGACGTTGGCGGCACTCGGTGAACACGCCATGCCGGTGGCCGAGGCGCTGGCGTCGGAGTTGCAACTGAGCTTGCCTGAACAACCCTGGCACACCCAACGCGACCGACTGGTGGAGTTCGCCTGCGTCCTGGGCCTGATCGCCGGCAGCCTCGGCAAGCTGGGCCGCGATATCAGCCTGCTGATGCAAACCGAAGCGGCCGAAGTGTTCGAGCCGTCGGCGCCCGGCAAGGGCGGTTCGTCGACCATGCCGCACAAACGCAACCCGGTGGGCGCCGCTGTGCTGATCAGCACCGCCACGCGCGTGCCCGGCCTGGTGGCGACGATGTTCAGCGCCATGCCCCAGGAACATGAACGCAGCCTGGGCCTGTGGCACGCCGAATGGGAAACCTTGCCGGAGATTTGCCGCCTGGTGTCCGGGGCCCTGAAACAAGCGCTGCTGGTGAGCGAAGGGTTGGAAGTCGACCCCGGACGCATGGCCCACAACCTCGACCTGACCCAAGGGCTGGTGCTGGCCGAAGCCGTCAGCATCGTGCTGGCTCAACGCCTGGGCCGGGAAACCGCGCACCACCTGCTGGAGCAATGCTGCAAACGCGCCGTCGCAGAAGGGCGCCACTTGCGCGCGGTGCTGGCGGACGAACCGCAGGTCACCGCCGAGTTGTCCGCCCCTGAGTTGGACCGCCTGCTCGACCCGGCCCACTACCTGGGCCAGGCGCACACCTGGGTCACTCGCGCTGTCACCGAACACTTTGCATTGACCGCCTAAGGAGAACGCTGTGGCTTTCGTACAACTCGCCGAGGGCGAACTGCATTACCAACTCGATGGCCCCCTGGACGCACCGGTGCTGGTGCTGTCCAACTCGCTGGGTACCGACCTGCATATGTGGGACATCCAGATCCCGGCGTTTACCGAGCATTTCCGGGTGTTGCGTTTCGACACCCGTGGCCACGGCAAATCCCTGGTGACCGAGGGACCGTACAGCATCGAGCAGTTGGGCCTCGACGTGATCGCACTGCTGGATGCGCTGGATATTCAGCGTGCACATTTTTGCGGGCTGTCCATGGGTGGCTTGATCGGCCAATGGCTGGGGATTAATGCCGGTGAGCGCCTGCAGCGCCTGGTGGTGTGCAACACCGCCGCCAAAATCGGCACGCCGGAGATCTGGAACCCACGGATCGAGATGGTCCAGCGTGATGGCGCGGCGGCCATGGTGGCCTTGCGCGATGCGTCGATTGCGCGTTGGTTCACCGCCGATTTTGCGGCAGCCAACCCGCACCAGGCCAAGCAGATCACCGACATGCTTGCCGCGACTTCGCCCCCAGGTTACGCGGCCAACTGCGCCGCCGTGCGTGATGCCGATTTCCGTGAGCAGTTGTCGAAGATCAAGGCGCCAACCCTGGTGATTGCCGGCACTGAAGATGCCGTCACGCCACCGGCCGGTGGTCACTTTATCCAGCACCATGTGCAGGGCGCCGAGTACGCCGAGTTCTACGCGGCGCACCTGTCCAATGTGCAGGCCGGTGCTGCGTTCAGTGATCGGGTTATCAAATTCCTGCTGGCCCGCTGAGGCCGCTGTTGTGGCAACTGGCTTGTTGTGGCAAGTGGGCTTCCTGTGGCGAGCGGGCTTGTTGTGGTGAGCGGGCTTCCTGTGGTGAGCGGGCTTGCCCCGCGTTGGGGCGCGAAGCGGCCCCAAATCAGGCGCCACGGTCTGTCTGAAATAATTCGGCGTCCGTATTGGGGCTGCTTCGCAGCCCAACGCGGGGCAAGCCCGCTCACCATAAGGAGCCCGCTCGCCACAGGTCATCGAGTTGAAATCTTATTGAACCAGGAGTTTTTTGTGGACGAGAAACAACGTTATGCCGACGGCCTGCAGGTGCGCCGCGAAGTGCTGGGCGATGCCCATGTCGACCGCAGCCTCAACGCGCTGACCGAGTTCAACAGCGAGTTCCAGGACATGATCACCCGCCACGCCTGGGGTGACATCTGGACCCGCCCCGGGCTGCCTCGCCACACCCGCAGCCTGATCACCATCGCCATGCTGATCGGCATGAACCGCAGCGAAGAACTCAAGCTGCACCTGCGCGCCGCCGCCAGCAACGGCGTTACCCGCGCCGAGATCAAGGAAGTGCTGATGCAGAGCGCGATCTATTGCGGGATCCCGGCGGCGAATGCAACGTTCCACCTGGCTGAATCAGTGTGGGACGAACTGGGGGTTGAGTCCCGCCCGCCGAAGTAACAGGCTCAGGCCAGCCTTGTCGTGTAGACCCTCTTGCGCAATGGAAGCCCCATCTCTTCTTTCAGGCCGTTTTCGGTAAATTCCCGTGGATTGGTGGTGGTTTTCGCGGTGCTGGGGTCGCCGTCGAAATCAACCGGGGGGACTGCCGTTTGCAGACCGATCGCCTGCCGCTCTATGTTGGGTTCGCGTTCCTGGTGAGTGTCGGGTGTTGCAGTTTCTCCCTTTAGATTTTGACCTGTGGCACCCGCGAATGCGTGTCCCCTCTCATGAGCGAGGCTGGTGATCGGGGGAGATCTGTCGTCATACATATACATCGGGTTGTAATTGATCGTGCCCAGGTCAGCCGTTTCTCCCGGTTCACCCTCCACGATGTAACCCAACTGTGAATCGGTCAGTGATTCGACGTCGCCGCCTGCTTGAAGATACCGTTGAATGGCTTGGGTGTTGAAGCCGTAGGTCATGTCATCACGGGTGTCCAGCTCGCGCAGGGTGACTGGCGCGTTGTTGCGTGCCGCCAATTCGTCCTCTTTCTTCAACGACTGCTGGCCTATGGGCGACATTCTCAATAGCTCCAGATCGTCTTCGACCCGCTGTCTGAACTCGGCGGAACCCTCGACCAGATAGGCTGTTTTGCCGGCGTCACTGGGCGTTACATCAAACCTGCGTGAGCTGAGCGAGCGGATCACATTATCCGAAGGTTTGGCGTAGATAACCGTGTTGTCATGGTGAGACCTCACGTTGTTATGACCTCTGCCGGTGTAAATGACCGAGCTGCCAAGACTGACCATCAGGTTGTCACCACCGCCACCGTGCATCACGGTGTGGCCATTTTTGGCGATCATGAAGTCATGACCACGACCTCCATCCATATGCACGATTCGACCGACAGGTCCTTCCAGGGCCTGCAGACGGTCATTACCATTGCCGCCATAAAGCGCACTGCTACCACTGCCCGCGACCAGCGTGTCGTTGCCTTCTCCGCCCGATGCGACTCCACGGCCCTTGCCCATTTCGATAAAGTCGTCGCCCGCGCCGCCCTTGATTTGGGTGGTACCACCACCGCCACGGGCGTAGTCGTCACCGTCTCCGAGGTCGATCCTGATGGGCGTCGTCACGTCTGGAGCCACCACCACACAGTCGTTGCCGCCGTGGGTCTTGATATACAGGGGCTGGACCATGCCCAGCTCGGGGCGATTGAGCAGCTCAAGGGTGTAGGCTTTATCGTTGACGGTAGCGAGCAGCTTTCCATCGGAGGTACGGGTGATGTTCACCCGGTCTGCACGGTTGCCGGTTTCCAATACGATTTGACTGAATATTGTGCCGACGTCGCCGTTTTGTGCGGCGCTGAATTCAACCTCCTGGGAGATTTTTACGTGTTTGTCCTGAAACAGGACCTCGCTGTTTACGTAGCTTTTGTGTCCCAGGGCGACTTCGGGAGACGGCCGGGAGGAGGGAGTCAGGGCATCGGAGTCAGGGCGTTTGTATTTGATGTGGACGGGGGGTTCTGGCGTTGCCGGTGATGGGCTGTTGGTGTAGTTCGTCAGCACGGGCATGGACGCAGAGATAGTCATGGTTGGACTCGATCGTGGTTGGCGGGCGTTCCTTTGAGTGGCGGGAGGGGAAATGCTGTTCCAAGGAAAAAGCAGTCAAACGCTGTCTTGATATTGCATGCCTTAAGAACGGCCTGGAGTTAATGGGAGTCGGCGTCCCACACCCAATTCCACACGCCCGGCAGATGCACTGCTTCATTCACGTCTTTGACCGTACGCGCCAATGCCGCGCGTTGCAGGGCGGCCGTATCGGTGTAGAACGGTTCGGCTGCGGTCTTCATGCCATTGACTCGTGCGCTGTCCAGCAGGATCTGCAGGTATTCCTGCATGTGCCGGGCGGTATAGCGGTTGATGTCGTGGAAGGTCACCACCACCGGAATCACACCGTCCACCGTCGGTAGCTCCCCCAGCGCGATGCGCTCGCGCACCACCGACAGTTGTCGATACAGGTTGGCGCGGCGCCTTGGGCTGCCATTGAAGCCCCAGATCTTGCCGTCATTGGCGCTCAGGTCGGTCAGCAGGACCTGCATGCCATGGCGCTGGTAGGCGGCGAAGGTGCGCCGGTCGTAGTTCCAGAACGGCGGGCGGACCAGCACGGGCGGCGCGCCGGTGATCGAGGCGATATCGCTCGCGCCCTGACTGAGGGTGCGTTCCAGCTCGGCATCATTCAGCCAGCGGTGGTTGGTATGAAAGGTCGTGGCAGTGTGAAAAGCCAGCACATGCCCGCCGGCGTATTCACGCTCCATCGTCTTGCGCCCCCGCGAGCTGCCGCCGGAACGCGACGATTCGGTCTGCAGGAAGAACACCGCCTTGATCCCCGGCAGCACCGGGTTGTGCGCCAGGTCGGCGATCACTGAACGGCTGGGGTTGTCGTAGCCCGAGGCGCTGGGGCCGTCATCGAAGGTCAGCAAAAAACGGATCGGCGCCTGGGCTTGCAGGCGTTGCTCGGTCTGCGCGGTCAGGGCAATGGGCGCGCCGATACAGCCGCTGAGGCTCAAGGCCAGGGCAAGCACGGCGGATGCGATGGCAAAGGATTTCATGGTGTGCGCAGGCTCGGATAAGAGGCCGCTGCTGGGCGGATCAGCAGCGGCAGGCGCGCACGATACAGTAAGTGCGGCGCCGGATTACAGCAGACTTATCGGGTAACTGACGATCAACCGGTTTTCATCGAACTCATTGTTGCTGTAGTCGCGGCGCATGCTCGAATTGCGCCAGCGCACCATAAGGTTTTTCACCACGCCGCTCTGTACGGTGTAGCCCAATTCGCTTTCGCGACCCCATTCCTTGCCGTCGGTGATGGTGCCGGTGTGCACGTTGCTGCCGCTGATATAGCGGTTCATCAGGGTCAGGCCCGGTACGCCGAGGGCGGCGAAGTTGTAGTCGTGGCGCACCTGCCAGGATTTTTCCTCGGCGTTGTCGTAACTCGAGTTGTAGCTGTCGTTGGCCAGGGTGCCGCCGCTGGTACCGTTGACGCGCATCCACGCGCTGTTGCCGGTGAGTTTTTGCAGGCCGACGTAAAAGGTGTTGCCGCCATACTTGGCCGAGAACAGACCGGACCAGGTTTTGTTGTCCAGGTCGCCGGCGCGGGCGCTGCCGTCGTCCTTGCCGTAGAAGAACCCGAGGTTGGCGCCCAGGGTCCAGTCGCCCAGGGGCTGGCTGTGGATCAGGTTGACGAACTGCTGGCTGTAGATGTCCTTGAGCTGGGCGTTCCACACGCCGACCTGGGTGCGTTTGTCGTTGAAGGCGTACTCGCCGCCCTGGAAGTTGAAGCGGTCCGAGGTGAACGCGGTTTTGCCGACCATCGACATGTCCGACATGCTGCTGTCGTCGCGCGGGCTGTTGGCGCGGAACTGGCCGCCGTACAGGGTCAGGCCGTCGATTTCCTTCGAGGTGATCTGCCCGCCGCGCAGGGTTTGCGGCAGGGAGCGGCCATCGTCGGCACGCAGGATCGGCAGCACCGGCATCCATTCGCCGACCTTCACTTCGGTCTTGGAAATACGCGCCTTGAACGCCACGCCGAGACGGCCGAATTCATCTGCAGGGCGGCCATCGTGGTCCAGCGGCAGCAATTGGGTGCCACCGGTACCGCGCCCGCCATCGAGCTTCAACGAGTACAGCCCGAGCACATCCACACCGAAACCGACGGTGCCTTGGGTAAAGCCGGACTTGGCGTCGAGGATGAAACTCTGTGTCCACTCCTGCGCGCCACCCTGGGTTTTGGTGGGGTTGGTGAAATTGCGGTTGAAGAAGAAATTACGCAGGTTGAGGTTGGCGCTGGCGTCCTCCAGAAAACCGTGTTCTTCGGCGACGACGGGCATGGCAAGACTGGCGATAGCGGTGGCCAGCAGGAGCCGGCGCGGGTGAAAGGTGCTCATGGTGGTGGACCTGTTGTTATTGGGTTTATGCAGGTGGCGGCCATGGTGCGGGGCGGTGCGGGGG